>MUCI01000027.1 GCA_002816575.1 SAR202 cluster bacterium Casp-Chloro-G2 | reverse complement strand
GGGTGGGTGAGTGGTTAAAGCCACCAGACTGTAAATCTGGCGTCCGGAAGGGCTTCGCAGGTTCGAATCCTGCCCCCTCCACCAACCTTGCATCGTAGCCGATACTGAGGCTCAGGAACCGGACAAACAGGCGAGGACTCATAGACCGCCCTCTATCAAAGGGGCAGATTACGGAACAATATTCTATCAGCCCAGATAGCTCAGCGGCAGAGCGCGTTCTTGGTAAGAACGAGGTCGGCGGTTCAATCCCGCCTCTGGGCTCCAGCAAGAACCGGCTCTGAACATTGGCTCTGAACATTGGCCCGAATCAATATCCAAATAAAAACCCGAGTTAAAAGCAGTAGGGAGGACACCTAAAGAGATGGCTAAACAGCAATTCGACCGGACAAAGCCCCACGTCAACGTGGGCACCATCGGCCACGTTGACCATGGAAAGACTACGTTGACATCAGCCATCACGAAGGTGTTGGCCGACCAAGGCCTGGCTAACTACCTGGACATGGACAGCATCGACAATGCTCCCGAAGAAAAGGCCCGTGGCGTAACCATCGCCATCGCCCACGTGGAGTATGAGTCGGAGACACGGCACTATGCCCACGTCGACTGCCCCGGTCACGCTGACTATATCAAGAACATGATCACCGGCGCCGCCCAGATGGATGGCGCGATCCTGGTGGTAAGCGCGCCCGACGGCCCCATGCCCCAGACCCGGGAGCACATCCTCCTCGCCCGCCAGGTTGAGGTGCCCCGCATCTTGGTCGCCTTGAACAAATGCGACATGATGGATGACGAAGAATTGTTGGAGCTGGTGGAGCTTGAGGTACGCGACCTTTTGAACCGCTACGGCTTCCCCGGCGACGACACTCCCATCGTGCGTGTCAGCGGCCTCAAAGCGATCGAAGGCGACCCCACGGCCGTCGAGCAGGTCAAATTGCTCGTCAAGACCCTGGACGAATACATCCCTCAGCCCGAGCGGGTCATCGACCGGCCCTTCCTGATGCCCATCGAAGACGTGTTCGGCATCAAAGGACGCGGCACGGTGGTTACCGGCAGGGTCGAGCGCGGCACACTGAAGGTTGGTTCCCCCGTGGAGATTATCCGCTGGGGCGATGTCCGCGAGACGGTGGCCACCGGCCTGGAGATGTTCCACAAGAACCTGGACACCACCCAAGCAGGCGACGCCGTAGGCATCCTGCTCCGCGGCGTTGACCGGGAAGAGGTGGAGCGCGGTCAGGTCCTGGTGGCGCCCGGCACCATGAAGCCCTACACCAAGGCCGAAGCCGAGGTTTACATCCTGAGCCGTGACGAAGGCGGACGGCACACCCCGTTCTTCTCCGGCTACAAGCCCCAGTTCTACATCCGGACCAGCGACATCACGGGCGAGTGCACACTGCCCGAGGGCGTTGAGATGGTCATGCCTGGGGACAACGTCAAGATGGAGATCGAACTGATGAGCCCGGTGCCGATCGAAGAGCAGATGCGCTTCGCCATCCGCGAGGGCGGCCGCACCGTTGGCTCCGGCGTAATCACCAAGGTTGTGGAGTAACCGATGGCCAGAAAAACCGCCGACGTACGACAGATCATCACCCTGCAGTGCGGCGACTGCCGGGAACGCAATTACACGACGATGAAGAACCGCCGCAACGACCCCAACCGCATGGAGTTGCAGAAATATTGCTCCCGGTGCCGCAGTCACAAGACGCACCGTGAAGTGAGGTAGTTCCCAATGGCTAGGGCATCAACGCGCAGCCAACGTATCGCCTCCCCCACCGGCGGCGGACGCGTTACCCCGGTAGGTTTCCTTCGAGAGACCTACTCGGAATTGCGCAAGTCGGTCTGGCCCAGCAGGGAAGAGACCTCGCGGCTGACCGTGGTCGTGATCGTACTGGCCATCGCAGCCGGTTTCTTCCTGGGTGGACTCGACCGGATCTTCTCGGAGTTGTTCACGCGGGTCATATTCTAAAGAAGGCCTGGGACCCGGCCGGCGCCTCCGGGATCGTCACCCAGGATACCTGGGTTGCCGTTTCTCGTCCCAATGAATCGGCGTGACCTAGCATTGGACATTGCAACATGACTTCAAGAGATACATCGGAAACGGAAGAGGCCCAAGGGCCTCGATGGTATATCGTCCATACCTACTCCGGCCAGGAAGACCTGGTCGAAAAGAACCTGCGGCTGCGCATTCAGAGCCTGGACATGCAGGACAGGATCAATGAGGTCCTGGTTCCCACGGAAGAGGAAGTGGTCTTTAAGGAAGGGCAGCGCCGCTCGGAACGAAAGAAATTGTTCCCCGGCTACATCCTGGTCCAGATGACCATGGACGACGAAAGCTGGTACGCCGTGCGCAACACGCCGGGCGTGACTGGTTTCGTCTCCACCGAGGACGAGCACGACAAACGGCCCAAGCCGGTGCCCCTTGAAGACAAGCAGATGGAAGACATCTTGAAGCAGGTCGACTCCGGCCCCACCCGCGTCAACATCGGGCTGGAACGGGGCGAGACCGTACGCATCACCGAAGGCCCCTTTGTGGATTTCATCGGTTCCATCAACGACGTGGACGAAGGCAAGGGCAAGGTCCGGGTTATGGTATCCTTCTTCGGGCGTGAAACGCCCGTGGAACTTGATTTCTTGCAAGTGGAGCGCATCTAAACCGGGCGTTTAACCGGCGTTTAACACTGGAAGAACCCTGAAGCTAGAGCGCACGTCAGAACATCCCCGGTCCGGGGGATACACCAAACACGAGAGCAACTAGGAGCCCCCATTGGCGAAGAAAGTTAGGGCCATCATCAAACTGCAATTGGAAGCCGGAAAGGCGACTCCCGCCCCTCCGGTGGGACCCGCGTTGGGCCAACACGGCGTCAACATCATGGGTTTCGTCAAGGAGTACAACTCTAAAACGGCCACCCAGGCTGGGACTATCGTGCCCGTCCACCTGACCGTCTATGAAGACCGTTCCTTCACATTTGTGACCCGCACTCCTCCGGCGTCGGACATGCTCCGCAAGGCGGCGGGAGTGGACAAGGGTAGCGCCGAATCCAGGCAGGGCAGCGTCGGCCATATCAGCCGCCAGCAACTCCGGGAGATAGCCGAATCCAAGATGGTAGACCTGAACGCCAGCGACGTTGAACAAGCAATGGCCACCATCGCCGGCACCGCCCGCAGCATGGGCATCGAAGTAGGAGAATAGCAGCCATGGTCAAGCACAGCCGGCGGTTCAGTGCCGTAGCGGAAAAGGTGGACGAAGACAGGACCTATACGCCGATTGAGGCCATGGAGCTTCTGAAAGAGGTTTCCACCGCCAAGTTCGACGAGACCGTCGAACTGCACATCAGGACGAGTGTCGACCCCCGCCATGCCGATCAGATGATTCGTGGGGTTTGCAGTCTGCCCCATGGCCTGGGCAAGACCATCCGAGTGGTGGTGTTCGCTGGGGCTGAAGGCGCCGAGGAAGCCCGCGCCGCCGGCGCCGACTTCGTGGGTGAAGACGACCTGATCGAGAAGATTGAAGGCGGATGGTCCGATTTCGAAGTGGGCCTGGCCACCCCCCAGGTGATGCCCAAGATCGGCAAACTGGGCCGCGTCCTCGGGCGCAAAGGCCTCATGCCCAACCCACGGTCCGGCACCATGGTCCAACCCCAGGACCTGCCCCGCGCGATCCAAGAAGCCAAAGGCGGCCGCACCGAGTACCGGACGGACCGCGCGGCAATCATCCACTCCGCGGTTGGCAAGGTCAGTTTCGAAGCCGACAAGCTGGTGGAAAACCTCGCCGCTTTGACCGATGCTATAATGAGAGACCAACCGGCCAGCATGAAAGGCCCTTTCTTTCGGTCAGCATATCTCACTTCAACTATGGGCCCCAGTGTTCAACTGGACATACCCGCCCTGCAAGCCCTTAAATCGCAGGAATAACCGCCTGCGTCGCGGCCCGCACAGGGCCTTTACAATCTAGGAACCACACGCCAGAGACCGCGGGTCCCCACCGGGGCTAAATGCGAAAGCCGCCCGCCTAGGCGCGACGTACAGAAACAGGAGCATATAACTCCCTGCGCCGTGTCAATTGGCGCAGGGAGTTTTTTATTCCCATGCCGTTCCAGACACACCTAGCCGTGTCTGGAACAGATGGAAAACCAGGAGGACTGATTTGCCCACCCAGCAAAAGATAGACCGGGTCCAAGAGCTCAAGGACCGGTTAGAGCGCAGTGCGATCACGATGACCACGAGCTACGCGGGAATCTCGGTGAACCAGATGACCGAGTTGCGCCGCGCCATGCGGAACGGCGGCGTGGAATTCAATATCGTCAAGAACACCCTGTTCTCTCTGGCCGCCGACGCAGCCCAGAGGCCCCAGCTGAAAGAGATTATCAATGGCCCCACCGCCGTCGCCATCGGATTTGACGACCCGGCGGTCGCCGCCAAGGTCCTGGCCGACTTCATCCGCACCGGCGGAACACCCCTGGCCATCCAAGGCGCGGTGATGGGTGACGGCGCTGTCATGAACGCCGCCCAGGTGACCAGCCTCGCCTTGCTGCCGCCCAAAGACCAGTTGATCGCCATGCTGCTGGGCACGATGCAGGCGCCGATCGCCCAACTGCTCAGAGTCATGAACGGCCCCCTGCAAGCCTTCGGCAACGTGCTGCAAGCCCGTGTCCGTCAGTTGGAAGAGGAGGGCCCGGCCCCGGTGGCCGAACCTGAGCCCGCCCCAGAACCGGAACCGGCGGCAGAGGCTCCCGAAGCCTCGGCTGCCAGTGAACCCGAAGCGGCGGCGGCTGAAGATGCTCCCGCTGACGAGCAACCCGCGGCAGACGAGAATGAAACAAAGCCGGAACCAGCGCCGGAAGCAGAATCCGACGGGGAAACAGAGTCGGAATAGCTCCGCAGATCCAAGCAGTCGAATTCAATATAACTATTAGATCGAGCACAACGAAGTAAGAGGAGACATCATGACCAAAGACGAGATCATAGAAGCGATTAAAGGGATGAACGTTGTCGAGTTGGCCGACGTGGTAAAGGCCTTGGAAAACGAGTTTGGCATCAGCGCCGCCGCCCCGGTGGCCGTCGCCGCCGCGCCCGCTGCCGGTGGAGCTCCCGCCGAGGGCGCCGCCGCCGCGGAAGACCAGTCCGCGTTCGAGGTCAGCCTGAAAGAGATCGGTCCCAATAAGATCAACGTCATTAAGGCCGTTCGCGAAGTCACTTCCCTGGGCCTGCGCGAGGCCAAAGAGTTGGTGGAGTCCGCTCCCACCGCCATCAAGGAAGGCATCGCCAGGGACGAAGCCAACGACATCAAGTCCAAACTTGAAGAGGCCGGGGCCTCCGTCGAGATCAAGTAATCCCTTCGTTATAACCGCTCAATATTCAGCCGATCGCTCCTGCCCACAGGCAGGGTGACCGGCTGTTGCGACTTCGTCCCTGCCTAAAGGAGGGCCGATTGGGCCGTAAAGACCGGGAACGCTTCCTGCGGTTGCGGGAGAGCGATTCCGACTACGTCGGATTTCGAGGGAGACACCGAAGTGGGTCTCCCGAGGCGGAGAATGTCACCGCCAAACCGCCGCCTCCCGCCACGGAGACTGTGGTCTGCTCGGTGTGCGGCCGCAAGCGCAATGTGGCCAGCGACAGCCTGCCAGAGGATATCGCCGCCTATGTGTGTCTTCGCTGTCAGGAGGAAGCCGACACCGGCTAGCCCTCCCCATACCCGCAACTAAAAAGGCCTCTTCCAAGGGAGAGGCCTTTATTTTTTCTAGAGGAGTGCCCGCGGGACAGTAACCCCGTTGTTAACGGAATGGCGGAAGTTGGCTGTCCAGGAACTCATAGGCGCGGTTAAATTGACTCTCACCGCCGTAGCCGTCCACTTCGGGGACCGAGTCGACCTCTACATCAGGGGTTAGGCCGTTCCGGCCCAGGAGCTTGCCTGATGGAGTGAGCCAACGGGAAACCGGCAGGTACATGGCAGACCCGTTGCTCAGTTCGATGAACTCGTAGGCCGAGGCGTCGCCGAAGGTGGCTGTGCCAAAGACAGTGGCCCTGCCGGCGTCCTGCAACGCCGCCGCCATCGTCTCCGCTTCCCGGACGGTCTGATCATTGACCAGCACCGCGATCAGCAGGTCGTCCAGGCTGAGGCGGTCCTCGTTGGAGGCGATGTATTGGGCCGTGCGCTTGCCGGTCTGGTCTTCCACGAATCCAAATACGGCGCCGTCGGGCAGGAATTGGCCAGCCGATTCCTTGGCAGCCGCCGCGGACCCGCCGGGGTTGGACCTCAGGTCCAGTACCAACGCCAGCATATCGAACCGGTTCAGCTCTTCCAGAGCGCTGAACACTTGCTCGCCCGTATTCTCACGAAACCGGGAGATACGCAGATAGGCGATGCCCCCGGGTATCAATTGACTGGCCACCGATTGCAATTCTATGTCGCCCCGGAAAACCTCGACCTCCAGGTGCTGGGCTTCGCCGGCCCGCGCCAAGGCCAACAGGACTTTGGTTCCCTTGGGTCCCGCAACTTGGCTCACTACTTCCTGAACACTCTGACCCACCACCGATGAGCCGGCCACCGCCACCAATACGTCGCCGGGCAGGATACCCGCGCTCTCCGCCGGCGAGCCCCCGAAGGGGAACAGCACGATCTGGCCGTCTTGAGAGATCACTCTGGACCCGATGCCCAGGTAACTGCCCTCGACCACATCATCCAGGTTCTCCCTGGCCAACGGATATTGCTCAGCATCCAAGAAGGCTGCGGATGGGTCTCCCAGGCCGTTCAACATGCCGGCCACCACCGCTTCCGCGACCGTGGCTGGATCGAAGTCCGGCTCCCCGGCGCTGTAGAGGGCAAACGCCCGCCAAAGATCGACCATCTCACCGGGGACGTTGGCTGGAGGCTGCCCGCGCATTCGGCCGACGTCCGTCAAGAACGGATATGGGGAAACGTCCACCAGGTCCAAAAACTGGGCCATCGCACCGGCGGCCACTGACTCCGAATCCAAGGCGTCCACACCGGCGTAATTCTGACTGATCTTGTCCCAGGCTTCCCATACCAAAGAAAGCCCGCCGGACCCATCTTGCGACTCCGCCGGGTCCTTCGAGTCCACCGATGATGAGCAGGCGGCGAGCGCCAGCGCCAATGCCAAGACCGCGAGGAAGGTGATGGTTAGAGGAACGGAAGGGAGTCTGACGACCGGCACCGGGGACGAAGATCTTTGGGTGGAGGCGGGTGGTTCTTGCATCATATCTGATTGAGCGGGTGGCTCCTTGCGAATGATTGGAGTTGAGACGGTACGGACCGAAAAGGTACGCCATCTATCGTTGATTAGCTCACCGGAGGCGGATTTTTCGAGGCCGGTTAATTGTACCAAATGGGTATCGGATAGCTTTTCCCGAACTTGAATATCAAGACTGGCATTGCCAGCCACCGGCGTGCCGAGTACACTGGTCGAAACGCGCGCAATGCGCGAAAAACCTTGCGAATCATAATGCGTAATCGGGAGTATCAACCATGATTAAAGTCACCGTCCTCTACCCCAACGAAGAAGGCAAGAAATTCGACCACGGCTATTGGACCACCACGCATCTGAACCTGGTCCAAAGCCTGCTGGGCCCCGCGGGTCTGCTCAAAGGTGAGATGGAGAAGGGCGTTTCCAGCGCCGACCCCAACGCCCCCGCACCCTACATCGCCGTTGGGCACCTCTATTTCAACACGGCTGATGAGGTGCACGAAGCCTTCAAGACCCACGGCGGCGCCGTCATGGGAGACATCGCCAATTACACCGACATCAAGCCTCAATTCCAGATCAGCGAAACGCTGCTCTAAGCCACTCGGAAAACGGCTGGATGCGGGCGGTCCATCAGATGGGCCGCCCTTTTTATTTGAGGAGCGCGATGGCACAGAACGAAACTCAAGCGAATCTCCAACGGTTGTCCGAACGGCTGATCAAAGATCACTGGGATTTCTATCCCACCGCCGGGTCCCGGATCGGCCGCCACGAATACGATGGCCGCCTCCCGGACCTCTCGCCCGCCCAGAACGCCCGCCGGTCTGCAGAGTTGCGCCAAGGCCTAAAAGACCTGGGCAAACTGGACCCGAACGCCCTGGATGCGCCGGACCGCATGAGCTACCGGATGTTGGAGCTATTCCTGCGCCGGGAGCAGTTCATCTTCAACGACCTCAAGCCTCTCGAGAACAACCCGATGCGCCATAGCGGGTACCTGAACGTGAGCGGCTACATCCGCCGTGACTACGCCCCGTTGGAAGACCGGCTGCGTTCGGCGGCGTCAGTCTTGCAACAGGCGCCCGATTTTCTTGAAGTGCTGGACCGGGCGTTATCCGCACGCTTGTCATCCCACGTGGTGGACATGAGCGTGGAGAGCTATTCCGGCATGGCCCGTTTCTACCGGGTGGACCTGGCCCAAGCTTCGAAGGATGTGAAAGACCCTGAGGTAGTCAAGGAATTCGACCAGGCCAGGGAGACCGCTGCCGCCGCCCTGGACCGGTTCGCCGAAAGACTCAAGTCCAGGGGTACCCACGGTCCCGGGGGATTCGCCATCGGGCCGGAGCTCTATTCGGGCATGTTGGCCACCGGGGAGGGTTTGGATGCTCCTCTAAGCCGGATTGCCGCCATCGGGCAGGCTAATCTGGAAGATAACCTCTCCCGCATCAAAGAGGTCGCCCAGAGCATCTCACCGGGCCGGCGGGTTGGAGAGATCGTCGAGGACATCGGCCGTAACCACCCCCAAGCCCAGCGGCTGATACCAGAAACGCGGGAAATGCTTGAAGACATCCGGCAGTCGCTGATCGACTTTGACGTCATCAGCGTGCCCTCCGAGGACCGCTGTCAGGTGATCGAGACGCCGGCCTACATGCGCTACGCCTTTGCGGCCATGGACAGCGCCGGCGCCCTGGAGACGAAGGCCACTGAGTCTTTCTACTACGTGACGCCGGTGGAAGACGACT
This sequence comes from SAR202 cluster bacterium Casp-Chloro-G2, assembly GCA_002816575.1. Classification (GTDB taxonomy): domain Bacteria; phylum Chloroflexota; class Dehalococcoidia; order Lucifugimonadales; family UBA3495; genus UBA9611. The sequence goes on along the minus strand of MUCI01000027.1, from coordinate 12,996 downwards.
GGACCGTCCAGCAGAGCGAAGAGTGGCTCTCCAACTTCAATTACGACACGTTGAAGACCATCTCAATCCACGAGGTCTACCCCGGCCACTTCGTGCATCACCTGCACAACCGATACGGACGGGAGTTGCCGCTGGTCAACCGAGTGGCAACGGCCTACTCGTTCACCGAGGGTTGGGCCCATTACACAGAGGAGATGATGCTGGAAACCGGGTACGGAGCGGGGCAGCCGCGATTGCTCTTGACCCAGTTGCTAGAGGCCCTGGTCCGTAATTGCCGCTATATGTGCTCGCTGGGGATGCATACGGGGGAAATGACGCTGGAGGACGCCACCCGGTTCTTCATGGAGAACGCCTATATGGCCGAGTTGCCGGCCCGGCGGGAGGCGCTGCGGGGCACCTTTGACCCCGGATACCTGAACTACACCCTGGGCAAACTGATGATCCTGAAGCTGCGGGAGGATTACCAGCGAGAGCAGGGCAGCGCTTACAGTCTCAAGACGTTTCACGACCGGCTGCTCTCGTTTGGCGGCCCGGCGCTGCCCTTGCTGAGACCGGTATTGCTGAACGACCCAGGTACCGGCGCTCTTTAGAGGCGGTCGCTTTCCAAGCACCAAACAACGTTGACCGCCTCCGATCCCGTCCGATTAGACACAGAAGGCTAGACCCGAGAGGTTAGACCCAGAAAGTTAGACCCGAAAGGTGAGCTTCCTGAAGGCTTCAGCTAATTCCAGTCCGGAGTTTCCGGCGGCATCTCTGGCCCTTTCTTTGACGAAGTCTGCGATCTCGGAATCGCTATGGCCGTCCATCTGACTTTTGTGCGCCTTGACCGCCTTAAGCTTGGCGTCAAACGACTCGGAGATATCCGATATCGTGTCGGCCTCTTCCGTCCCCCAGAACAACATGGTTGGCGTTTTGTGCGGCTCCAAGCCTTCATCACGCCATAGCTCGACGAAGTGCAGATGGTCGCGTGCGCACGGGAATACGGCGTCCAAGGCGACCTGCCCGGTGATACGGTGGTCCCGGTGCCATGCCAGGTTCTTCCGGTAGGGCTCGGGGCACAGCACGACATCCGGGCGTACCTGGCGAATCTGCCGGACCAGCTCCCTTCGGAACTCGTCATTATCTTCAAGGCTGCCGTCGGGGTGGTGCAGCAACACCAACTCCTGCACGCCGAGGGCTTGGACCGCATCCGCCTGCTCCTGTTCCCGCATCTTGGAAAGGGCCGCCGAAGAGATGTTGGGGTCGGTGGTTCCCTTGCCTCCATCGGTGCAAAGCACGTAGCGGACCGACGCGCCGCCGTCCAGCCATTTGGCGACGGTACCGGCGCACCAGAAATCGGCATCATCCGGGTGGGGGGTTACAACCAGAACTCGCTCTGGGGTTTCATTCATTGGCTCGGGCATTGGCTCGGGCATTAAATCGGGGCCTCCTAATGGCCTGGCGTTGGCGTGTCTCCATGTCCTGGGATGCAGGGATTGTGGCGCTGGAACAGACCGCAATCATCCGCGGCCAGACTCGTCGCCAAGGGTTTATCCGGTTTGTGTTACGGAATCAGACACCAAAGTGCCAGATCAGTATTCATTAACGATTATGTGGCTTGAATCATTTACCATTAAAGGCGGTATCAACCGGCGTTGTGAACCGTAGGATACTCTGCTACAATCTGCCCCAGCCACCAGACACGGCTCTGTAGGCACGGTACGCCAAGAACCACCCGGCTCATCCGCCGCCCATTTCGCTGGTTGGCGTCGAATTTCGTCAGCCTCAGTCTTCACCACCCAGTTTCAGAGTTTACCAGCCTGGAAGACCTGATTGCCAGTCGTTAACTACACCAACAACCTCAGATCAGACCTGGTCGAATTCGTGGCTTCCCAGAACGGCACCAACGACGAGCTACACGAGCTCTGCCGCACCACCTTTGATGCTGTGTTGGGTCAACCCGGATTGGAACCGACTGAGAACTGTTTCGTTCTGGAAGTCTCCGGGGAGATTAAGGGGATGGCTCTCGTGTACTCGGAAGCCCCCATCAGCCGCTCAGTGATCGAAGTTTTGACCTCACCGGCGCCGGCCGGCAGCCCGGACGAAGCGGCGTTGGTGCGGCGGGCCGTGTCACGGGCGCAGGGTATGGGCGTCGCGGTGGCCCACGTTTGCGTGCCCCCGGACTCGGAAAGAGGCAGCCTGTTGGAATCGCTGGGGTTTTCCCCTGCGCGCACCTACCTGGACATGCTCTGGAGTGAGGATAGCCTGCCGGAGTTGGAGCTTCCCCAAGGGTACTCCGTGCGATCTTTCCAGCCAGGCGACACGCCGCTACTGACTCAGGTCCAGAATGCCGCTTTCACCGGCAGTTGGGGGTTCTGTCCCAATACCGAGGAGCAGATCGCGTACCGGGCCAGCATGCCCAACACGTCCAAAGCCGGGATCGTGTTCTTGTTCCGGGGAGACCAGCCGGCAGGCTACTGCTGGACGGTGATGGTGCCGTCAGAGAATGGTCCCCGGGGCATGATCGGCATGATTGGGGTGACGCCAGAGTTCCGTGGCCAGGGTCTGAGCCGCCACATCCTGCATGCGGGTATGAAGCATCTGCGGTCGGTGGGACTGGCCGAGATCGGGCTGGAAGTCGACTCAAACAACGACCCGGGGGTGCGGTTATACACATCCACCGGGTTCAAGATTACCGGCGAGCGTCACTGGTTCGAGCGGGTTTTCCCCGGCACCTGAAATCCGGACCGCCGGAACACCGCGTCCAGCCTGATCCCTCCGGAGATCACCACTCTCAGGGCGTCTTCCACGCTCAAGTCCGTTCGCGTAACATCGGATGCCGACACGATGACCAGGAAACCAGACGATGGTATCGGCGTGGTCGGGACGTAGACCGACAGCACTTCCTCTCCATCGGTATCCAGCATGGTCGATGTGATGAGCCCGATGGATTTGATGCCGTCCCTGGGAAAGTCGATCAGCACCACACCGGAATACTGCCGGCCTTTGGTATCTCCGTCCCCGTTGCCGCCGGTTTGCCCATTGCCGCTGTGGGAGAGGATCTCCACCGCCATCCTGGTGGTCCCGTAGATACCCTTCACCAGCGGAATAACTTCCATGACCCGGTGTCCCACGTTGATGAGCCGCCTGCCCACGACTTGGGCGGCGAACAAGCCCAACAGGTAGACCAATATGAACAGCGCAACCAGTCCCAATCCCGTTACCGAATCGCCGGGCAGCAGGTCGAGCACCGGCTGCAACACCGGATCCAGCAGGTCGAAGAAGAATTTCAGGACCAGCGCCGTGATTCCGATGGGCAATATCACCAGGATACCGGCGCCGATCGTCCGCTGGACATGGAGCACCGGCCGGCGCAATGGGCCAAATAGGCGCCTGAGAGCGTCCTTCAGGGCCTGATTGCCTGAGGGGGGTTCGGGGGAGTCTGGGGGCAAGGTTTCCTCCGGTGCGATAACCAGAGCCTTCTGAGCCGAGTAGACAGCCGAGGCAGTGGTGACTTGGTGGTCGCGCCAGGCCGTTGACGAAATAGCGGACCGGACATCAACGACACCGAGTCTAGATTACGAGATGAAGCAGGCCACAACGCCAGGCCCGTTAATAAATATTATCGTCTCATGCCGCGTTTGCGGTCAAGACGGCGTACTCATCCCACATGATGGCGGCGACGTTGTCCCAGCCCATCCCTTCCGCGCGGGTGCGGGCCGCTTCGCCCATGCTCTGCTGCAAGTCGTCGCTGGAGATGATCATCTCCACGGAGTTGGCGAAGGCTTCCGGGCACCGCCACGATTTCAAATAGCCGGTGTGGCCATGGCGGATGATGGTGGACAGCCCACCGACTCGGGTGGCGACAACTGGGGTGCCACAGGCCATGGACTCCAAAGCCACCAACCCGAAACTTTCGTAGTACGACGGCACGACACAAACATCGGCGGCGTTGTAGTACAGGGGCAGGTCGCGGTGGTCCACCTGGCCGACAAAGTCGATCTGGCCGTCCAGGTCCCGTTCTTTGGCCAACTGCATGACCCGGTCCATCTCCTGGCCGCCGTTGGCATCGGCGCCCACGACGATTATGCGGACGCTCTCGCCCGTGTCCATCTGGGCTGTCGTTTCCACCAGAAGATCTAGACCTTTCAGCGGCTCAATGCGGCCAACGTAGAGGAGAATCTTTTCGCCGTTCAAACCCAGGCGCCGCCGGACCAATCTCTGGTCCAAGGGCCGGAACACGGACAGGTCCACTCCGCAGTGCACCAGCGAAACTTTGTTGGCATCGGCGCCATAGAGCCTGGCCATGGCGTCGCGCTCGTGGGGGCTGAATGCGATTATCCGGTCGGCGCTGGCCATGACCTCGCGTTCCACCACGAGACGTTCCGCCTGCTCCACCTCTCCGGCGCGTGATTGCATCTTGATAAGGCCCAAAGTGTGGAAGGTCACCACGTGGGGCGCGCCCGTGGCCCGGGACAATTCCCGGCCGATCCAGGACGACAGCCAGTAATGAGAGTGGACCACATCGTAAGTTAGACCCTCTTCCTCACGGAAGGCATTCAGTTGGTCCAAGAACTCGGGGAGCAAGGCGTAGAGGTCTTCCACGTGGGCTTCAGGCTCACCGGCCTTGATATGGACCACCCGAACATTGGGGCCGATGTTCTCGATGCGGTTGACGACACCGGTGTGCTCCCGGGTGAAGATGTCTATCTGCATCCCCATATCGCCCAGGGCAGCGGCCAACTGCCTGACATATACGTTCATGCCGCCAGACTTTCCCTGTCCGGGAGCAGCCAGGGGGCAGGCGTGGAGGGTGATGAATGCGGCCCTTTCCACGCTCAACTTTTCTTTACAAGCATCTGATACAGGTTCCTCTGCCGTCCGCCAAGATGCGCCTTGTACGGCTCGGGGCCGCGCAGGAAGTCGAAGTAGCTTAGGCCTTGATCTATCGCGTCTTTCAGGCTCATGGCATTGAGCAGCAGGCCAACGCTGTAATAGGCGTATTCTGGATCGTAGCCACTATTGTATAACAGGCGGGAGTCCCGATAGTCAAAGCACATACACGTGGCCACGGTGGAGCCGTCCATATCCAGGAAATACAACTTGAGCCGGCCCAGTTCGGCCATGCGCTGGGTCATGCTGTGGAAGAACGCCTCCCGTTCCGGCGTCATGAACTCATCTTTGTCCGGGCGGCTCTGGCGCATCAGGGATATGAACTCGTCCAGCCGTTCGGCCACCTGGGCCGGTTCCGATAGGCTGTACCACTTCCAATCCGTCTGGGAATCCATCCTGCGCAGCTTGCGGCGTAGTTCGTGGCGGTCCTTCTTGTTCAGCAGACCCAGGTATTCGTCCCAGGTGCCGGGGAGGTCGATTCCGGAGGTAACGTCCTCCTCTTCAATCTCCACGGTGAACCCTCGGCTGCGCGCCATGTCAGGCAGAAGATCAAGCGTAGTGGAATCGTCTCTAAGCGAATCCAGCCGCAGCAGCCGGCAATCCTGGTCTTCCATGCAATCCAAAAGGGTCTCGTAGAAACCCTCTTCGTTGCCTGGCCGGATGGCGAAATCGTTGTAATCGAAGGTATCCTGACTGCCGACGAATGAGACGGTGTCGCCCTGTTTGGCCAGTGAAGCGATGCCGGCCACTCCATCGGAATTGGGGTAGGAGAATCCGACCATTGTCCGGCCATCGCCGAAGGAATCCCACCAGACCTTCTGCCAGTCGGGAGATATGAACAGAGTGTCGGCCGGGCAGTCCTTCAGCACAGACTCCCAGTCCGCCTGAATGTCTTGAAACGATGTAATGGGTGTATTCGCCAATATTTACCTACTATTGAATCGCCATTTCCGTCAACGTTTAACTGCTAACGGATACTCGGTTTCGTCGAATCTTATCTGCTGTGCATCAGGGCCTGCAGTCCTTGCTGTCCCGATCGATAATTCTTGAAATCTCCCCGGCTGGCCGATGTGAGCACCCGCGTGCCCGGTTTGTTAACACCCCGCATGGCCATGCACAAATGTTCCGCCTCCAACTCAACGATCACGCCCTCGGGTTGAAGCACATTGAATATGGAGCCGGCAACGTCCGCGGTGAGCCGTTCCTGGACCTGAGGGCGGTGGGCTGCAACTTCCAACGCCCTGGCCAATTTGCTGATTCCGGAGATCTTGCCGTTGGGGACGTAGCCGATACGGGCCTCGCCGAAGAACGGTAGCAGATGATGCTCGCACACGGAGTAGAAGACCAGCCCAGTCACGATCACCGGGTCCTGGCTCTCAGCCTCGAATACCGCGTCTATGGCGTCATCGACATTGCTGCCAATACCGGAGAAGAGGTCTTGGTACATCCGCGCAACCCGGTCAGGAGTGTCTCGCAATCCCTCACGGGCCGGATCATCTCCGATGGCCGCCAATATCTCGGTGACCGCCTGCTTTATGCGCTGTTGCTGGACCGTTTTGATTCCCCCAATTCGCCGTTCGCCGATTCCAGTTTCCTGCTAAGCCCCGACGTGAGGAGCAGGCGTTTCGACAGCTTAGATCTTATCCCTAGCCACCAAGGGTAGCTTCTTCAACAGCCTCGATGGTTGCGGCAACCTCGATCGCCTGCCCCCCGGCGCTGCTTACAGCCAGGTCAGGGTCTTTCAGACCATTCCCGGTGCAGATGCACACGACCCGTTTGTCGTGCAGGTCAAGGCCCTGGCGGTGCATCTTCACCAGGCCGGCAAAAGAGGCCGCCGACGCCGGCTCACAGAAGATTCCCTCTTTGCTGGCCAGCATCCGGTAGGCTTCAAGTATCTCGTCATCCGTCACCGAATCGATCACGCCGCCGGACCTGTCGCGGGCTTCGGTTGCCCCGCTCCAACTGGCTGGGTTGCCGATACGGATGGCCGACGCTATGGTCTGCGGCCGGGCTACAATCTCGCCTCGAACGATGGGCGCGGCACCCTCGGCCTGGAATCCCATCATGCGGGGCAGGGTTTGGCTCTTGCCCAGGTCCTGGTACTCCCGAAAGCCCTTCCAGTAGGCCGTGATGTTGCCCGCGTTGCCAACGGGGATGAACAGCAGGTCCGGGGCGTCTCCTAGGGAGTCTACCAGCTCAAAGGCGGCGGTCTTTTGACCCTCGATGCGGTTGGGGTTCACGGAGTTTACCAGGGTTACGTCGTTGCGCTCGGTGAACTCCCGGACCAGCCCCAGGGCCACATCGAAGTTACCATTGATCATGATGACCTTGGCCCCGTAAATCATGGCCTGGGCCAGCTTCCCCATGGCGACTTCGCCCTTGGGTATCAGCACGAAGGTGGGTATGTCGCAATAGGCGCCGAACGCGGCGGCCGACGCGCTGGTGTTGCCCGTGGAGGCGCACATGATTGCCTGGGTGCCTTCCTCCAGCGCCTTGGCGATGGCCACCACCATGCCCCGGTCTTTGAACGAGCCGGTGGGATTGCAGCCTTCCAGTTTGAAATACAACTCTGGGCAGCCAATCTCCCGGCCCAGGCGGCTGGACTTGACCAGCGGCGTATCGCCTTCCCCCATGGTAATCATAGGCGTAGCGCTGGTCAGAGGGAGCAGTTCTTTATATGTGCTTAATACCCCAGAACCCATACGGCTAACCCCAACCCTAAATTCTGCAACTCCGATTCTGCACCGAAATCACTCCTCGATCCTGAGGGTGTTGCTTACCCGCCGCACCTGAGAAAGACCGGCCAGCGCTTGCAGCGCCTGCTGGACGGATGCCTCTCTGGAGGGATGGGTGGTGATCACGATCTCCGCGCTGCCGGTCTCCGGTTGAATGTCTTTTTGTATCACGGTGGCGATGCTGATCTGCCCGTCTCCCAACACCTGGGCGATCTGCGCCAGCACCCCCGGATTGTCGGCTACGTCGAGGCGGATGTAGTAACGCGACAGGAGGTCGCCGATAGGCCGGACCGAAGGACCGTTCGCGGGTTTAATCCCCCGGTCCTGCATACCCGGCGGCAATGCACCCATCTTGCGGGCCGCCTCAATCACATCGCCTACCACCGCGCTGGTGGTTGGTTCCCGGCCCGCTCCCATGCCGTGAAACAGGACCTGTCCGCAGAGGCTGCCATGGACCTCCACGGCATTGTACACTCCGTCAACCTTGGCGAGCATGTGTTCGGCGGGCAACAAAGCCGGATATACCCGCAGTTGCACCGCCCCGTCATCCAGATTGGCGATCGCCAATGACTTTATGGCGTAGCCCAATTCCTGGGCGTAGCGAAAGTCCTGGGGCTCCAGCTTAGATATGCCCTCACAGTATACGTCCTGGTGCCGGAACGCCCGGCGGTAGGCCAAGGAGGCCAGGATGGTCAGCTTGTAGGAGGCGTCGATGCCCTCGATGTCGTTAGTGGGGTCGGCTTCGGCATAGCCGTGACCTTGGGCTTCGCTCAGCGCTTGTTCAAAGCTGGTCCGTTCGTTGGCCATCCGGGTCAGGATGTAGTTGGTGGTGCCGTTGATGATGCCACGGATGGACCGGATCTCGTTGGCGGCCAGTTCGTTCATCAAACAGCCGACGATGGGTATACCACCGCCGACGCTGGCTTCAAACAGAATCTGGACGTCATTCTCCCGCGCCAGGGCCATCAGCTCCGGCCCCGATTTGGCCATGACCTCTTTGTTGGCCGTGACGACATACTTGCCGGCGGCGAGGCCCTGTTTGATGTAGCCCTCCGCAGGGTCGGAGCCGCCCATGACCTCCACCAGAATGTGGATGTCGGGATCGGCCAGGATGTCTTCCGCGTTGGCCGTCAACATCCCAGGAGGCAGGTCTATGTCCCTGGGAAGGGAAACATCTCGGACCAGCACCTTCTTGAGGTTGACGGGCCGACCGGTCACGTCGGATATCGGCGATTCCCGGCGCAGCAGGGTCGCGGCCACACCGGTCCCAACCACACCCAAGCCCATGAGCCCGATATTGATCTCGGGAGGCGCGGTCATGGTCTCTGTCCGCCCAACCCGGGAACCAGCGGCGGCACCGGAGTGGGACGTTCGATCCTCGGCGCGGTGACGGCCACTTGATCGGCAACCCATTCGTACAACCGGCTGTTGAAGTTCATCTTAACGGTGCCTTGAGAGCTGCCGGTGGTCAGGGCATTTCGTTTCCAGGCCTCCACCGCCTCAATGGTTAGTTTCAATCCCATCCTGTCTTCCAGGGCGCGCTCCTCTGGAAGGGAGAGCACCTTAACCAGGAATGACGCCTTGTTGGTAATGATCGGTTCGCTAACTTCGCCCGGCGCCAGAGGCTCGATGTTCTTTTCCGGATTGCCGAAGATGGCGTCATCCAATTCAGGAAAAGCGCCTTTGGGCACCCAGCCCACATAGCCGTTGGGACCCGCGTACTGGCTTTGAGCGTTAAGTTCTTGGGCGACCCTGGTGAAATCTTCGTTCTCCAGCCTCGTCGCCACGTCGTCGATAAAAACATTGCTGTCCGGGGGTAGCTGTATCCACTGAATCTCAACCTGTTGCTGCGGGTCTTCTATATCCTGAGACAACAATCCGGCCAGGGCGCGCAGGGTTAGCTGTTCTTCAAGTATCACGCGGAATTCTGATTCGGAGAGTCCGGTGGCGGTCAGATAGGAGCCGAAGCTGTCCCTAAATTCCCTTTCCAGCTGACCGGGGTCGGTCTCCTGTCCGGGCGTTGCTTCGGGGAGAAATTGACGTCTCAGTTCCCGTTCAATGGCTTCTTTAGTGATCTGGATCCCCAGAGCGGGGGCTTGCTGCCGCAATATCTCGGCGTGAATCAGGTTCTGGAGGTACTCGAAGGGGACGATACTAAGGTCAACCTGCCCGCCCTGATAGCGGTTGACGCCCTGCAGCACGCGGATGCGCTGCACCAGGTCACCCATGGTGAATTCCACGTTTCTGACTGAGCCGGCCCAAACCCGGGGCGGTTTGTAGAATTCTTGGTAATAGCCAAACGCGACCACGGCTATAACGACGAAGATCAGAGAGGCGCCGATGCCAACGCCAATCTTCCGCTGCCGCCGTTCTGAGAGGACCTCAGGGGGTTCTTGCCGGGATTCCTGCGGGGTTTTGTCTGGCCCGCGATTCCGTTGTCGCGCCCGCATGGTACGGCGGCGGCCGCCTCTGCCGCTGTCAGCAGAGCCGAACCATCGAAGCCAAGGAAATGGCATTGTCTAACCTCGACGGCCTTGGGGGTATTAGGCAGGAAAGTCTTGGCGGCGTGGCTTAGAGCCTGCGCCGCCATTAGCAGTTCGTTGGCTGCCAGGTTTTGGATGCCTGGCGTGGGTTTTTGGGTGCAACCGCCCGTTAGCGGCGGATGCCGCCCGAGTAGGCGTGGTAGGCCACGAAAGGCACCAGGGCAATCTGCCTCGCGCGCTGGATCGCCGTGCGGAGAGCCCGCTGGTGCTTGGCGCAGACCCCGGTGCGGCGGCGCGGTTCAATCTTGGCCCGCTCGGACACGAACCGGCGAATCTTGTCAATCTCTTTGTAGTCTATGTGCTTCACATGCTCAACACAGAAGGCACAGACCTTACGGCGCCGCACAAAGCGGCCACGGGGGCGTCCACCAGGTCCGCCCGGTCTTCCGCCGGGTCCGCCTGGCCGTCCTCCTCCGCCGCCTCCGGCAAATCGGGGTGGCGGTCCGCCTGGTCCTCTGGGAGCTTCAGTGGTCATTCTAGTTCAAGTCCTTTTGGTTTACCTATCGAGATTAACGAGATGATGTCGGCATCTCATTCCTGTCTGTCTTGCTCATTTCCTGATCGAGACGGCGGGATTAGAACGGCAGGTCGTCCACCGGATCATTATCCATGGGGCCTTCGTCAGACATAGAACCGACACCAGATCTATAGGGAGCAGAATCGCCTGCCCCGCCTCCATCTCCGGCCCTTCCGAGGAAGTGGACGTCGGTTAGGTTTATGTCGTTGGAAAACCGAGTGGTGCCGTCGCGTGCTTCATACGACCGGCTGCTCAACCGTCCTTCCACGTAAACCTGCTGGCCCTTGGTCAGATATTGGTTGCATGTTTCGCCCAGCTTACCCCAGGCACTTACGTTGAACCATTCGGTTTCTTCTCTCTGCTCACCCGCGGCGGTGGTGTACCGGCGGCTGGAGGCCACGCTGAACGAGGTTACCGCTTGACCATTGGGCGTGTAACGCATCTCGGGGTCTCTACCCAGATGCCCGATGACAATGATCTTGTTCACGTCTACCCCCTTCTAGTCCTCGCGTTCCTCCGGCTCGCCGGCCGGTTCCTCACTTGGAGTGCCGCTGCTTTCAGGGTCGGCTTCGACGACCGGCGCTTCCGGTTCCGCGGTGGCTTCGGGAGCTGTTGGCGCCTCGGCCGCAGGGGCCTCGGTTACAGCTTCAGGCGCAGCTTCGGTTGCAGCGGGCGAATCGGCCGCAGCTACAGGGGCGCCTTCCGCTGGGGCGGCTCCCTCCGCGGGGGCTGCCGGGGCGATCGGAGCGCCGTCAGGTCCCAATGGGGCGGGCCGGGGAGGCGGAGGCCGGATGGCCCGGGCAGCGGCGGCGGCCTGGGCGGCCAGTTCCTCTTCCGGCAGGGTCACGGTTATCAGTGACCGGATAATCTCATCATCGACTGTCAGGAAATTTTCCAGTTCCCGGTTGAAAGCCTTATCGGTTGCGAAACGGGTCAGGTGGTAGCTGCCCTCCAGAAACCGGTGCTGGCCCTTTCGGATGGGATAAGCCAATCGGCGGGTCCCCCATTGCTCCTCGTGGCTGATCTCAGCGTCACGGGTGGTGATAAACCCTTTGATCTTGTCCCAGGTCTCGGTGACCTGCTCCTGATTTAGCATGGGACTAAGGACTACTACAAGTTCGTAATGGCGCAAATGTTACCCCTTGGGAGATTACATGCGATTAGGTTGCGTATCTAAGGACCACGCAGTTGGATTGATTATAGCATCGGGCCTTGCCTGGCTCAACTGGTTCTAAGCTAGTTGTCGATGCCTGGCACCGGGAAACGGGCGGTTAGTTCTTTAACTTCCGCTGATACTTTGGAATGGACCGTCTTGTCCTCGACATCGGCCAGCACTCTGGTGACCATTGCCGCCACCTGCTTGACCTCGGCTTCACCCATGCCCCGGCTGGTGATGGCAGGCGTGCCCAGGCGCAGTCCGCTGGTCACACGAGGCGGATTGGGGTCGAAGGGGATGGCGTTCTTGTTGGCGATGATACCCACCGACTCCAGCGCCCTTTCCGCCTGCTGGCCGGTGATCCCCAACGGCGTCACATCCACCAGGACCATGTGGTTGTCCGTGCCGCCGGAAACCAGCCTGATACCAGCCTCGGAAAGGTCCGCGGCCAGGGTCTTGCAGTTGGCCACCACCTGATGGGCGTACTTAGAAAACTCGGGTTTCAGCGCCTGGCCGAAGCAGACCGCTTTCCCGGCGATGGCCTGCATCAGCGGACCCCCCTGGGTGAAGGGGAACACGCCGAAGTCCACCTTCCGGCCCAGGTCGGAGTCGCAAAGGACGAATCCGCCCCTGGGTCCGCGCAGGCTCTTCTGCGTGGTGGAGGTCACCAGGTTGGCGTAGGGCAATGGCGAGGGGTGCGCGCCGCCGGCAACCAGGCCGGCGATGTGGGCCATGTCAACCATCAGCAACGCATCCACGCTGTCGGCGATGGCCTTGAACCTGGCAAAATCCAAGATTCTAGGATAGGCGCTGCAACCGGCAACGACCAATTTGGGCCGGTGTTCTTTCGCCAGGCGCTCAACCTCGTCGTAGTCGATCAACTCCGTCTCTTTGTTCAGACCATAGGGCACGAAGTTGTATATCTTGCCGGAGAAATTCACCGATGCGCCGTGGGTCAGGTGGCCGCCGTGGTCCAATTGCATGCCCATGACCGTGTCGCCAGTCTCAAGGACGGCAAAATAGGCCGCCATATTGGCTTGTGCGCCGCTGTGGGGTTGAACGTTGGCGTGTTCAGCGCCAAATAATTCCTTGACGCGGTCGATGGCCAAACTCTCGATGACGTCGGCGTTATCGCAGCCGCCGTAATAACGGCGGCCCGGATACCCCTCGGCG
>MUCI01000026.1 GCA_002816575.1 SAR202 cluster bacterium Casp-Chloro-G2 | reverse complement strand
AAGGTGGGGTCAAGGCCAGAAGATTGAGGGCCGGCTGGGATGAGGACTACCTTCTCAAGGTGTTATCCCTATGAGATGCGATTGCCCTGTGCACCCAGTCACGCCGCCCTATGCCCTCCCATGCTAGTATTGGGCCACTTTGATTATCCACACCGAACGCCTGGTCCTGCGACCGCTGACCTTGACGGACGCCCCTGATATCCAGCGCTTGGCTGGAGAGCGCGAGGTGGCCGCCACTACCAGGGACATCGAGCATCCCTATGAGAAAGGCATGGCCGAGAGGTGGGTCGAATCCTGCCGCCGCCAGAGCGAGGCCGGGGAGTTGGTCCACTTCGCCATCACTCTGGCTGCCGACGGTACGTTTATGGGGGCGATCACCCTGCACCTGGACCTAGCAGAAAACGGCCAGCCCGGCTCCCCTAAACAAGCAGAGCTTTCCTACTGGGTCGGCAAGCCGTTCTGGAACCAGGGCTACGCCACCGAAGCGCTGCAAGCCGTTCTGGACCATGCTTTCCACCGGCTGGGATTCGACCGGGTCTACGCCGCCCATTTCACTCGAAACCCGTCCTCGGGCCGCGTCATGCAGAAAGCCGGCATGCTCCCCGAGGGTTTCCTTAAAGGGCACACTGAGAAGTGGGGCAGTTTTGAAGACCTGGCGCTCTACGGAGTAACCCGCGAACAGTTTCTGAGCGGATAATCAGGCGACCGAGATGCTCGATCTTCCGGAACGAAACTCGATGCTCAAAAAGGGCGGTTCAACGATCCCACCACCTGCGGCGGCGAGACCAAGTCATGATCCATTCCCTTTCGGTCATCCTGAACTCGCCCTCTCGCTCATTCTGAGACAATCCTCAAGTTCGCCCCGAACCCGCCATCCACGTTCACCCTCAGCTCGCCATCCCGCTCATCCTGAGCTCGCCATCCCGCTCATCCTGAGCTCGCCATCCCGCTCATCCTGAGCTTGTCGAAGGACCAGGTCCCTCTGGGGCCTACCCCGCGTAATGGGGCATGACCTCGTTGGTGAACAACTCTATGGACCGCATGGCTTGTTCGTTGCTTAGGTCGCCCCACTGAAATGCGGCCACGAAGTAGTTGGCGCCGGTCGCCACGTATTCGTCCATGTACTTCCTGATGGTTTCCGGCGCGCCAGCCACCGAGCCAAACCCGGCGCCGCCGCCCGGGCCGTTTTCCACCCTGCCTCGCAGGTTCTGCCTCCGCTCGATCCGCTCCTCATCCTCGAGCGTGGCGGCAAGGTCGCGCCTTTCTTCCTGGGGGATCTCCCTGGCAGGAATGGCTGCAGGCCGGGGGTTCATCCCTTCGCCCTGAAACTGGGTCAGACCCCGCCTTTCGGCCTCCAGTCTCCTGGGCGTTCCCAGGTTCCAACTGTAATGGTCCCAGGCCGGCTTGGCCTGCGCCATCGCTTCTTCATCGGTGTCCGCCAGCAGCAGGTGGACGACCAAACCAATCTTGGGCTCGGTGCCCTGGGCCGTGAGCGCCCCAACACCCTGATGCTTATCCCACTCTCGGTGGTAGCGTCTAACGTTGGCTTCAAAGCTATCCAGACCACCCACGATGATGGTGTTCATACCGTCCATCGCCGCCGTTTCCACGTTACGCATGTACCAGAAAGGCGGCATGGGTTCCTGAAGCGGCCGCAGGCGCATGGGTAACTCGTCGAAGTTGTAAAATTCACCGTGGTGGGTCAGCTCATCGTGGCTCAAACCGTTTTGCACGGCGCTCAGCGTCTCGCGGTAGCGGGCGTAGTTGGATTCCACATCCGCGTCCTGGCCCCAGAAGAAGGCTTCGAATACGCCGCCCCGGCCAACACCGATCTCCAGGCGTCCGCCGCTCAGATGGTCCAGCATGCAGTATTCCTCTATGAGCTGGACGGGGTGATGCAGTGGCAGCACGCAGATTCCCGGCCCGAACCGGATGTTGCTGGTACGCTGTGACACCGCGGCCAGGAACACGTTCTGAGAGGGAGCTAGACTGTGTACCGCCGGAGTGTGATGCTCAGCCAGGTGGTAGGCATAATAGCCGGCTTTATCCAGCACCTCTATCTGTTCCATGCGCAGGTTGTAGGTTTCTTGTAGTCCCAAACCTGGAACAGGCTCGATGTGGTCGAATACGCCGAATTGAAGGGCCATTTACCCAATCTCCTGAATCATCATTATTAGTTGGGGTCCCGCCGAAAGTTTACTATCCCCGTCAAACCCGCGTGTCACGGGCTTGGTCATTCGGGCCTGGTTATAGACCTGGTTATAAAGGAAAAGACGGAGCTGTCCGGCCCCGCCTCCAGCCTCCAGACAGGAACACCAAGGCGGCCAGCAGCCCGATGGAGGATCCGATAAGAAAAACATCTTTGAACGCCTTGATGAACGCCACCCCTTCCGCGTCTACACCCGCAACCGACCCAGCCAGGTAATGTTCGCTCCGCCAGGCGAAAACACCGCCGATCACCGCCACGGCCAGGACTCGTCCGCAGGACTGCGACAGCGACAGTGCCGCCCCGGCAGTCCCGAACCTCTCGGACGGCACGCTCCCCAACATCAGAGCGTAGGCTGCGGCCTGGAAGAACCCCAACCCGGCGCCGACCACCGCGATGCTCAAGGCCACATCACCCAGGTTAGACCGCGTGTCTAGGAAGCCCATATTCAGCAGCCCAAAAGCCACCACCAACAGGCCGGCGCACCCCACGGGCAGGTTGCCGAACCTATCGCAGAGCCAGCCGCCCACACCGGCGCAAACCGTGTTCAAGAAAGCCATGGTCGCCAGCATCAACCCCAGGGCCAGAGCGCCCTCCCCCAGGCTGTCGGCCATGTAGAAGGGAAATATGAACCAGATGACAAAAACGCTGAGATTAGCCATGAACATACAAGTACAGGAGACGGTGAAACCCCTGATTCTGAGCATATAGCCCGGCAGGACCGGCCATTGGGCGGTGCGTTCCACCCGCCAAAATGCGGCCAGGAAAATGGGAGCCAAAGGCAGCAACGTAAGCACCGCCGGGGAACTCCAGCCAAGGGACCGGCCCAATCTCAGGCCAACCACCAAAGAAAGCAGTCCGCCGACCAGCATCGCGGCCCCCAAAACGTCAAACCCCGGGCCGGCCGTCATAGTGCGCCGGCGGCGTTCTAACACAAAGATACCGAGAACCGTGGCGGTCACAGCGAAGGGCGTCCGGCCCAAGAATATCCACTCCCAGCCAAGCCACCCGACGAGCAATCCGGCGCCGATAGTGCCCGCCAGCATGCCCAAGGCCTGGCTGCCCATGGTGAAACCCATGCCCAAGCCCCGGCGGTGACTGGGGAAAACGCCGGCGGCGATGGCCGGCGACACTGCGAACAAGCACCCGGTGCCCAACGCCTGCAGCACCCGGAACCCCACCACCATTTCCAGGTTGGGCGAGAAGGCGATAAAGAACATGGACACCAGATACGTGGTGGTGCCAAAGAGATAAACCGGCTTCAGACCGAACCGGTCGGCGAAACTGCCGGCGCCCATGACCAACGACGCCTGGGTGGCGATGAATACGACGATCACCCACTGGATGCTCTGGAGATCGGCGTTCAAGTCTTCGGTGATGGCCGGCAGCGCCACGTTCAACGAGGTGTCCATGGCCGCCAGAAACATGCCCAGAGTGGCGGCAACGGCCACTAGGACCTTGCCCAGCGGAGCAGCGGCTTCCTCAGCCTTATCCACGGTCATCTCCGGTGTATCGTCCGGGACATTCCCAAGGTCAAAGCTCATAGGTAACGAATTCTACGCCATCAGCCTTAAATGTCGATACGCCGCCGAGCAGATTCTGATTGCAATGCTTACCCGCTTGTGTGAAAATTCCTGGTGATTCAGCCTACGGCGGAGCGAGCCACCTGGCCGTGTTCCCGCCGGCCTAGACGAGTTCAAACCGGTCAGGAGGTTGCCAAGTGGTAGAAGATTCCGGAAGATTCGATGCCTTGCTCCAAGAGGATCGATTATTTCCTCCTGCCGAGGCGTTCCGGGCCCAGGCTAACATCTCCGACCCCAATGTTTACGAAGGAGCGGCACGCGACCCCGAATCATTCTGGGCAAAGTTTGCTGAAGAGCTCGACTGGTTCAAGAAATGGGACCAAGTGCTGGACTGGAAGCCGCCCCACGCCCAGTGGTTCCTTGGCGGCCAGCTCAATGTCGCCTACAACTGCTTGGACCGGCATCTAACCGGCAGCCGCCGCAACAAGGCAGCCATCATCTGGGAGGGCGAGCCGGGCGACCGCCGGGTCTACACCTACTTCGACCTCTACCGCGAGGTCTGCCAGTTCGCCAACGGCCTGAAGAGCCTGGGCGTTAAGAAGGGCGACCGGGTCACCATCTACCTGCCCATGGTGCCAGAGCTCCCCATCGCCATGCTTGCCTGCGCCCGTATCGGCGCCGCCCACAGCGTGGTATTCGGCGGGTTCAGCGCCGAGTCCCTGCGCGACCGCATCAACGACTCCGAGTCCAAGATATTAATAACCGCCGACGGCGGTTATCGGCGCGGCGGCGTCGTCCCGCTGAAACAGAACTCCGACGATTCCCTGCTGACGGAGGACGGCAAAGAAGGCGGCGCTCCCAGCATCGAGAAGGTTGTGGTGCTGCGCCGGACCGAGACCGCCGACGACAAGATGGTGGAAGGCCGCGACATCTGGTGGCACGACCTTATGAAGGGCCAGCCCCTGACCTGCGAACCGGAGAAGATGGACAGCGAGGACATGCTGTACCTGCTCTACACCAGCGGCACCACCGGCAAGCCCAAGGGTATCGTCCATACCTCCGCCGGCTATCTCCTGGGTACCTATGCCACCTTCAAGTGGATCTTCGACATCAAAGAGAACGACACCTATTGGTGCACCGCCGACATCGGATGGGTGACCGGACACAGCTACATCGTCTACGGCCCGCTGGCCAACGGCGCCACGTCGGTGATGTACGAAGGCTCGCCCGATTATCCCGACCGGGACCGGTTCTGGGAAATCGTCGCCAAGTATGGCGTGAGTATCCTCTACACGGCGCCCACGGCCATCCGCACGTTCATGCGCTGGGGCGAAAGCTATCCCCAGAAGCACGACCTAACCAGCCTGCGTCTCCTCGGCTCGGTGGGCGAGCCCATCAACCCCGAGGCCTGGATGTGGTACCACGAGAACATCGGCGGCGGAAATTGCCCGGTGGTGGACACCTGGTGGCAAACCGAGACCGGCAGCATCCTTATCGCGCCGCTGCCGGGCATAACCACCCTCAAACCCGGCTCGGCCACCCGGGCATTCCCCGGGATCGAGGCTGCGATCCTGGACGACCAAGGCAACTCGGTGGGACCGGGAGGCGGCGGTTATCTCACGATCAAGAAACCCTGGCCGTCCATGCTCCGCACCATCTACGGAGACGAAGAGCGCTACGTGGAGCAATATTGGTCGCGCTATCCGGATATCTACTTCACCGCCGACGGCGCCAAGCTTGACGAGGACGGCGATTTCTGGCTCCTGGGCCGGGTGGACGATGTGATCAACGTCTCCGGCCACCGAATCGGCACCATGGAGGTCGAAAGCGCCTTGGTGGACAACCCCAAGGTCGCCGAGGCCGCCTGCATCGGCAAGGCCCACGAGATCAAGGGCCAGGCGGTGGTCGCATTTGTTACCCTCAAAGACACCGTGAGCATGTCCGAAGACGTCATCACCGAATTGAAGGCCCATGTGGCCGGCAAGATCGGCGCCATGGCCCGCCCCGACGACATCATCTTCGCCGCCGAACTGCCCAAGACCCGCAGCGGCAAGATCATGCGCCGGCTGCTGCGGGACGTGGCGGAGGGCCGGGCCTTGGGCGACACCACAACCCTGGCCGACCCGGCAGTGGTAGACTCTCTAAAGGAGCAATATGGCGACGAGGATTAGCGGTAACGCCGCGCCAACAATCAGGGCTGCAACCAATCACCGTGCGATAGACCGGACCTTACCACATTAACTCACGGAGCATGGAGCCAATGGCGAGCTATAAGAAACACGAGGCCCAGGATTGGGCATGGGAAACCATCAAGGGACAATGGACCACCCTCATCACTCCCTTCACTCCCGACAACCGCATCGACGTTGACGGGATCAAGCGGAACATACGCCACGTTCGTAGCCTTGGCACCACCGGCGCCGGCTGCACCTGGAACATGGGGGAGTTCTGGAGCCTGACCTACGATGAGCGTATCCAGGTTATGGACGCCACCGCCGAAGAAGCCGCCGGCAAATGGCCCATCGGCGCCCACGTCACCCACACCTCAGCTTCTGACATGGTCTCGCTGGCCCAACATGCCGAGGCCACGGGTTTTGACCTTCTGATCGTCGCACCGTCCTATATGGCCACCAAGACCGAGGACCAGGTGGTTGAGTTCGTGCGGATACTGGCGGACAACACCAATCTGGCGATAATGTTCTACAACTCGCCCCAGTTCGGCATCATCATGAGCCCCTACGGCCTAGGCCGGGTCTGCAGCATCCCCAACGTTGTTGGAGTGAAAGAGGCCAGCTTCAATCAGCAGATATCCATCGAAACCCATCTTTCCCTCGGTAAAGACCACGTCATCAGCACCCCCGACGAGTGGATATTCTTCAAGGGCCAGGAACTGGGCATCCAACAACAGGCCATGTTCGCCAACACGTCCGACTGGCGCTTCGACGTGCCGGGCGTAAACAACTACGTCCAGTGGATCGACCGGGCCTGCCGAGGCGACCTGGACGAGACCTTTTACGATAACAAACTGCGCCGCCTGAAGGAACTGTCCGATACCTGGTGGACAAGGACCCAGACCAAGTTCAACGGCGCTCTGCCCGTCTCCATGGTCAAGCATTGGGGCGAGCTCATGGGCATGTCGGCCGGGTCGGTACGGCCACCATTATTTGATCTATCACCAGTGGAGAAGTCTGAATTGAGAGAAGAACTACAGCCCCTAAAGCCCGTCCCAGCGCCTCCCGTGATCCACGCCCAACCCACCCGGTCCCGCGGATCATGGCTCGACGGAAACAATAACTTCGCCTCGGGCATGCTGCTCATGGTCAGCGTCCAGAATATGGAAGAGGCGATGGAGGCCGAGCAGGGTGGCGCCGACGTGGTGGACGTCAAGAACCTGCAAGAAGCACTGGTGGGTTCCGGCCACCCCAACATCGTTAAAGCCGTCAGGGGAATCATGCCGGTGGAGAAGCATGTCAGCGTCACACTGGGCGTGGTTCCCAACCAGCCCGGCACAGTGGCCATGGCCGTGTACGCCGCCGCCGTGATGGACGCCACGTCGGTGAAAGTTGGATTTCAAGAAGCCAACTACGACCAGGCGGTTGAGGTCCTCAGAGAGTCACGGATGGCCCTGGAAGGTTTCAACACCAAACTCGTCGGGTCGGTCTTCGCCGATAACGAGATGTTCGAGAACGGCCTCGACCCCATGTGCATGGTTGAGCTGGCCAAGGACGGCGAGTGTGACGGGTTCCTCATCGACACCCTGACCAAGGACGGCCGCAACCTGTTCGATTTCATGTCCGAGCCGGTACTGAAAGACATCGTGCTCAAGGGCAAGGAACTGGGCATGAGCACGGCTCTGTCCGGCCACTTGAAGATTGCCGACCTGGACGAACTGGCCCGCATCAACCCCGACATCGTCGGCGTGCGGGGGGCGGTCTGCGGCAACGGCGAACGCGACCGGGCCGTGGCCTGGGAGGCAGTGGCTGAATTCAAGCGCCAACTGGACCTCCGCAAGAGCGGCGAGGTTGACGTCTACGACGGCGAGGAGATACCGGTGACTGGCTCCGGCGGCTGGATCGTCATCGACGGCCGGGGCAAGAGTTGCGCCGGCGTCATCGCCGCCCTGACCCGCCAGGTGGACATGGACAAGGATTCCTTCGTGGAAGCCATCCTGGCCGACGCCTTGAACATCTACGATGTCTCGCTATGGGCCGAGAAGGCCGGACACGAGGTCATGACCAAGAGGACCGACCCTGATGGCACCACTCGCGTGCTCATCCGCCCGTAAACAGCAAGGATACATAAAGGCGAAAGCAAAACGGAGCGCTCTTCAGCGCTCCGTTTTTTTGTTGATTAACCAGATTCCCGCCGTAACCGGCAGGTCTTAACCGCGGCTGTGCCGCCACCTAAATCATGAACACCGGGTCGGCGTCCGTGTTGACCCTGGTCTCGCTCTTCAGGCCCTCCCGCTGGAAACGGGTCAGAGCGTGCATATTGCGGTGACTCTCGCCGTCGTAGTATCTCAGCGGTTTGGACAATCTCCGCGCTATCTCCGCGTCAACCTCATCCTCGGAAGTTGGGGAGAATGCTGCGTCCGAAGCGATGGTAAACCCCCACAGGGTCTGGAAAGCAGGCACGTGCACCTGGACCGCCTTGGTGTGAGCGAAGATGCCGCCAAGCGTGTTGAAGATCGTGGTGAAACACTCGGTGAAACTGAGCAGCCCAGCCGGGCCAGACTGGGTAACCAGCACTCCGCCGGGGTTAAGCCTGGCCTTGGCCGCGGCGTAGAACTCGTGGGTGTAGAGCAGAGCGGCGGTGCCGCCTTCCAGCGGGTCGACCAGGTCCAGGATTATGGCGTCGTAGAAGTCGGACGTGTTTTCCAGATAGCCGCGCGCGTCCTCATGAATCAGGTTGGTCCTGGGGTCGTCGAAGCTGCCCTGGTGATGGTTGGGAAGGTGTTCCCGGCAGAGCGCTACCACCTGCGGGTCGAGGTCAATCATGGTGGCGCGTTCCACCGACTTGTGGGCCAGGACCTCGCGGAGCGTGCCGCCTTCGCCGCCTCCGCCGATGAAGACCTGTTTGGGCTCCGGGTGACAGAACATGGCGGGGTGGACCAGCGTTTCGTGGTAGATGTACTCGTCCCGTTCCGTGGACTGGGTTTTCCCGTCCAGGACCAGGCTACGTCCAAAGAGCTCCGAATCCAGGACTTCAACCTTCTGGTATTCGGTTTGGCCTGAATACAAGATCTGCCGGACCTTGAGCATAACGGACAGGTCGGCGTAGACGCCCTCGATGAACCAGTTGCCGGTCATATCCATAGAAAGGTTAGGAACCCGCTTAGCGTCCCACAGCCTCGTGGACCGCCAGTCCCCGTTGAATCTCTCGAATCTCCGGTGTGCGGCATTCCAGAGCCTCGGCCAGCTTGGTCGCGGCTTCCATGGGGCGGAATGAGGTCCCGCAGGAAAAGATATCCGCCGCTGCATATCCGTATTCGGGCCAGGTGTGAATCGATATATGGGACTCGGCGATAGCCAGGATCCCGGTAACGCCCTGAGGAGAGAAGTGGTGGAAAGATTCGCCGACGATGGTGGCGCCTACGTCCTGGGCTGTCTCTATCATCGCCTTGCGAATGTAAGAGAGGTCGTTAAGTAGCTCGGAGTTACAGTTCTTGAGTTCCAGCAAGAGATGAGAACCTAGTACTTCCAATCACCTGTCCTCCTGAAGTTATCGGTTGGCCAGCAAACGGCCTGAAATCTAAAACCGGTATATCTAAGCGCAACAATTAGACATTCTATAGGCCAAATCATGGCTAGGCAATACCCCGCGTTAAAGGGGCTCCTCTGATCGGCCGGTGGCCATTGTTACGCTTGATCTTGTCTGATGGCGGCGCGGCTCTCTTTTAAAACCGTTCCATGTTAGCGTTGAACCTAAGATTGGCTTTAACCAAAACCCTGGAGGCGTTCCGTAACATGGAGACGGACAGGACGGGATCGGACGGCGTACCCGACCAAAACGGCGAACTGATCCTAGTCGTCGAAGACGACAAAAACACCGCAACGATAGAGCGTTTCGTACTGGAACAGGAAGGCTACACAGTCATCAACTCCGGCAGCGGAGAAGAAGCACTGGAGGTCCTCGAAGGCGCCTCTCCGGTGCTGGTTCTCTTGGACATCTACCTGCCCGGCATGGACGGCTTCACCGTCTGCCAGAAGATTCGCGAGTCGTCTCAAGTGCCCATAATCATGGTAACCGGCGCCGGCCGCGACAGGGACAAGGTCCGCGGCCTTGAGATGGGGGCGCAGGACTACATCACCAAGCCTTTCTCGGTCTATGAACTCAGCGGCCGAGTCAAAGCGGTCCTCCGGCGCGTCAATAACGGCCCAGCCCGGCCTTCGGCGATAAGGCCGCTGGCAAATCAACCCAACACGTCATTCTTCGAGGACATGCCCAATAAGATCGGAAGTGACAGTCCGGCTCAAGTCACTACGCAGGCTGAAACTCTAAAGCCGCCGGAACCAGCCTTTGAGGCCGACAGCGAGTTCGGAGAACACTTGGCGATCACCCCATCCAGGAGATTCAAGTCCCGAACTAACCAGCCCCCGGTTGATGATTCGGTGATCACCGCCGCTGCTGCCCAGGCGAAACCTGATGAACCAGCGGCACCAGAGCTATACCAAGGCTTGGTGAGGTTGGCCGTAGAGACCGCCGGTGAGATCAGGAACCTGGCCGACTTCGTCGATACCCTGTGGGAGTACCCCCAGCTTCATCTGCTGCGCACCGTCTCCAACCCCAGCGGAGACGGCATGGATGTTTGGCTGCGCCTCCAAGAGCCCAACCCGCTGCGGTCCATCCTTCTGGGGGCCAGCGGGGTATCCAGCGTTGAGCCGGTGGAGCGCTCCGGGGCCGACCCCGACACTGCGGTCCTCAGGGTATCGCTAGACTGAACCGGCGATGCCCTGAACGCCATTGACCTGCTGGTTGCCGGTAAGTAACTTGGGGCTTCAACCCGGAAGTTGCGATTGGGCCGCCGGCGGGGCAGAAACCCTTCGATTCACGGCGACTGCGGCGCTGGCATGGGGACACCAGGGGTAATCACCGCCCGGGAACTCCGGTATGCGGTCAACGGCGGCGGCAGGGGTTTGGAGGGAAAGGGGTAACGGGCGAGGACGGTCAGGCCGGAGAAAAGTACCGGGACCAGCCGGTCACCCTCAAGAACACCGGGGAGGCGGGATGGGGCTACTCGTCTTCGGTCACTCCGGTGTCCAGCGCGTCTTCGTCGATGACGTTCTCTTCTTCGTCGTCCTCTTCGAGATCATCATCCTGCATGAACCGGGCCACCGCCTCTTTCAGGTATACCCGGTCCTCATCT
Source organism: SAR202 cluster bacterium Casp-Chloro-G2 (assembly GCA_002816575.1). Taxonomy (GTDB): domain Bacteria; phylum Chloroflexota; class Dehalococcoidia; order Lucifugimonadales; family UBA3495; genus UBA9611. The sequence continues at coordinate 64,009 of MUCI01000026.1, read as the reverse complement.
TTCAACTTCGATGGGAAGGAGCAGACATTCTGAAGACCGCGGTCTTTGAACGTCTCCCGGATAATCACCGTAACGCCCTCTTCGCCCACGGTAACCACCGCGGCGGTGTACCGGTTGCCGCCCTCGATCAGGCGGGCCAGCCTCTTGCCCATCTTGGGCTCCACCTGCCCTAGCAACTGACCGTCCAACGTCCGCACGGCAACCGTGGTCCTTTCGGGAGAAAGGACCACCTGATCGCTGGGTGACACGTCAACCACCGACCTTTTGCCGGACATCTGGCGCAGGAGAGTAGTGGCCGATTTGCCGCTTTCCTCGATGAATATCTGGGGAGCGCCGGCCGATTTCTTGGGCTGTTTGGCGGAGCCGGGATTGGCCGACAATTGGTCCAACCGCGCCAGGTTCTTCTTGGCGATCTTGTTGTAGGGAGCGATCTCAATCACCCGGTCCAGCACCGCCCGCGCGTCTAGGTAGCTGCCCAACTCGATAAGCGCTTTGACCAGGCGGTTCATCGCCTCGACTTCGCCCGGAAACAACTCCAATATGGCCTTGTTAACCTCGGTGGCGCGTTGCCATTCTCCCTGAAGGGCCAGGTTCACGGCCTCTAGTCCCAGGTCCCGCTTCAACCTTGCGCTGCCGGGTGTTTGAATCGTTTCCGAGTCCATTGCGTCTCCTGTATGACGTCCCATGCTTTGGGGCCGGACACATGAATCAGCTTTGTCCGCGTACCGCATGCCCCAACAAGCAACTTATTCTTCTTTTATGTTATTTGCCCTCTGGATTATCAGCCAGTCTCAAGGGCGTCAGACAGTCGAGGCTCGATTTATGCCTGCGGTCTATCTAGTAGTTACACTATCGTCTCGCCAAAGGTCAAGCCCAAAAACGCGTAATTTCTAGAAATTCCCCCCGCATTCGCGCGGTTGCCGAAGAACATGGGTAGACCAAGGGGTATTGCTAGTTGAGCAGGAGGCCGATGCGGAGGAAAAGGGGCTATGCCAGGCGCCGGTGCCGCCAGCGGATCTTGAGCAGGTCCAGGGTCATCGACAAGGAGTCCCGAATGGCCCGGACCTTGCTTTCCGAGCGGTAGTGCCAGTCGACCCCGACCTCAGCGAAGGTCCACCCCCGTTTGCGTGCCAGGTGCAGCAGCTCCACGTCGAAGGAGAACCCCTCCATGGTCTGCCGCCGGAACAGGTCCCGCGCCGCCTCACCCCGGACGCATTTGAAGCCGCACTGGGTGTCGGCCAGCCCGGGGACCACCAGGCGGGTCACCAGCAGGTTGAAGAACCGGCCCATCAGGTGGCGGCGGGCCGGTTCGCCGATACGGGCCGACCCGGGGGCTTCTCGCGATCCCAATACGATATCGCAGTCCGGCGCCAGGGGTGGGAGCATGCGCTCCACCTGCTCGATGGGGACCGATAAGTCGGCGTCGCACAGCAGGCGGTATTCGCCCTGCGCCGCCAGCATACCGTTCTTGACCGCCCAGCCCTTGCCTCGGTGCGGCAAACGCAGGATGCGGACGTTGTGAGGGTGGTCCAAGATGACTTGGCCTACTAAAATGCCGGTGCGGTCTTCGCTGCCGTCGTCGGCAACCACCACTTCCCATTCGTAGTCCTGCGCCGTGAGGTATTCGAGCACCCGGGTCAGGGTTCCCGCGATCCGCGGCTCCTCGTTGTACGCAGGAATCACTATTGAAAGGAATGGCTGAGGCAAAGGGCTACTCCCGGTGCATCATGGGCTGGGGGCCGAAAGCTGAACGCTGTACTATTCCGGCTCATCCAGGGCGAATCCCCGGTGCAGGAGCCTCACGGCCTCTTGGGATTGCTCCTCTCTGATGATGCAGGAGATCCGGATCTCCGAGGTGGTGATCATATCGATATTCACGTTGCCGTCGGCCAGCACCCGGAACATGCGGGAAGCATATCCTGGGGTATTCTGCATCCCCGAGCCGACAACGCTCACCGCCGCCAGACCGGCCTCGCTGACCACCTTGCCAACGCCAATCTCCTTAGCCAGGTCTTCAACCTTGGCCAGGGCGGCGTTAAGGTCGGTGCCACTCACCGTGAAGCTGATGTCGGTGGTACGGTCTTCGCTCGTGTTCTGGACGATGGTATCGACGCTGATCCCCGACCCGGCAAGGGGTTCAAACAGGGCGGCGGCCACTCCGGGGCGGTCCGGCACGCTGCGCACGGTGATCTTGGCCACGTTGGTGGTACAGGCTATGCCGGTGACTTTGATTCTGTTTTCCATCTTCTTACTGTCGGCCCCAATCTTGTCCGGGTTTTGGTGAATCAGTGTTCCGGGGGTGTCGTTGAAGCTGGAGGCCACGTAGATGGGCACCTGATAGACCGCGCCCAGCTCGATGGACCGGGGATGCATCTTGGCCCCGTAGTTGGCCAACTCCAGCATTTCCTCATAGCCGATCTCATCCAGTTTACGGGCCTCGGGGACGATCCGGGGGTCGGCGGTGTAGATGCCGTCGACATCGGTGTATATCTCGCACCTGCTGGCCCCCAAGGCTGCCGCCAAAGCCACCGCCGTAGTGTCCGAGCCGCCTCGGCCCAGTGTGGTGATGTCTTCCTGTTCGGTGATCCCCTGAAACCCCGCCACCACCACGATGCGGCCTGCTTCAAGCTCCTTCTGCATCCGCGCCGTGTCCACCCGGTCGATGCGGGCGCGGCCGTGGCTGGTGTCGGTATGGATGCCGGCCTGGAAGCCGGTCAAGCTCACGGCTTCGTGTCCCAGGTCCGCCAAGGCCATGGTCAACAGGGTGCAGGACACCAGTTCGCCGGTGGACAGCAGCAGGTCCATCTCTCTCGGATGGGGCTGCCCAGACACGGAATGGGCCAAGTTAATCAGGTCGTCGGTGGAGTCTCCCATGGCCGAGACCACCGCCACCACGCCGGTGCCTCCCTTTCTGACCTGGGCGATGCGGCTGGCGACGTTCTTGATCTTCTCGGCGTCGGCGACGGAAGAGCCACCATATTTGTGGACGACTAATGGCATGGTTGGAAGTATGTTTACCCGGCGATCAGGTGGGCGCCGCGCACCGTCGGCTGGGTGACGCTCACTTTGCCCTCGACAGACGCCTGCCGTGCCGCTTCAGCCATCTCGTAAGCCACCGTCATCTCCCGCCCTTGGGTCAGGGCCAGCACGGTGGAGCCGCTTCCCGACAGGAAAACCCCCAGCGCTCCCGCATCGGTGGCCGCTTTGAATATCACTTTCATGGCGGGGAACAGGGGTTGGCGGTAGGGTTGGTGCAGCCGGTCCTGGGTTGCCACGGCCAGGTATTCGGGGTGATTGGTCGCCATACTGGCCACCAGAAGCCCAACACGGCCCATGTTATGTACCGCGTCGGCCATGGACACCTTTTCCGGCAATACGGCCCGTGCGTCCTCCGTGGCTATCCTCACGTCGGGGACAAAAACCACCGCATGCAGCTCGGGCGGCACGTTGATCGGCACGGTGTAAAGTTGACGGCCTTCATCGGTTTCGTTCACGATGACCAGCTGCATCCCGCCCATGACCGCCGCCGCAACGTTGTCCGGGTGGCCCTCGATGGTTGCCGCCATCTCCAGCAGGTCGTTGGCCGAGAAATTCTGGGAGCAGATGGCGTTGGCCGCCACCAGACCACCAGCGATGGCTGCGGCGCTGCTGCCCATGCCCCGGGCCAGGGGAATCTCATTGTTGCAACGGACCTGGACCGGGGGCATGTCTTGGTCCGCCTCCCGGAACAGAAATTCCATTGACCGGTAGACCAGGTTGTCCCGGCCCTCTCCCAACTCGCCCGCGCCCTCGCCCGTAACCTCGACCGTAGGTTCGCCGCCGGGAACGGTTTCGACTTCGATGGTATTCCAAACGTCCAGGGCCAGGCCAAGGCAATCGTACCCAGGGCCCATGTTGGCGGTGGTGGCGGGGGCTTTAACGCGGACTATTCTCATCCCTACCTTGGTGGTCCCTTGTGCTGCCGAACGAATCCGGAATGAAACGCTGGATCGAGGCCCGATCAGGCCGCGAAACAGACTCTACTCTATCACCAAATATTCGGCAACTGAGGGCGCGGACAGCTAGGGATACAAGCGGCCAAGTATCGCGGAGACCTGAGACCCAGGAGACCTGAAACCCAAAAGAAAGGTTAGGCGGGTGGGGGCGCGATAAATGGATAAGGCCTAGTCGCCGCCGACCGCCGATACCTGACCGGTTGCGTGAAACAAAGCGGTCTTCAGGTAATCGAGGGCCAGGCGAGGCAGCAGAAATTGCTTCCTAACGCTCTCTTTCGCCGCCTGTCCGATGCGGGCGCTGAGGGCCTGGTCCTGCAGCAGTTCCACCAGTCTCTGGGCGCACTGCTCCGGGGAGGAGACCAGGAACCCGCTGACTCCGTCATCGATCTGGACGCGAATGCCACCGGCGTCGCCGCCAATGACCGGTTTGCCCTTCCACATGCCTTCGGTGACGGTAAGTCCGAACCCTTCCCTGGTGGACTTCTGCATCAGCACCTGGGAGGCCATCTGGACGGCGTTGACCACCTCGTCCACCGAGACCGGCATATCTTTGGGGTCAAAGTACATGTGGATGTCGGGGTCGCCCTCGGCATGGTCGGCCACGGTCTTCAAGACTTCCAGCGCTTCCGGGTCGTCGGTGGCTTGGACCAAGCCCAAGAGGGCCAATTGCAGACCCGGCACCGACTTTCTAGCGATGCGGTAGGCGTCGATGACGCCCCAGGGGTCTTTCCAGAGGTCGAACCGCGAGACCTGGGTGATCAGTGGCCGTTCGGTGTCGATGCCCATGGCCTGGACGATCTTCCGGGCTTGGGGCAGGTCCATCGGCGTGTTCTTGATGGTCAGAGGGTCGATGGCCGGCGGCGCGATCAGCACCGGCACTTTGCTTCCCAGATCTTCGGGAACATAGGCGGTCTGGGAAAAGATCAATTGGTCATAGTCCTGCGTCAGCGGCATCAGGGCATCCAGCACCGACTTATTGGGAGTCGTCAGGTCGATGTGGCAGATCCAGATCCAGACCTCACCGTCTTTCTTAGGGAGCAATCTGGCCAGAGGGAGCAACTGGGGGTCGTGCACGAACCAGACATCCGCCGATAGCGCCTTGGCCTGCATGTCGTCGGCCACTCTCTGGATGCAACTCATGTAGATGTCCAGTTCTTGCGGGGACAGGGACCCCTCGGCGCCCTGCAGCATGTTGTGAATCTTCTTGGTGACCTGGAAGAACTCAGCGGCGTCCGGGTTGATCACGATCCTTTCGGTCTCCACGCCCAAAGAATTGCCCAGCGGGACCATGGATTGAAGTATCTCGGCAACTCCGCCGCCGGTGGCCGTGCTGTTCAGATGCAACACGCGCAACCGGCCCATCTGCTTAGCGGTGTTGGCCAGTTCGTCGGCCAGTTTCGGATCAAGCAGCGGGCGGTAGTCGTCGAAAGATACCGGTGGGTGGTCGAGCCTGGAAAACATCTGTAATCTGTCCTTTTCCGGTCCCGGGAATCCATTAGGATGGCGGAAAGTGATTAGATTTCTAAAGCTAAGGTAAAAACATGATTACACCGTGGTGGCCTTAGTGCAATCCTCTATCCGGCGAGTGTTGCTGAATCTCGGCGCTTGCATACCGCAAACCAGGCAGCCCGAATGGATACACGCCGGATTCGTTCTTAGCCTTATCCGGACCCGTAAAGAGTTGGAGCCTGCTTGTTGCCTATAGCTGTCTCCTTATCGGCCTGTAGTGAAACGCCGATTGAGATTCTTACAACTCATGGTCCCACGTCGGCCGGGCGCGGTCATGCGGGTATCCACTCAACTTGACCTGCGTGAATACACCAACTGTGAAAAAGGGAGCGCGGCAGCGGTTTATGGGGAATGGCGCCGAGCGCCTTACTCGACAGTGACGGACTTGGCCAGGTTTCTAGGCTGGTCAACGTCCCGGTCCCGCAGCAAGGCTATGTGATAGGCCAGCAATTGCAGCGGCACGGTGAGCAACAGCGGGATCAGGTGCTCGGGAGCTTCTGGGATGTAGATGGCGTCGTCCACTTCGGCCGCCAGGTCCACATCTCCCTGGGTAAGCACGGCCAGGACCCGGCCATCCCTGGCCTTGACCTCTTTCACGTTGTTGGCAACCTTGTCGTACAGTGAGTCCTTGGGCGCCAGGGCAACAGTGGCCATGGCGCTGTCGATGAGGGCGATGGGCCCGTGCTTCATCTCCCCGGCCGGGTAGCCCTCCGCATGGATGTAGCTGATCTCTTTCAGCTTCAATGCCCCCTCGGAGGCGATGGGCGCGTTCAGTCCCCGGCCTAGGAACAAGAAATTGTTGAAGCCCGCGTACTCCTCGGCCAGAAGCTGGTAGACCGCTCTGTCGGCCAACAGGTCTCCGATCAGCCTGGGCATCTGGGCCAGGCCGTCCACTAATTCGTGGGTCTTGGCCGTGTCCAAAACGCCTCTGGACTGGCCCAGGAAAATGGCCAATAGGTTCAAGATGGTCAACGAAGCCACGAAGGTCTTGGTGCTGGCGACGCCGATCTCCAGACCGGCCCGCATGTATAGGGTGCCATCTGCGATGCGCGACGCCTGGCTCCCCTCGGAGTTGCAGATGGTGATTAACTTGCCGCCTTTCTCCTTGACCATCTGCATGGCGGCCACGGTGTCGGCGGTCTCGCCCGACTGGCCGATGGACACGACCAAAGTGCGGGGACCGATGTAGGGGTTGCGGTAGCGGAACTCGGACGCGCTTTCGGCCTCAGCGGGCAGACCGCCGTAGCGCTCCACCAAGGTACGGCCCACGTGCGCGGCGTTCAAACTGGTGCCGCAGCCGATGAGCATCACCCGGTCCAGTTCGGCGATCTCCTGGGATGAGAACGGGAAATCGGGCAATACCACCCGCCGGGTCTCAAAGTTGACCCGCTCGCGGATGGCGCTGGCCACCGCCTGGGGTTGTTCCATGATCTCTTTCAACATGAAATGCTGGTATCCCGCCTTGTCCACCAGCACTTCTTCCTGGGTGACCATCCGGGGCTGCTTGTCGATGTGGTTGCCTTCCAAATCCTGGTATTCCACGCCACTGGGGGTAACCACCACCATCTCGCCCGTTTCCAAGAAGCCAACCTGACCCGTGTTGGACGCGGTATGGAGCAGTGGCAACAATGCCGGCAGGTCGCTACCGATGATCGCCTGGCCTTCTGACTGGGCCACCACGATGCCGCCGGCATGGCCCAAGCGGAGGGCGCAGATCTCGGCGGCATCGCCCTGGTTGATGGCTGATATGGCCTGGGAGCCCTTGACCATGCGGCCCATGCGCCGGAACGATTCCTGAAAGCTCAGGCCCCGGTCCATGCCCTCCTCAACCAGATGGGTTAGGACCTCGGTATCGGTGTCCGATTCGAACACGTGGCCATCGCCGATCAGACGGCGTTTCAGTTCTAGGTAATTCTCGACGATGCCGTTGTGGACCACGGCAACGCGTTGCTCGCAGTCGATATGGGGATGGGCATTCTCGTGGGAAGGACGCCCGTGAGTCGCCCAGCGGGTGTGGCCGAGTCCAATCGTACCCTTGAGGTGTGAGCCGACGCCATCACCATCCAAGCCGTTGACCTTGCCAACGGTCTTACGCAGTTGGATGTCGCCGTTGGCATCGACAACAGCGATCCCGGCGCTGTCGTAGCCCCGGTATTCAAGCCGTCTCAGCCCCTCATAAATGATTGGCCAGGCTTCTTGTCCCCCAACGTACCCTACGATGCCGCACACAGGCCCTCCCGGCAACGCACGAAGCGCTGAGCCGCAGAATCGATTCGACCGCGCCAACGCTCCCTACCGGGTCAAGGTCCCGGTCTAGGAACCGGGGGCCGGGAAACGAAAAGCGTCTTAAAACAGTATAGGAACCGATGAAATTCAGTGTCAACGAAAAGGACTGGTCTAAGAACCCTTTAATCCGGGGTTGCAGCGGATAAGAAGATGGAAGCGGGGCACTGGGCTGCTACGAGGACTCCGCCGCCAGCAGCTTGCTCAGGTTCTTGGAAAAGTCCTCCAACGTGTTGCGGGCCTTCCTGCGGATCAGAGGCTGGCCCAGTTCGCCCAACCGGCCCATGAAGGTGGTGTCGCTGACAATCTCCAAATCCGTCTCGCCGTCCGGCCGGGCGGTCACTTTCATGGTCATGCTGGTCTTGACCCCGCCTCCGACCCGCCGGTCATTGGCCTCGACCAAGAATTCGGCCTCACCCGACTCGGCGTCCTGAGACAGAACGGTGATGGTGCCGCTCAGGTTCATGCCCATCGGGCCGACCCTGGCCTGCAATGTGGCCTGGTAGCGTCCTTCGCCGTCGGGTGTTACCTCTTTTATCCCAGGGATGCAGCCGGCGGCCTTGGGGATGTCCATGACCGCAGCCCAAGTAGCCTCGCGGCTGGCGGGCACCACCGATCGTATCTCCAGCTTCACGCCGCTAGACCCTTGCCGAGCCTGAGGGGTTAGATGGGATGGCCGCCATGGCCTGTTCCAAGGCGCGGCGGGCGAAGACCACGGCCATGTCGGTCTTGTACTCGGCCGAGCCCCTAAAATCATCCAAAGGGTCAACAGCGTCTTTCACCAGAGAGGCCGCCGCCCGGATATTCTCGTCGGTGAGAGGCTTTCCCCGCAGGGCGTCTTCCGCGCCGGTGGCCCTGATGGGTGTAACACCTGCCGATCCGAGCACGATACGGACGTCCTTGCAGGAGCCGTCCTGCTCTTTGGAGACCACTGCCGCCACGGAAACCGTGCCGTAGTCATCGGCGGTCCGGGGCAGAAATTTCAGGTAAACCGAGCCCGAACCGGCGGGAGCCCGGGGGACCAGAACGCTGGTCAGCACCTCGCCCTGCTGAACGTCGGTTTCATAGTAATCGATGAAGAAATCTTCCAGAGGAACGACCCGGTCACCGCTCTTCGAGTTCAACACCGCTGAAGCTCCCAGGGCGATCAGCGAGGGGGGCGGGTCTTGGTTGGGGTCGCCGTTGACCAAGCCGCCGCCGACGGTTGCCATGTTGCGGATCCGGGGCGTGGCAACTTTCCGAAACGTCGCGGCCAACAAGGGCAGTTCGTCCCTGATCACAGGGCTGTTCTCGATCTGGCGTTGGGTGCAGAGGGCGCCGATCCTTACTCCGTCGGCCGTGGACTCAATGGTGTTGAGACCGGAAACCCGCCGCAGTCCTACTACGTGGGAAGGCTGGAGCAACCGCTGTTTCATCTGAATCACCAAAGCGGTGCCGCCGGCCAGAACCCGGGCGTCTTCACCGTGCTGGTCCAATAGCCCAAACACCTCGTCCAGGCTGGTGGGATGGTGATACTCGAAATCAATCATCGCCCGGCCCCATCCTTCATATCCCGGGCAGCCGCGGCAACCGAGTTCAAGATGCCGTAATAGCCGGTGCACCGGCAAAGGTTCCCCATCATCCACTCTTTGATCTCGTCTTCGGTGGGACTGGGGTTCTCATCCAGCAACGATTTTGCGGCGATGACCTGGCCGGGGGTGCAGATGCCGCATTGGAACCCGCCATTGTCGATGAACGCCTGCTGCACGGGGTGAAGGTTTCCATTCTCGGCGATGCCCTCAATGGTGGTGATCTCCGAGCCGTCCACCGCGGCCGCCAGAGTGATGCAAGAGGCGAACATCTCGCCGTCGACCAACACCGCGCATGCGCCGCAAACGCCAACGCTGCACCCCTCTTTGGTTCCGGTGAGGCCAATGTCATAGCGGATGCAATCAACCAGCATACGCCTCGCCGGGATGTCCAATTCATGGTCGGTTCCGTTGACCTTTAGGCGGACCTTCTGGTTCATTTAAACCCCTTTCCGGTCTCGTTTACCTTCGATGTTAATCTTGAATATACGCCTGAAATTTCCAGCCCAATGGTATACTACCCCTCCACCGCCCGCAACCGGCGAGCCGGTATTTTGGTAGGCTGGTTAATCCCGTAAATGACTCTCAAATCACTGGAGATGGTGAGAACAATGACACAACGGAACGGCAACGCTCCCTCGCAGCACATCGGCAACACCGTGTTAGTGGTGACCATGGAAGTTGATGAAGCCGACGAAGCCGAATTCAACAAGTGGTACAACGAACAGCACCTGCCCGAGCGCATGGCCATCCCCGGTTACGTCAGCGCCCGCCGCTTCAAGCTGGAAGACGGCAACAACGCCCTACAGTACCTTTGCATCTGGGAAATGGAAGACGGCAGCCCGCTGCAGAGCGAGATGTACAAGGACCAGAACGCCCACCCCACAGAGCTATATCTGCGGGTCAATGAGACCATCAAAGCCCGCACCAGGGGACTCTACCACCAGGTCTACCCCGAGCCGGGAACATCCTTCGAAGACCGCTCCGGCTTCCACGGAGAACGCCTGCCGGCCCACCCGTAGAAATCGCGAGCGACCGAGGCTAAACTTTCGACGCGCGAATCACCAAGGGCAAGTGGTCGTACAAGGCGAACCGCTCGATGAAGGTTCCAGCGTCACGATCTTGGTCCCCGATGAGAGTGAATTTACGCTGCCGGCTGAGGACGAGGCTGCCCTTCTTCAATCCATCTCTGAAGCTGACAAGGGTGAGGTGATTGACGGCGATGACGTGATTCAGAAAATCTCTTAGCCGTCATCATGGCATTGATCAGAGTTACCCATAGCGCCTATTTGCGGATTCATGAGGCAGCGGATCGGTGGCGGGTGAACCGGCCTGCCGCTCCGCTCGCATTGCGAGATGACCTACGACAGGCCTTGAATTGATCTCGGTGCATCCCGGCATTGGAGCCCTTGCGACAATGCGTCGCTGCAAGGCGTCCGGCGAGTCCACTTAGGCCGACTCCGATATCATCTTTACTATCGGGCGCTCCCCGATTCAATCGAGATACTAGCATTCTCGCATTCCAACCGCAGTGAAAGCCCGGAATTATGACGCCGGCCAGCTACTTGAACGCGGGCATGACCTCTTTGGCGAATAGGTTCATGGACCTGAGCACCTTGTCCTGAGGCATACCGCCAAATGAGAAGTTGCAGCCAAAGAGGTTGATACCCTCATCCTGCAGTGCTTTGATCTTGGCGGTGATTTGGTCCGGGTCGCCGATGAAGGCCCGGTTCTCGTACAGGTACTCGTAGCTGGGCGGAAGCTCCGTGCGGGTTCTTCGGAAGTCTTCCATCTTCTCCCAGACCTCACTGCCAACATCAAACGTGCGCCGCCACTGGATCATGTCTATGTTCCAGTCCAGAGCCGCCTTAGTGTCGGCCTTGGCCTGCTCCTCCGTCTCAGCCACATAGAAATAGCGGAAGAAGGGGATCTGGTCCATTGTCATGTTGTTGCCCTTGGACTTGGCCAGGCCGACCATGGTGTGACATAGGTTCAGGGCGTCCACCGTATCCAGGACCACTCCGATGATCAGGGGGTGCCCCGTTCCGGCGACGAATTCCTGGGTCGCCTTGGTGCGGGTGGCGGCGATGTAGATCGGCGGATGGGGTTGCTGCACCGGCTGCGGGACCAGGTTGGCCCTGGTTATCTTGTAGTGCTGCCCTTCAAAACTGTAGTCCCTGTTCGTCCAGAGACCTTCAACCATGGTGATGGACTCTTGAAACCGGGATTGGCTCTCTTCTCCGGGGACATTGGCCACGTTGTACTCGGACCCGGCGGCGCCCCGGCCGAACCCCACGTCAACCCGCCCTCCGCTCAGCACATCCAAGGTCGCAACCTCTTCAGCCAATCTGGCCGGAAGATGGAGCGGCGATACCAGAACGGCGAATCCCAACCGCAAGGTTGTGGTCTTAGCCAGGATATTGCTGGCAAGCACCATCGGCGCGGCGCCTAGTCCGTAGCGGGTAAAATGGTGCTCCGCCATCCAGGCGCTTTTGAATCCCAGTTCTTCGCCTAATTGAAACTCTTCGGTGATGTCATCGTAGACCTGCTTGGGGTTGGTCCCTTCGGGCCAGGGTACGTGTGAGAAAAGGGCAAATTCCATCTGTGACTTCTCATAACATCGGAGATTTTGATTCTTCTTATCTGAAGCTCGCATCATTAAACCACACAACAAACCGCACAGCCAGCCACGCCGCCAGCCCTCCCGCCACCGGAACGGCAGCCACCCTTGCTACTGACAATGGCCCCGCCCCGATCCGTGCGAAGGCCAGATCGGCCGGTGATATAATTCAGGCCGCCCGGCCAGCCAATCCGGATAACCGGACCACGCACCCCTTCTCGCGGAGGCCCTATGCCAGTACATCTCCTCCACGGCGACAGTTTCCTGGTGCCCCAACGGCTGAGCGAGTTGATCGTCGAGTCGGGGGCCGCGGATGTGCTGGACGCCAACCGGCACCGCATGATCGGGTCGCAGACCAAACCCGGCGAACTCCTCAGCATGTGCAACGCCCTGCCTTTCATGGACGATTACCGCCTGGTGATCGTCGAAGGTCTGCTGGGCACCGCGGAACCCAAAGGCCGAAGCGCCCGTCGTGGGCCTGCCGGCGGGGCTACCGGCGGTTCTACCAAGGAAACAAGCGTTGCCAGCCAGTGGAAGGCCCTGGGCGACGCCATCCCCCAGATGCCGGATACCACCGTTCTGGTTTTCACTGACGGCGTCATCAAAGCCACCAACCCCATGCTGCGGATGCTGAAACCCCTGGCCAACGACGAGGATTTGCCCGCGCCAAAAGGTGAAGAACTGGCCCGCTGGGTTAAGTCTGCTGCTGAGGAAAGGGGGGCGTTTATCAGCCCGGCGGCCATCCGGTCGATCACCGACCTGGTTGGCAGCGACCTCTGGACCCTGACCCAAGAATTGGAAAAGCTGTCCCTATATTGCGCCGGACGGCAGATAGAGGAATCGGATGTGAACGAGATGGTCTCTCAGGTGCGTGAGGCCAGCATCTTCGCCGCCATCGACGCCATGATCGACGGGCGGCCCGGCGTAGCCTTGCGGCTGCTCCACCGGCTGAAGGAAGACGGCCAGGATGCTTCCCAGATCATCGGCATGGTCGAACGCCAGTTGCGCCTGCTGGCCCTGGCTAGAGACTCCATCGACCGAGGTCTGCCGCAGAGCGAGATGCGGGGCCGCCTGGGCACGACCTCAGATTTCGTGGTGCGGAAAACCACGGAGCAGGCCCGGCGTCATCCCATGCCGGATATCATCACGCGCTATAACCGGCTCCTGGAGACTGACCTCGCCATCAAACGGGGCAAGCTCGCCCCCGACCTCGCCCTAGAACTGCTGGCCGGCGACAGCGTGGCCGGTCCGGGCTGAGCTCCAGGCGGGGCCTTAACTCGATTACCTCCGGCGCCCCACCCCGCTTGTCCGATGACGGAAATCCCGCTTCGAGTCTTCCGGCTCCTACGCCAAGCTCACGTGCTGTTGCGCGCCGATAGCTGACCGCTAGTCCTCCAGCGCCGGCGGCTCCACCGGGTTGTAGCAGGCGACGAAATGCCGACCTTCGATCTCCCGAAACTCCGGCTTCGGTTGCTCCCGGCATTGGCTCTGGGCCTTGAAGCACCGGGGCACAAAGGGACACTCATCCGGGAGGTTGATCAGGTCGGGAGGGTTGCCCGGCATCGGCTCGATCCTCCGGCCAGGGTCGTCGATACGCGGCAGGGCTTGCAGCAGCGACCAGGTGTACGGGTGCCGTGGCCGTCGGAACAGAGGCACCGCGTCGGCGTTCTCCACCACGGTGCCCGCATAGATCACCCCCACCTTGTTGGCCATGGCCGCCACCACTCCCATGTCGTGGGTGATGAGCAGGATCGAGGAGTTCTGTTCCTTTACCAGGTCCTTGAGGCGGTGCAATATCTCGGCTTGAATGGTGACGTCCAGGCCCGAAGTCGGTTCGTCGGCGATCAATAATTTGGGGCGCAGCACCAGAGCCATGGCCATCATCACCCGCTGGCACATGCCTCCGCTGAGGGCGAAGGGATACTGGCCCATGATCCGTTTGGGGTCGGGCAGACCCATCTCGTAGAGGATGTCTTGGGCCATGCTGTTGGCGACCCGGAGCGAGATGTCGCTGTGCTCCAATATGACCTCTTCCAGCTGAGGGCCGATGGACTCGATGGGATTCAGGGCCGCTTGAGCATCCTGGAAAACCAGCGATATCTCTCTGCCCCTCAGGTCACGCATCTGTTCCGGGCCGGCCCGCAGCAGGTCGATATCTTTGTACATGATCCGGCCGTCGGAGACCTCGGAGTTCTGCGGCAATAGTCCCATCACGGCCAGGGCCAGCGTGCTCTTGCCAGCGCCGCTCTCCCCAACCATGCAGTACACCTCGCCCTCGTCCAGGGTGACGTCCACATTGTTCAGGGCTTTCACACGACCCGCGGAGGTGCGGAAGCTCACGGTGAGGTCTTCTATCTTTAGCAGTTCGGTCATATACGCCAATCCTTCCCGTCAAAGTATCCGGACCGGCCCTCTCCGGCGATATGGCAAATGTCTCGTCTTATGGCTAACGCAGGTCCACGGGGCGGTAACGGCCATCCCGCAGCTCCTTGATCAACTCTTTCAGGCACGATACCGGCCTCTCGAATTCGGTGGCAACCGTCCCGATCTGTTCCACCTTGTGCGCGTCGCTGCCGGCTGTCATGTTCACACTCATACGTCCGCACAGGTCCAATGAAAACCGGTTCTGAATCTCCAACCCCCGGCCATTCAGCGCCTCAATGCCCTGGCACATCTGGAAGAACTCGTCCCCGCCGGCCCGTTCCAGCATCTCGTCCCTGGCTCCCGGCTTCTCGGCCGGTTCCTCCAGGAAGCGCCGGCGGTAGGGATGCGCCGCGATCATGGCGCCCCCCGCCCGTTCTACGTATTCCCGCAGGACCTCGGGCTTGTGCATGCCAAAGGTATAACCGGTTAGTCCAAATACTAATACGTGGCCGGCGTCCGTATTAATCTCACATCCTGGAATCACCAGGAAATCGTGCTTGCGGGAAAGACTATCGACCTCTTCATCGGTCCAGAAATTGTCGTGGTCGGTGAGACAGATGCCGTCCAATCCCAGCGACTTGGAGCCTTCGATCAATTCGTCCACGCTCATGAAACTATCGTCAGAGTGGGGGTAACTATGGGTGTGAAGGTCAATCAGCAATGGTTGATTCGCGAATGTGGATTCTCAAGATGGGGCAATGATAGCAAACCGGGGCTTTTATTAAAAATGCCCCGTGAAATTAGCCCGCCAAGATTAGGCCAAAAAGAAAACGGCGAGTGTTGTGACTCGCCGTTTTGACCTGGTAACTTTCCGGACTGAAGCGCACACGGCTGGTTAGCGGGGATCGAAGAACCCTTCTTCCTCCAGAGTCTCCATCACCTCTTCGGCTTTGCGTGAACCGATCTTCAGGCGCCGCTCCAGGTATGACGAGGTCAACTGAGGGTTTCGGGCTGCCAACTCTCTGGCTTCCTCCATGATGCGGGCGTCCACGCCATCCCCGTCCTCCCCCACATCAGGCTCACCCAAGTCGATGGCCGGCACCGGAGGGCCTTCCTGACTCAACCAGAACTCCACCATGTGGTCGATCTCCTGATCGTAAACCAGGGTGCCTTGGACGCGGCTGGGCTTGGGAGACTCGTTGTGCAGCAGGAGCATATCGCCCTTGCCCAACAACTTCTCCGCCCCGATGGCGTCCAGGATTACCCTGGAATCAACCTGGGAGGCCACGGCAAAGGCGGCTCGGGCGGGTATATTCGCCTTGAGCAGCCCGGTCACCACATTCACCGAGGGCCGCTGGGTGGCCAGCACCAGGTGGATCCCGGTGGCCCGCCCCAGTTGGGCCAGCCGCACCAGGTTCTGCTCCACCTCGAACCCGCCAACCATCATCAGGTCGGCCAGCTCGTCGACGATCAACACCAGGAAGGGCATCTTGTCTTTGGCCCGTTTGTTGTAGCCGTCGATGTTCCGGGCGCCGGTTTCCTCCATCAACTTGTAGCGTGCCAGCATCTCCCGGATCAAGCCGCGCAGGGCGGTGTTGACTTCATGGGCGTCAACGATCACCGGGCCGATGAGATGGGGGATGCCGTTGAATGGCGTCAGCTCCACCCGTTTGGGGTCCACCATGAGTATGCGCAACTGGTCTGGCGTCTTGGTCAGCAGGAACGACGCCACGATGGAGTTGATGCAGACACTCTTGCCGCTGCCGGTGGCGCCAGCGATCAGCATGTGTGGCAGCGATGCCAGGTCCAGCACCACCGAGCTGCCCCCAGTGTCCTGGCCCAAGGCGATGGGCAGGCCGCCCTTGGCCGCTATCCTGGCGAAGGCGGAGGTTTCCATAACCTCTCGCAGGTGGACCTTGCTGGGCGAGGGACTGGGCACTTCCAGACCCACCAGAGCCTCTCCGGGCACCGGCGCCTCGATCCTCAGATAGGGGGTCTTCAGGGCTAGGGCCATGTCCTTCTCGCGGATCAGGATGCTCTGGACTTTCACCCGGCTGCGTTCCAGGGCCGATGGGTCGGAGTTGTCCTTGTCCAGGCCGATGGCGGCGCGGGCGCCGTCCCCACGCCTGGAGACCCATCCGGGAACCAGGCCGAAGCGCACGATCCTGGGCCCGGCCTTAATGTCGGTGACCTCGACCCTGACACCATGGTCGCCCAGGGTGGTCTCCACCAGACGCGCCATCTCTTGAAGGGCCGCTTCGGGAGCATGATGGGTGTCGGGCGGCGACAGCAGGTCCACCGAGGGTACCTGCCAACCCCCCTTGCCTTTCCTCACTGGTCCGGCATCGGCGGCAGCCCCGCTCACCGCGCCTTTTCCGGCGGCGATGGCCCTGGATGCCCCAGGGGAGTTCCGCGGGGCGGGTTCGTCCGAGTCCCAGGTGGGTATCAGGCCCGACGATGGCATGGCCCACCGGTCTTCGTCATCGCTGTCAGCGCCCATCAACCCAAAATCATCTGCCGCGTTGGTCTGCCGGCGAGATCCAAGACCGGACTCTAGGCTCTTAAGGTCTTCATCCAGGTCTCCCTGAAAGGCTTTTGTGCGCACGGGTGACTTTGATGGGCCGAGAATCAGCAGCTTCAACAGTGACCGGCCCTTGCTGTGGCGGAGCACGCCGTAGCGCAAGACACGAAACCGGCGGTCCAAGAACCTGGCGGTGTGGGAGGCGCCGATGTAGAGAGAAATGAGACCTAGCTGGAACCAGAGAAGCCCCTTCCTGGCGTACCGGAAATAGAGCCAGCCAGCCCTCTTGGGTCTGATTACGAGGGGCAGTATCAGGGCCATTCCTGAAATCTTGAGAACGGCCAATATCACGGGGGTCCCGCCCAGGACGGCGCCCCACCTTCCTCCAAGGCTCACGTATTCAAGAGCTCCGTCCGGGGGGAATATGGTGGACAGCACGCCGATGGACATGGCGGTCAATGCGGCGGCCACGGTCCAATGTCGCCAATGGCTGAAGAGGGTGCGGCGGCTATAGCGGAGCGTGGCGATGGTTACGGCGATCCAGAGGCCAACGGGAACCCAGCCGTATCCAAGGGCTTCGATGGCCCATTCACGCGCGTCAGCAGAGAAACCGAAGTAGAGCCCGACAGACAAACCGATAGCTAAGACTACCAGGGCGTCTATGAGCGACCCGGGGGTTCCTTTAACGACTTCCTTTATCGATGGCGAAGCGGCATCGCGCCGCTTCCTCCCAACTGAACTGGCCACTATATCCCTCCAGTGGCAGTTACTTTGGCCGGTATCCGGCGAGTGGCTGGACTAAACCTCCAAAACCACTGGGATTATCATAGGTGAACGCCGCGCGGCGCCAGCTATGAAGCTTCGGGCAGTTTCTCTGACTTTTGCCTTTAAATCGTCGATTCCCTCGTGACTGATGTCGCTGGCGTTCAATTCCTTGGCCACCGCCGCGCACAAGTCATCTAAGAGAGTGCCCGTTTCCGAGTCATCCAAAAATCCGCTGGTTACCGCCGTCGGCTGGCCCAACAGCACGCCTTGCTTCTTGTCTTTGGTCGCCACCACAACGACCACTCCATCCTGGGAGAGGGTGCGCCGCTGGCTGAGGACCGGGCTCTGGGTGTCCCGGGTGGTCAGACCGTCCACGTAGATCGGACCGGCCGAGACGCGTTCGCCCATCTTGCCGCCGCTCTCCGACAACTCCAGCACATCGCCGTCTTCCAAGACGAATATGCCGTCTTTGGCCACATCCAGGTCCCAGGCTAGTTGGGCATGGGCGGTAAGATGCCGGAATTCACCATGGACCGGCACGAAATAGCGAGGCCGCACCAGGCGCAAGACCAGCTTGAGTTCTTCCTGACTGGCGTGACCGTGCACATGGACGGTGGCGATGCGGTCGTAGAGCACCTTGGCGCCCTGACGCAGCAGGTTGTCGATGGTGCGGCTCACCGGCAGTTCGTTGCCCGGGATGGGCGTGGCCGAGATTATGACGGTGTCTCCGGCCACGATATTCACGTCGCGGTGCTCTTGCTTGGCGATGCGCACCAGGGCCGAGGTCGGCTCCCCCTGGCTGCCCGTGGTCATCAGGACCACTTTCTCCGGAGGCAGCTTCCTGGTTTCGGCCAGCGGCACCAGAACACCCGGGGGCAGCGTCAGGTAGCCCAGATCGGTGGACACTTTCACGGTGTCTACCATGCTTCGGCCAACGATGCTTACCTTGCGGTCGTACTTCACCGCGGCGTCGACAACCTGTTGGACCCTGGATACCAACGACGCGAAGGTGGCGACCATTACCCTCCCTTCCGCCTCTCCGATGGCCCGGTCTAGGGCCTCTCCCACAACCCGCTCCGAAGTTGTATAACCGGGGACCTCAGCATAGGTCGAGTCGGAGCAGAGCAGCAGAACGCCGTCGTCCCCATAGTGGGACAGGGAGGGCAGGTCGAAGATTCGGCCGTCCACCGGGGTGTGGTCAATTTTGAAGTCACCGGTGTGGATCACGGTGCCCAACGGCGTCCCGATGGCGATGCCCATGGCGTCGGGGATGCTGTGACACACCCGGAACCATGACACCTCGAAGGCGTCACCGATGTGGTGAATCACGCCGGGGTCGATGGGGTTCACCACGCTGTAGCGGGCCGCCCGCCGCTCTTTCAACTTGGCGGTGATCAGTCCGTGGGCCAAGCGCGGGGCGTAAACCGGAACCTTCAACTGGGGCAGGATGAACGGCAATGCGCCGATGTGGTCTTCGTGACCGTGGGTGATGAGGATGGCGCGGACCTTGTCTATCCGGTCCATCAGGTAGGAGATGTCGGGGATGATCAGGTCCACCCCAAACATGCCGTCATCAGGGAATTGGACCCCGCAGTCGACGATCACGATATCGTCTTCATACTCCAGGGCCATCATATTTTTGCCGATCTCCCCGAGACCTCCCAGGGGAATTACGCGTAGCGAAGATGTCACCGTATTTTTCGTTCCTATATGTAATGCCCGGCAGAAACCGGGGTTGGACCTCTGGTGTAAACCAAGGTCAACCAACCGGGCCGGGTTGCTTCTTATTGCGATCTAAAAGAGGGTCAACTGCTCAGGGCTGAGCGGTCCCTCTTTCGCGTCGGCCGGTATCTCGGGGGCCAGCGCTTCCACCGGCGCCAGAAAGGCGGCCGGATCTGGCGCGTCCATCAAAGACAACTGGGTAGCCTGGGGAGTCGCGGGAATGACGCGGTTGGTCTGGACTCCTCCCGGACCCTTTTCGGTGTCCTTTGGCCCCTCCGCCAATATCTCTGCGATCGCTTCGAAGTCTTTTACCATTGTGGGCCTAAGCTCATCCCGGCGCAACACTGCGGCCGGGTGCAGCACAGGGAAAATCTTGCGGTCGCCTATCTCCCTCAGCTTCCCGCGAGCCTTGGTGATGCCCTCGCCGGGGAAGTACCGGTTGAACGCGAACCGGCCCAGGGTAACGATGAGTTTGGGGTTGACCAACTCTACCTGCCGGTCAAGGTACTTGGTGCAGGCTGCCAGCTCCGCCGGCGCGGGGTCGCGGTTGCCGGGAGGGCGGCACTTGACCATGTTGGCGATGAACACGTCTTGGCGGTTGGCGCCCATGGACGCGAGCAATCCGTCAAGCAGCTTTCCTGCGGGGCCAACGAAGGGGCGTCCCTGCCGGTCTTCCTGGGCTCCCGGCCCCTCGCCGATGAACATAACATCGGCCTTCGGATTTCCTTCGCCGGGCACCGCATTGGTGCGGCCTCCGGCCAGCGAGCATCCTTGACACCCTCTGACCAAGGCAGCGACCTGGTCCAGCGTTTCCATTCCAGTGGGCATGCCGGAGGTCGCATCGGCGTAGGCGCCGTCCCCCGCACTCGCAGTCATGGATCCAAACCTCCCGGTTAGACTAAGTTAGCCAACTGGGGTGAGCGGTCCCTCACACTATTGAGATGGGCTGCCAATGGCGTCATGCCGGGCCGGAACCGTGAACCTCAGCCGGGGTCCACTACGGCATCGAATACCTTTTTACTCTGGAATCTCTCTAGCAATCAGCCGATCTAAGAGCAGTAACCAGCATTTTTCCCTGTTATGTTAAGTTTGCCAGCGGATAGAACGAACGGCCGGCAACAGGAAAATCGAGACGAGCCGAGGGAAATGGGAAAAAGGCGTGTTCAGAGGTGATGATCCGAAGATTTGGCCCCACCACCGCCACACCGCATCCCCAACAGCCAGGCACCGGGCCGGTAAAAACCTAGTCGTTGATACCGTGTTCCTTCAGGTAATTCACGGCATCTTTGACCGTCGCTATCTTGGCAGCGTCTTCGTCGGATATCTCCATTTGAGAATCGTCTGTGGAGAATTCCTCTTCGAACGCCATTATAAGCTCCACCAGGTCGAGGGAGTCTGCATTAAGGTTTTCCACGAACGACGCAGACTCGGTTACCGCGTCCTCGTCAACTCCCAACTTATCGACCACGATGGTTTTTACTCTGTCGTATACAGTGGTCAATCCTTCATCTCCCTTCGGGCACCGGCTCAATGGTGGCGATCTCGCCCGATTCCAGTTCAGACATGGCGGAGCCTAAGACTCCGTTGATGAACCTGGCCGAGCTCTCGCTGCCAAAGATTTTCGCCAATTCAACCGCCTCGTTGATGGCCGTTTTTCTGGGTGTCGCAGGGGTGTATATCAGTTCAAATAGCGCAATGCGTAGGATGTTGCGGTCAATGACTGACAATTGGCTCACCGGCCACGCCGGAGCGTAGCGAGTGATCACATTGTCCAACCCGGGGCGGCTGTTAGAAACGCCGCCCAGCAGGTCTTCTGCGAACTCTATGGAATCTTCCGGCAGGTCTTCGTCCTCATCTAGCCATTCCAATGGCGGGTCCACCCAGATACCCCGCACATCGGCCGCAAACAAGGATTGCAACGCCGCCGTTCGTGATTGTCGCCTTAGGTCAGTGTATAGAACCCTATCCATGGGTCACCGTCAAAAACCGAGCGGTCTAATCTCCACTCTCCGCCAGTTTCCGCATGGAAGCGGTATCTGACACGGTGGAAACCTTTACGCCTCGGTCGATTCTTTTAATCAGGCCTGCCAGAACACCACCGGAGCCAAACTCCACGAACTGGGTTACCCCAGAACCAACTAGGTGGCGGACCGAATCTTTCCACTGGACACACTGGCAGAGGCCATTTACCAACTCGGCGCGTATCTCATCGCCGGTGGACAACGGCCGGGAATCGCAGTTGCCAACCACTGGCATCTTGGGGTTTTTGAAGTCAAGAGACCTGACCGCATGGGCCAGTCCTTCTTTAGCCTCTTCCATCAGCGAGGAATGGAACGCCCCGCTAACCGGCAGAGGAATGGTCTTCTTAGCGCCGCGGGCCGAGGCCAAGTCCATCGCCCGTGCTACCGCAATCTTATCACCGCTGATCACTATCTGATCATCGGTGTTTATATTCGCCAGTTCCACGCCGGTCTCGTCGCAGATCTGCTCAAAGGCCAGCTCGTTCAGCCCCAGTATGGCCGCCATGGCGCCCGGGCGGTTGACCGCGGCCTGGTTCATCAGTTCGCCCCGCTTGCGGACCAGCCTAACGGCATCGGAAAAGTCGATGACGCCAGCCGCCACAAGGGAGGTGTATTCACCCAGGCTGTGGCCCGCGACCGCCTTGGCTTGCATTGCTTTGGAACCCTGCATCTCCTGCCAGGTCCGCCAAGCGGCGATGCTCATGGTCATGATCGCCGGTTGGGAATTCGCTGTGTTCTGAAGCTCTTGGGCCGGCCCCTCAAATATCAGACGCGAGAGCGGGAATCCCAAGCTATCGTTGGCCTCTTCAAAGGTTTCACGCGCAGCTTGAGACGATTCGAAGAGTTCAGCTCCCATACCCACGCTTTGCGACCCCTGTCCAGGGAACACATACGCTCGGTTATTCACATCTTCGGTACTCGTAGCTACCTCCACGATTTAAGGCCGTAATTCGACATCCCATGGATTTTAGGACACTGCGCCAAAAAAATACAACCTGAAATCCACTCCTCTATTCCCCTTTTTTGATGCTTATCGGACATAACTATTCGGTCAAAGATCGGACTATCCCAACCGGCGGCCTGCTAACGCGATCCTCCGGGCTCGGTTGATAGTGCCAGTTAGACCTTCTCCTCTAGCACCTGGCGTCCGCGGTAAAAACCGCACTGACGGCAGACAACGTGCGGCAGCTTGGCGCTGCGGCAACGGGGGCACAAAGCTGGATGCAGGGGGCTGAGCCTATACGAGGCTAGCCGTCGCCCTTTTCTGGCCCTGGTTAATTTCTTTCTGGGTACCGCACCCATGATTGGTCACGTCCTTTTTGATTGGTCTGCTGGCTGAGGCGCCACGCACGCCGCGCACCTTGCGCAAAACGAATATCCGCCGGTAATTCTACCAGGCATACGCGATGACGTACACTTTTCCCGTATAGGGGTGTTTTTGAGAGGGGAGACCGGTTCGGTTCTGCGTATTAGGCCGAATTACAGATGCGAAGTCACCGGACGAACGCAATCAGACGGATAGTTATTTTCGGCGTTTGCTTATTCGGCGTTTACTCAGTAGGGGTTGCGCCGCCCCATAAGGCTATAAGAAAGAGAACACCGGTTATTCCCGCCCCTCGGTTAACAGCTCTGCCAACGCCCCCCATCGGGGGTCAACTAGAGCTGTGTTACATTTACATTTTTCCTCGTTTAGGTCGCTCCCGCACTCCGGGCAGAGGCCCAGACACCCATCTCGACATAAAGGTTTCATCGGTACACCGGTGAGAACATACTGACGAACTACGTCATCCATGTCCAGAACATGATCGGCATCCAGATAGATCACGTCGTCCGGTTCTGCCGAAGATTCTGACTCTTCACCCGGCCCCGGGTCATTGATCGGAAAGGACTCTTCTTCCAGCGTTAAAACGGAACTGTACTCGAACCCCTTGAGGCACCTGCCGCAGGTCAACTTGACCTGGGTCTCCAGGCTGGCCCGGACGACCAAACCCTGATGGGTTCGAATCACCTCGACCCGCCCTCGGGCACGGTCTGCGCCGTCCTCAGGACCCGTGATTGGTTCGTCTACCTCGTACTCTCGCCACGAACCCGTAGGCTCCTTCAACAACTGAGCCAAGTTGTACTGCATTGAGCCTGCTCACACTCTGTTGATGGCCCTCGTCCACGCCCCACTATGGAGCGATGGTAATTATAGTTTGCCCTCATGGTTGGCTGTCAAGAGTCGGTCATTCCCCAGGTGTGGCGGCACCGATTATGTTAACCGCACGAACCGGCCCGGTCATGTCCTCCCGTCACCGGTGATATGGCGAGCGGGCGGCCCCGAAAATGCCCGATCACGCCCCGGCGCGGTCCTTAGCGCTCTCTCGTATATATTCCACGATTTCCCCGGTGGAGGTCCCAGGTCCAAAGACCTCGGATATACCCAGGTCCTTCAAGGGCTGGCGGTCCACCTCCGGAATTATCCCGCCCACAACCACGATCACGTCCTCCATGCCCTGTTCCCGCATGAGGCTCATGATCTCGGGCAGTATCTCAAGGTGAGCGCCCGACAGGATGCTGAGCCCGATAACGTCGACGTCTTCTTGCGACGCGGCCTGGGTTATCATCTGCGGACTCTGCCTGATGCCGGTGTAGATCACTTCCATGCCGGCGTCACGAAGCGCCCGGGCAATCACCTTGGCGCCCCGGTCGTGTCCGTCAAGCCCCGGTTTCGCCACTAGCACTCTGATTGGGCGGTTTCTATCCTGCATCTCTCTCTACATTTCCGTTATTTTCAATCATTGACTTGGACTGCCCAGAACCTTTCTATTATTGGCCCAGCGCCAATCTCGCCGCTCTTCCCGAGGCCCTCGAAAGACGCGCACCGGTCTGGTCCCGGGTCAAGAAAAGCCGGGCCCACCCCTGGCGGTTGGTCGACGAAGTTCACATTACTTGGAAAGACCCCATCGAACGACCGGGTATATCCCGGCCAAGAAACCTACTCCGGAACCGACTCCACCAGCTCGGTCAAGATGCCAAACACCGACCTCGGATGAACGAAGGCAATGGTGCCCGACAAACCCTCCCTGGGACTCTGGTCGATCAGGTCCACCCCCAGGGTCTTCAGCGTTTGCAGCTTCCCCGAGATGTCGGTCACGTTGAATGCCAGATGGTGCAGGCCCTCACCCCGGCGTCCGATGAAGCGGCCGACCCCGGATTCGGGGCTGGTCGGCTCCAACAGTTCCAGCCGGGTCTGCCCAACCTCGATCAACGTGGCCCGGACGCCCTGGTCCTCCATCAAAACGATCTCCGCGTCCGGGACGTCGAACACCTTCTTAAAGAAAGCCAACGCCGCCTCAATGTCATTCACGGCCACGCCCACGTGGTCGATGTGATTAACCGTACAAACCTCAGTCACGCTTCAGGTCATCTCCAATCAAAGTGGTCCGACACCAGGCCCAAACCGCCTTTATAGTCGTGCGCGCGCAGACGGGAAGGGAGGGCTGGTGCCAGAGCGTCGTCATTCATCCGGCTACTCTCACCAAGGCATGCGCCCGCCCCTATACCGGATACTGCTCCATCAATTGCCGGGCGATCAACAGCCGTTGCACTTCCGAAGTCCCCTCATAGATGGTGGTCACCCGGGCGTCCCGGAAGATCCGCTCCACCCCGGCCTCCTGAAAGTAGCCAGCGCCGCCGTGGATCTGGACCGCCTTGTTGGCCACGTCGATGCACATCTCGGAAGCCATCAGCTTGGCGATGGACGCCTCTTGCAGGAAGGGCAGGCCGGCGTCCATCAAGGTCGCCGCGTTCATGGTGGCCACCCTTGCCGTATGCACGCCCACCGCCATGTCGGCCAGCATGAACTGTATGGCCTGGTGCTGGGCGATGGGTTTGCCGAAGGTCTCCCGCTGCTGGGCGAACCGCACCGCAGCCTCCAGGGCCGACTGGCCGATTCCAACGCTCTGGGCGGCAATGATGATTCGGCTCTGGGTCAATATCTCCATGGCGTGGTTGAAACCACGGCCCCGCTCGCCCAGCAGGTTCTCCGAGCCCACCGGCGTGTCCTGGAACACGATTTCATCGGTGGTGGAACTGCGCATGCCCAACTTGCCGTGCATCGGGTTGATGGTCAGCCCCGGCGAGTCCTTCCGCACCAAGAATGCGCTGATCCCCTTGTAGCCCTTGGACCGGTCCTCAGTGGCGAATACCACGATGGTTGATGCCACGGAGGCGTTGGTGATGAACATCTTGCTGCCGTTGAGGAAGTAGGTCCCGTCGCGTTCGGTGGCCGTGGTCTGCAGCGCCGCCGCATCGGAGCCGCCGCTGGGCTCGGTGAGGCCAAAGGCGGCAACTTCCTCGCCGGACGCCAGGGGAGTCAGCAGCCGGTCTTTCTGTTCGTCGTTGCCGAACCGGGCCACGCAGGCCGTCCCCAACGCCAGGTGCGCCAGCCAACTCACGCTGGTTGAAGCGTCGCCCCGGGCCACTTCCTCGGCGGCGAGCGACACCTGTCGGTAGCCCGCCGGGCCGCTGCCGCCGTACTTGGTGTCGATGCCCAGACCGGTCATCCCCAGATCGGCCAACCCGCGCCAGTTGTCCCATTGGAACTCGCCCTTCTGGTCGCTCTCTTTGGCCCTCGGCGCAATCTCCCGGTCAACGAAATCCCGAAGGGTGGTCTGGAGCATCTGCTCCTCTTCGGTCAATATCAGATCAGGCATCACATTTCTCCATTTATACCAAGCATAATTTACCCATTCAGTACACTTTTGAGGCTGGTTAGCCTCCGCGAACTAGAAACTGATCGCCCCTTCCTGTTCCCCGAACACACCCCTAAGGACCTCGCAGACCTCGCCCAAGGTGCAGTAATTCTCGACGCATTCCAAGATGGCCGGCACGGTGTTTTCTTCCGTCTGGGCCACCTGCTTCAGCCGCTCCAGAGCCGACTTAACCTTGCTGTCGTCCCGCTCTCGCCGCAGCTGTTCCAGCCGTTCCACCTGGGTGCGGGCGGCCGCTTCATCCACCCGCATCAGGCCCTCGATGGGAGGTTCCTCGGTGGTGAACCGGTTCACGCCGACGATGGTCCGGTCGCCGGATTCAACTTCCTGCCTGTGTTGGTAGGCGGCGTCCCCGATCTCCCTGACCTGAAATCCCTGTTCGATGGCCGCCACCGATCCGCCCAGATCGTCGATGCGCCGGATGTATTCCAGGGCCTTGGCTTCCAACTCGTTGGTCAGGCTCTCAACATAGTAGGAGCCGCCCAATGGATCGACCACATCGGCAGCCCCGCTCTCGAAGGCCAATATCTGCTGGGTCCGCAAGGAAAGTTGGACCGAGTCTTCCGACGGCAGAGCCAGGGCTTCGTCGCGGGAGTTCACATGCAGCGACTGGGACCCGCCCAGGATGGCGGACAGCGCCTGGACGGTGCAGCGGATCAGGTTGTTGTCCGTCTGCTGGGCGGTGAGGGTCACGCCGGCGGTCTGGGTGTGGAAGCGCAGCATCATAGAGCGCGGGTCCTTGGCCCCGAACCGGTCCTTCATGATCCGGGCCCACATGCGCCGGGCCGCCCGGAACTTGGCTACCTCTTCGAACAGGTTGTTCTGGGCCACGAAGAAGAATGACAGCCGTGGGCCGAAGTCGTCTATCTTGAGTCCGGCGTCCAACGCGGCCTGCACGTAGGCGATGGCGTTGGAGAAGGTGAAGGCCAGCTCCTGCACCGCCGTGGCGCCCGCCTCCCGCATGTGATAGCCGGAGATGCTGATGGTGTTCCACTTGGGCACGTTCTCGGCGCAATACTTGAAGATGTCCACCACCAGGCGCATGGACGGACGGGGCGGATAGGCGTAGGTGCCACGGGCGATGTATTCCTTGAGGATGTCGTTCTGCACCGTGCCGCTGATCTGATCTTGGGACACACCCTGTTTCCGGGCCGCCACTATATAGAAGCACAGCAGCAATGAAGCGGTGGCATTGATCGTCATCGATGTACTGACCTTGTCCATGGGGATCCCTTCGAACAGGGTCTCCATGTCGGCCAGACTGCAGATGGGCACCCCGACCTTGCCGACCTCGCCCTTGGCCAGCAGGTGGTCCGAGTCGTACCCGATCTGGGTGGGAAGGTCGAAGGCGATGGACAGGCCGGTCTGGCCCTGGTCCAACAGATAGCGGAAGCGTGCGTTGGTTTCGGCGGCGGTGCCGTAGCCCGAATATTGGCGCATGGTCCAGACCCGGCCCCGGTAGGTGTTGGGCTGGACGCCGCGGGTGTAGGGGAACTCCCCCGGATAACCCAGGTCCCGGTTGTAGTCGTAGTCCAAACCGGGGGCCTGCAGGTTTTCGGGACTATAGAGCGGGTCGATGGTCAGACCGCTGTCGGTCTGGAAATTCTCGCGCCGTTCCGGAAATCTCTTGACGGCAGGGTCCAAAGTTTCCCGCTGCCACTGCTTTTTGTCGCTGCTAGGCATGGCCAACTCCGAAAGATCGCTGAGCCGCCGATTAAAGGGGTCAAAAGACATAACTTGGTTCCCAGGTCGGCGCGGCCCACCAATCGTACCCTAATCAAGGGGGTCTCTCAAGGCTGGCGGGGGATGATAACCTATGCGAAGTCACCTGAATCCGCCAGTGAGGGAAACCAACCATGCAACCCCAAGACCTGAACATGACCACCACCGTCACCGGCCACCAGCTATTCTTGTTTGTGACACTGGGCGACGGTGAGTCCGACGGAAAACTGGCCGAGGCCATCGATTTGCTTGGCCAAAACATGGAGAACGTGCATGACGTTGACGGGCCGCCCTCAGACGAAGCGTTTGCACGGGGGCGGTTCCAGTTGCTGCGGGCGGAATCCGCGCTGACATCCGAGCAGCAAATCATTCACCCGGCGGTGTCCGAGTCCCACGGGTTGATCAGATTGGAGTGCGCCACATTCGAGCCAATCGGAGAATATGAGAGTGAGCTGCGCAAATTGATTGAGCCCTTTGGCTCCTCGGTTGAAACCCTGGCCGGGGTGATGCGGCCCCGCAGCTACACCAGCCACGCCATGACCCAGTTCGCCTACGCCCACGCCATGCCGCCCGGACCCGGCGACAAGTTCCCCCTGGCCGCCGTGACCCCCATGAACAAGACCGAGGCCTGGTGGCAGATGGACTTCCTCCACCGGGAGAGTTTCTTCCTGCCCCGCTACGACGAGAACGAGAACATGGTGGTGAAGGGGCACGCCCTGGCCAGCGCCGCCGGCGTCCCCGGCATCAACCGCCGCTTGGTCCACGCGCCGGAGGGTTACGGTTTGGAGGGCAGTTACGACTTCGTTGGGTACTTCGAGTTCGCCGAGGCCGACGCCCCCGTCTTCCGGGAAGTGATGGCCGGACTCCGCGACACCCAACAGAACCCCGAGTGGAAGTACGTGCTGGAAGGCCCCGAATGGTGGGGCCGCCGCGTCAGGACGGCCAAAGAGTTTCTTACGCGGGGTTAGCCGGCCGCAAGCGTATTCTCGCGGTACGACAAACTCGCCGCGACTTACCTCGCTTTTGTTCACTTCGTGAGTACTCGTACCTGGCTACGATGAAATGCCAACAGAACCTAGATGATATGTGGGCTGCGGCGAAAACGTTACTTGGCTCTCAACATTTGGGTCTCCCAACATATGGCTGGCCGTCTCGACCTACTTGTGCTGCTGAAAAGAAGCTTCCGGCCTGGGAATTATTCCCGCCACGTTATCCACTTGATCACCGCAAGTAGACATTGCTGAATCAGTTACGAATTCTCCATCCGATTCATCCAGGCGCAAATCTGAATCGACGGGGATGGGATATAACGCCCGCCATGATTAAACTGCCAATTTGGCCTTTCATTTGGGCTTCGGGCGTGCTCGTGCTGGTCCTGGCCGCTTGTACCCAGTCTTCGCCGACCCCTACACCCGTACTGACCCCCTTCGAGATTGTTCTTAATACCGGATATGACCAGGCCGCGGGCATGGAGATAGCCTACGGCACGGCTGACGACAACTGGAATCTGGAAACGTGGGTTGATACCCCTACGTTGGTGTACGGACCCAACACCACCTACGGTTGCGGTCTTGCGGCATACAACGCTCCCGACCCTCCACCGGCGCCGAGTACGCCCGCTGACGCAGTTGTGATTCTGGCACAGGACTGGTCTAGTCGGTGGGGTAGTGTTTTGGCGGGTCCGGATTCGCGATGGATATCTGTAGACGAGAGGGGCAGGCCAGGTGTCGCGCCTCTTGAGGAATTCTCGTACGTCTACGAGTTCACCCTTGCTCCGGGCGCAACAAACATGGCCCTGACCATGGACATTTACGCTGACCAGCAGGCGACCATCTCTCTCAATGGAAATACCATCGGCACGGTGCCCGACTGGCCACTCCAGGCGTCTCAAGGCCAGACGTCGGTCTCTAACTCCGATGCCAGCTACTTCCTTGCTGGAACGAACGTTCTTGAGGTCAAGGTCATTGAGACGGGCGCCTACCCTCTAGCCGCCGGGTGCGGCGTTGTCACGGGTTTTAACGCAGTAGGGAGAGTCTCTGGTTTGAGTCCGTTTGTCCCCGAGCCTCCGATTGGGACAGTTACGCCGGTGGCAAGCCCGTTCATCCCCCCCGCGACTCGGACGAGGCTGACACCCACCCCGGCGGCCACTGCTTTCCTCCCATCCACTATCACCTCTGCAGTTTCACCAACGGGACCGCCGCTCACCTGTCCGCGTGGTGAAACGGAGATTCAGTCTATCTTCTACGCCGGAGTGAACGACAACTACGATCCCAACTCCGACACCCCTCCTGCCAATCCCAGCGCCGGACTATCTGCTAGCATCACGAGTCCACTGATGGACTTTGACCAACTCGACTGGGACAAATGGTTTGCCCATACCTTCGTTGGGTTGCCAGACGACATCATCTCTGCCCAATTGGAAATCGGTCTGATGCCCTGGGGCGCAAACACAGAAAACGACACCATCGCTCTGCGGTTCACCGACTCAAACGGCAACCTCGCCGGCACTGCGTGGACATCGAGGATCGGGAGCCCTGCGGGGCTGCTGCCTCAATCGTGGCCGCTGTATGACCAATACACCTTCGTCCTTGACCTTAGCCAGCTACCACCGCAAGGAGTAAGCCTTCTGGCTGACATGAACGCCTCCGGCTTCTTAGACGTGCTCGTCCAAGATGATACGAGGGTGGACTACGCCACGCTAAGCGTAACCGTATGCGGCGTGCCTGCAACGCCTACGCCCACTCCGTTAAGTATATTTGGGACGCTGGTAAGGCCTAGGACCACGCCACCTCCAACCCAGACTCCGACGCCTGCGCCGACTGTCACGCCTACCCCTCCTAGGGAAAATCCCGACCTAACCACCGAGAAGTTCCTGAACAGTGAGTTCCACTACGGGCAGTCTGCCTCGTATACGGTCCAGGTTTCGAACGTGGGCCAAGGGTCCGCCAGCAGCCCCATAACCGTGGTGGATGACCTGCCAAACGGCATTACCTTTGATTCCTTCTCCGACCCCTATTCAACCGACTGGGCCTGTAGCGCCTCTGGCCAGTTAGTGACCTGCACGTATACCGGCCCGCCAA
Source organism: SAR202 cluster bacterium Casp-Chloro-G2 (assembly GCA_002816575.1). Classification (GTDB taxonomy): domain Bacteria; phylum Chloroflexota; class Dehalococcoidia; order Lucifugimonadales; family UBA3495; genus UBA9611. The sequence continues at coordinate 33,085 of MUCI01000026.1, read as the reverse complement.
TCTCTCCAGGAGGATTACTTCCCACTTTAATAATCAATGTGACCGTTGCCCCCATCGACAAGTTTCCCGGTGGGTCCGACGCGGTGGTCAATTGCGCCACGGTCGACCACAATGATGACCGGAACTCTGCCAACAACCAAGGGTGCGTCACGACCGTCATCACGGCCTCAGGCTGAAAAACCTGACCTATCTCGTTGGCAATCGTCACTGGTTAAAGTCTCTTAAGGATGGGAACCGGCACGCGAAGCAGGCCTCGGCCCAGGACGAGCTGAACGAGAATCAACACTTTACCAAACCAACTCGCCCCCTTCCCGCTCATGGTGGGATGCTTGTCGAACCACGGTGTCAGGGTGGGCACTGCCACCGCCCCTACTCCAAGACCACTATCGCCTCGATCTCGACGTCCAAACCGGGCTCGGCGAGGGCGGAAATCTCGATGAGAGAGTTGGCCGGGTATTGCTCCTGGAAATGCCTGGCGAACAGGGCCTGCTGTTCCTGGGAGTCCTTCTGGTATTCCTTCATGCTGGTCACGAAGCAGGTCAGTTTGGCGAAGGCACCAGGACCGGCGCCTTCTTCTGCCGCCACCGCGACCAGACGGCCTAGGGTAACGTCCAGTTGTTCCATCATGGACTTGCCTTGGGAATCCGTCCCCCGGGCGGTGCACCCGGAGATGAACAGCAGGTTGCCGGCCTTTACCGCCCGGCTGTAGGTCGGACCCGCCGGCGCTATGCCGGGGTATTGCTTTCGTTCCAATGCCATCTTGACCCTCCTAATTCGTCGGTCAGATATCAGATAGTGGAAGATGAGTCACGGGCATTCTAATCAATCGACCAGACCGAGTCACCATATGGTCTGGCACGGAGCACTCCCAGCATCTATAATTCTCTACGCCTTCTGGTGATAAACAGTGGATAGAAGGCGCCTATCCCAACGGGCGGGTGTAGCTCAGTGGTAGAGCTCCAGCCTTCCAAGCTGGCCATGTGGGTTCGATTCCCATCACCCGCTCCACCCCGTAAAACTAAAGAGTCCTTCCCGGTCTACCAGGAAGGACTCTTTCTATCATTGACTCGATCGGCGGTTAGTTCTTCAGCAGGGCCCTCGCCGCCTCCCGGACCGCTTCACCGTCCAACGCCACTTCGTATTTGCCATCTTCTCTTTCCCTGAATGCTTTGTCATTGTTGAAACTCTTCAGCAATTCAGCAACGGCGGCGTCCTGTTTCTCATCGGGAAGCTCCACCGGGCGGTCCGACTCTCCCAGATGGCGTTTGATCTCGTGGGTGATGAGTTCCACTTCGATGTACTTCTGTTGGATCAGGTTGATCTCGCCAAGGTGCCGGCCCAGGTAGCACCCGCCGAACTGCATCGACTCGCTGTGCCGCCCCTCGAAGTCACCCTCGCTCCGGTACTTGGGCTCCAACTCCTCGGCTTCCATGTAGTCCCGGATCTCCTGGTCCTCCGGGTCGGGGGTCTCCAGGTTGGAAATCATGATCACGGTATACATGAACATGTCAGCCGGCTCTACTTTGATGATCACCGGGTCACCTCCGGGACAGCAGGGTCAGTCGATCAGCGGCCAACCGCCTTTAGGATTCGGTCAACGTGGGCTTCGCTCTGTTCCAGCGTCTTGTCGTCGATGCCGTTCATGACCTCGATCACGGCGTCGTTGAACGGCGTGGGGATGGCCACTTCCCGGCCCTTCTGGGCGACCAAGCCGTTCATCATGTTTATCTCCGAGCGGCGTCCCTTGTATACGTCCTGCGCCATGGACGCCAGCCAGTTGACCCGGCCGCCATGGGAGGACATATGGGCGTCCAGTTCCTCGAACACGTCTCCCTTGTCGGCGTCGGCCCAGGTCTCTGCCGGCACGCCTTGGATGGGCACAACCTTCAAGCCCATCGCCAAACCCACCTTGGCGGCTTCCTTGGCCAGGTTGATGCGGATCAAGCGTAAGCGGGGGTCATCGGCCATCTGCTGCGAGCCCATCCCGGTGGAGGCCGATATCCCATTTCCCATCGAGTTCTGGCTCAACTTAGCCCAGCGCTCACCCCAGAGGTTGTCCGAAGCATAGGCGCCGTCAATGTTGTCCAATAGGGCGGCCACTTTCTCAGCCCGGGGGGTGATGCGGCCGTCCTGCTCGGCGACGCGGAACACCGTATGGCCCGAATCCCGGCCCACCGCGCCGCCGCGGGTGACCAGCGCCGGTTCCCAAAGAGCAACCTCGATGTGAGAAGCGATGCAGCCCAACTGGCGCGACGGGCCGACGATCTCTCCCATGGGAACATCGTTCCAACAGTTCTGCAGGGAGATGAAGAAGCCGTCTTCCCGCACGTAACGCTTGATGAAGTGGGTGGCCCATTCGGTGTCGTAGGACTTGACCGAGATGAAGACGAAATCAAAGGGTTCCGAGATATTCTGGGCTTCGGTCAGGTGCATGGCCTTGACCGGCACGGTGAACGGACCCTGGCTGCCGGTGACATGCAGGCCGTCGGTCCGCATCTTATCCACGTGCTCGGGCCACATGTCGATGAATGTCACGTCCTCACCAATCTTGCTCAAGAAGGCGCCGACGTAGCTGCCCAGCGCCCCTGCGCCCATGATGCCGATCTTGTCGCCCATGTTCGTCCTCTCCTAAATCGGCGCTCCGGCAGCTGGCCCGGGCGCCTTCTGTTGCTTGATAAAAAGCGTTCCGGCAGAAAACCGGGCGCCTGCTCTAAAATTCGTCCCGGCTGTCTACAGAGACCCCAGGTGGGCCAAACGTACGTTATAGATATGGCCCAGATCCCTGATCTCTTCCATCACGTCGGGTGGCACGTTGTCGTCCAGCCCGAGAACCATCATGGCCCGGCCCCTCAACTTCAACCGTCCCACCTCCATGAAACTGATGTTGATGTTGTGTTTGCCGGCGATGGTGCCCACCGCGCCGATCGAACCCGGCTGGTCCTGGTTATCCACGAATAGCATGTAGGGCGTGGTCGGCACGATGTCCAACCAGTAGTCGTCGATCTTCACGATGTGGGGCTCGTTCCGCAGGGAAGTCCCGGCCAGCGTTATCTTGCCTTCGCTGGTCTCGACCGTGGCGCTTACGATGCTGGAGTATTCCCTGGATGCGGTATTGTGCTGCTCCGTTATATTGATGCCCCGTTCTCTTGCCAGCACCGGCGCGTTGATCAGGTTCACCTGGCCGGTGGTGATGGGTTCCAACAGTCCCGCCAATACGGCCGCCTGCAAAGAGCGGGTGTCGTGCTCGGCGATCTCGCCCTCGTAGCTAATGGTGATCCCCAGGAACTGGCCCTGGGCCAGATGCGTCAGCAGCTTTCCCACCACCGTGGCCACCGGCATGTAGGGCGCCAGCACCGCATGGACCTCGGGGGCTACGGACGGCGCATTCACGGTGTTCCGGGCTCGTTCTCCGTTCAACACCGCCAGCACCTGCTCGGAGGCCTCGATCGCCACTTCCCGCTGGGCCTCTTCGGTGGACGCGCCCAGGTGGGGTGTCACCACGACTTTGGGGTGCCCAACCAGAGCAGTGTTCTGCGGCGGCTCCTGAGCAAATACGTCCAGGGCCACTCCGCCCAATTGGCCCGAGTTCAGTCCGTCGATGATTGCCGCCTCGTCAACCAGTTCGCCCCGCGCCACGTTGATGAGTCTCGCGCCGCGCTTGAGCAGCCCCACTTCTTTGGGACCTATCATGTGGCGGGTGCTGTCGGTCAGCGGCGTGTGCAGGGTGATGAAATCCGACTGGCCCAAAAGCTCTTCCAATGAAAGCAGCTCGATACCCATGCTCTTGGCGTGCTCCGGAGAGACGAAGGGGTCGTACCCCACCAATCTCATATCAAAGCTCTGGGCGCGCCGGGCCACTTCCGAGCCGACCCGGCCCAGACCGCAAACGCCCAGCGTCTTATTACGGACCTCGATGCCCATGAATTGACTGCGCTTCCACTCGCCTGACTTGAGGGACTGGTGGGCCGTGGGCACGTTACGGGAGAGGGCCAGCATCAACGCCATGGTGTGCTCGGCCGCTGCCACGGTATTGCCGGTTGGCGCATTCACCACGGCGATGCCGGCGTTCGTTGCCGCTTCCAGGTCTATGTTATCGACGCCGATGCCGGCCCGGCCGATGACCTTTAGGTTCTTGGCGGCCTCGATGACCTCTTTGGTCACCTTGGTCTCGCTCCGCACCACCAAGCCGTCGTAGTCGGCGATCACGGCCAGCAGTTCTTCGGGTTTCATACCCGTTTTTACATCCACCGTAGCGCGGGTTTGGAGCAGTTCAACGCCCTCCGCGCCGATGGGATCAGCTACCAGAATTTTGGGCATGAAAATCTTCCTGATGATTGTTGGGATTCGCGGTCCCCAGGCTCGATTTCCACTACATTCCAAGCCTGCGAAGACAGCCCATAAACTATAGCACAATCGGGGTTGAGGGGCGGCAGGGAGCTACTGCTTCAGGCTGCTTGACCCCACCTGCCCCGCAGGCTAGGATAGGCGCTGACTACCCGAAGCAGTCCCCCCGAACGGAGAACATCCGCCGTTAGACTGATTCACATGCGACAATCGGACCCCACCACCGCCGCCACCATCGACATCGTCCAACGCTGCAAATTAGCCGAGAAACTGGTTTATGTGAAGGGGTAGGCCACCGCAGGTTAGGGACAACAGGTCAAAGCAGGATGGTTTTAACGTATTGCAGTAAATACGGTAAATTTGCGAAGATTGACCAACCGGAATCCCGGAGCCTACATGCCTACACAAAAAAAGCGTTTCCCCCTGGACCTGGAGCCCGAGATGCAGGTCAAACTCAAGGTGGCCGCAGCTCTCAAGGGCGTGACCATGCGCCGGTACTGCATCGACATCATCGGTAAAGAATTGGATAGGAATGATCTTCCCGGCGACGATGCCACCGCTTTCACCAAGGCGTCTTTCGATCAATTGATCGAGCTACGGGATAAGATCTTCCAAGGGCGCAAGTCACCCAGCGATTCCGGCGATCTGATCCGAGAAGCAAGGGAGCAACGTACTGAGGAACTTGACCGGCTTAGTGGTAGTTGACGCCAGCTTGGCAATGAAATGGTTGGTCGACGAGAATGATTCGGAGCAGGCGGTCCTATTGGGCGCGTCTTGGATTGAACGCCACATTCAAGTGACGGCGCCCTACCTGTTGCCGATCTAGGTTGCGAACGCTCTACATCAAAAGGTTCACCGCCAAGAAATATCGGAAGAAATAGCCCTAGAACTCCTGCTGAAACTCACGGATACCGGCATTTCGCTTCGGCAGCCTAGGTCGCTGCACGGACGGGCATTGGAACTGGCCAGCAGTCTGGGCCAGGGGGCGGTATATGACTCTTATTACTTGGCGCTTGCGGAACATTTGGATTGTGAGCTTTGGACCGCCGATGAGCGGTTCCAAAGGCTTGCCGCAGGCGACTTTCCTCGAGTGAAGTTGCTCAGCCAACTCTAGCCCCGATCTGATACAAAAGGAGATTATCGACATGTTCTTGATGCGGTTCACCGAGCGGGCCTATACCAGCTACACCGAAGATGCCGTGAGAAACAGCCCCAACGGGGCGGTGCGGCTGACATTTTCCAACAGCAACTTCGACCCTCAGATCGGCGCCCGCCAGTACAACGAGTACCTGGACGAATACGAGTATTGCGAAGAGGTTGGTTTCGACGGCCTGATGCTCAATGAGCACCACAATACACCCACCTGTCTGGGCGCAACCATGAACCTGGAAGCCGCCATCCTGGCCCGAAACACCAAGAAACCGAAGATCGTCCTGATGGGCAATCCCCTGCCGACTTTCGAGAATCCCCTGCGTGTGGCCGAGGAGATCGCCGAGATCGACATGATCTCCAACGGACGGGTCGTCTCCGGCTTCGTTCGCGGCACTGGCGTGGAGAGTTTGGCCGCCAACGTGAACCCCCTCCACAACCGGGAACGGTTCGAGGAGGCCCACGACCTGATCATCAAGACTTGGACCACGCCCGGTCCCTTCCGCTGGGAGGGCAAACACTACCACTTCCGCGTGGTCAACCCCTTTCAGACACCGCTGCAGAAGCCCCATCCACCGGTGTGGATCCCCGGCCTGGGGAGCCCCCAAACCCTGGTCTGGGCCGCCGAGCGGCGCTATCCATACATCTATCTGGAGACCGACCCCCAGGGCACCCAGGACATGATAGATGTCTATACTGAAGCCGCCCGAGAGTCCGGTTACGAACCCGGCCCGGAGAATTTCGGCTACCTGTGCCGCATCCACGTGCAGGACACCGACGAGAAGGCCTACGAGTCGGCCAAAGGCTTCTTGACCGGTAACGTTGGCGTGGGGCGGGTGCCGATGCCCAAGGACTACATGCTGCCGGTAGGCTACGGCGGTAACCGCAATGATCCCAAGGTAGCCAAATACCTGGGCCGCATCCGCAAGGACCCCTTCCTTGGCCTGGGCCTAGAGACCGCGACCTACGACCAGATACTGGCCTCCAACCGCTGGATCGTGGGCAGCCCGGAGACGGTGGTAAGGAAGCTGCGCGAAACCCTGTCGGTCATCCGCCCCGGCATCCTGGGCGTCTGGACCAACGACGGCGACACCACCCACGCCGATACCATGCGCTGCCTGGAACTCATGGGCCAAGAGGTGCTGCCCGCCATCCGCGAGATCGGCGCCGAGTTGGAACTGACCGACCCGTTCCAGAAACAGGCCCAGGCGATATAGCTAACCGTCCCGATGGGACCGGGACCACCTGCGGCCAGAGTTTATTCACCGCCGATAAAACGCAAAAGAACGATCAAGAAATGTCCGGATACCTTCCGGCCGAATACTGAGAACTACCGGCCCCGGTGAAGTCGGGGCTGTCAGATGTTAGCTTCCAAAGGAGAAACAAATGGTTGCCTTTACCGAAGAGATGGTGGACGTAGGCGGGACCAAGGTCCATACGCTGAAGGGCGGCTCCGGCGAGCCCCTGCTGCTGCTCCACGGCGCCGGCGGGAACAACGGCTGGCTCAAGTCCGTCGACGCGCTGGCCGAGAAGTACACGGTGTACTATCCGTCCCACCCCGGCTACGGAAAGTCGGAACGGCCAGATTGGCTGGAGACCATCCCCGACATGGCCTGCTTCTACACCTGGTATCTGGAAACCCTGGGGTTGGAGGGCGTCCGCACCATCGGCTTCTCCATGGGCGGGTGGATCGCATCCGAGATCGCCGCCATGTGCGGCCACTCCTTCAGCAAACTGATGCTGGTTGGCGCGGCGGGCGTGAAACCCAACAACTCCGAGATCACCGACATATTCATAATCAGTCCCGCCCAGGTGCTGGACCTGATGTTCCACGATCCGGCCCAGGCCCCTGAGTACCAGGCGGTCTACGGCAAGGATCCCACGCCCGAGGAGGCGATGGCCGCCGAGTCCAACCGCGAGATGGCGGTGCGCCTTTGCTGGAAGCCCTACATGCACGACCCCCGCCTGACCAGCCTGCTCAAGCGCGTCAGCATCCCCGCGCGCATGGTCTGGGGGAAGAACGACCGGATCGTCCCGGTGGAGTGTGGCGAGATCTACCAGCGGACCATCAAGGGCTCCGACCTCGTGGTCATCGACAACTGCGGCCATTCGCCCCAGGTCGAGAGGCCCGACGATTTCATCAAGACCGCTCTGGAATTCCTGGCGTAAATCAGCAAACAGCTTTCTCCAAGGAGAACCACATTGAGTCTGGACGTTTATTACTTCACCGAGATGCCATACCACTACATCGACGATGAACTCGCCGAGCAGTGGCCCTCTCTGCGGCTGACCTTTCCCAATAGCTACTTCGACCCCAACAAGGCCACCGACCTGTTCAAGCGCTACCTGGACGAGTTCCAGTACGCCGAGGAGGCCGGGTTCCAGGGGCTGATGATCAACGAGCACCACAACACACCATCGTGTATGGACGTTGAAGTGAACATCACCGGCGGCATCCTGGCCCGTCTGACGTCAAAAGCGAAGATCTTGATGCTGGGGAATATGCTGCCCACGTCCGACAACCCGCCAAGACTGGCCGAAGAGATCGCAATGCTGGACGTCATATCCGGCGGCCGCATCGTCTCCGGGTTTGTCCGGGGCATCGGGGTGGAGAGCTGGGCCAACAACACCAATCCGGTCTACAACCGGGAGCGGTTCGAAGAGTGCCACGACCTGATCATCAAGACGTGGACCACCCCCGGCCCGTTCCGCTGGGAGGGCAAACACTACCAATACCGGGCGGTGAACCCTTGGATGGTGCCCGTGCAAAAGCCCCATCCCCCCGCCTGGGTGCCAGGCACCGGCAGCCCGGAGACGGTGGAATGGGCGGTAAAGCACCGCTACACCTACGCCGCGTTCTTGACCGAGATAAACAGGGCTAAACAATTGTTCGGCAGCTACCGGGAGCAGGCAGCCCAGCAGGGCTGGCAGGCAGGCCCGGACAAGTTCGCCTTCATGATCTGCGCCCACGTTAACGAGACCGACGAGAAAGCTCAGGAATCGGGCAAAGCCTTCATGTGGCGCATGGGCCACCCGCTAAAGGGACCGAGAGAGTACTGGGCCCCGCCGGGTTACTTCTCCCAAGCCGGTGTCGCCGCCAACGCCGCACGCCGTCAGAAGCCAATGAACGAGATGTCCTATGAAGAACTCCAGGATAATTATCACCTGGTGGTCGGCAGTCCGGAGACCGTTATCAAGAAGCTCCGCCACATCAAAGAAGAACTTGGCATCGGCTCCTTGCTGCTGGAAGCCCAGGGCGGCCCGCTATCCCACGAGGACACCATGCGGTCCATAAAACTCATGGGCGAAGAAGTGATTCCCGCGCTACAGGACTAGCCTCTAGAAAACTGAAACAAGAGTCATCCCAGAGTTTCATCATGGCCCGCACGCTACGGGGCCGATGCCGTCGTCTCGGCGAAAGTTGGAATGACGGGCGTGCCGAGCAACCACACTCGCCAGCCGTCATTCTGGTCCTTCCGCGGAATGACCAGAATCTCATTGCCTGACTTCAAGGTTGCTATCGTACCGCCAGTTGGTCTCACGTCAGCAACGAGATTCCTCGCTTCGCTCGGAATGACCAAGACGGCCGGAATGTCAAAGGCGGCGGCATCCACCCACAAAACTCGAGGAAACCTCAAGTTAGGAAGGGGGCGAGTCCTCGCGTAAACCCACCAACTCCAGCTTGCCCCTCATTTCGCCCACTGAGAACCCAACATTCTCAACGCAGCTTCGCACTTCGACTGTGTCCAACAAGGCCAAAAGTATCCTGCGCCCCGAGGCAACAGGCGATTCGGCATCCCCGGAGTCCGCATAAACCTCTTGAGCAAATTCATAGGTGGACATCATCGCGGTAGCCCACATCTCACTGGCCGCCGGATCGATCCTTTCCCGGACAATCAGACCCTCATCCGGAAGATGAACCTGGTCCGGGTGAGGCATTGGCGACCCGTTGTCGCACTTCTTGACTTGGCGAACATGCATCTTGTCGGCCCTTCTTTCGATGGTGTAGTCGAAATCGATATGGCCATCGTAGCGGCGGGCAAACGAGTTTGTCGTCGGCAGGTTCTCCATCGCCCAATTCCGAAGATGGTAGACCGTGATTCCCAACTCTTTGGCCAGGGTCAGGTCGGACTCCCTGAGCCGGTACAAGCATGCCCCGGCCAAATGCACAAAACCGGGGTTCTGCTGCATCGAGAGGGCTTCATTGAAGGCAATCTCCCAAACAACATAGGCCTCATGAAAGTAGAAGCCATCGTTGTTGGCCGTTTCCGGCTGTAATAGATCGGCCATCACACCCCTAAAACAAACACGGCACCGACATCTCGCCGCAGGTGTCCCGGATCCAGTCGGCGACGTCGGGATGCAGCGGTATGCCCTCCTCCCGGCGGACCGCTTCCACCTCAGCTTCGGGCTGGCCGGCCACCAGCACCCGGTCGTGGCCTGGCGCCGGCTTGGTGGTTTTCATCATGGTCAGCCACTCATCCATCTCCGCCTTGAACGGCTCAACGTCGGTGAACGCGTCGATGCTGTAGGCCGCGACCATGTGGCCGAAGTTGGGCCGTCCGGGCACCGCGCCGTAACCGAAGCCGGTCAACACCCCCGCCAAGATGTCCACCATGCAGGAAAGGCCGTAGCCCTTGTGGGAGCCAAGTTTCCGGTCACTGCCCAGCGGCAGCAGGATCACATTCTCCGGGGCCTGCGACGGCTCCATGATCGGGCTGCCATCCTCAGCCGCCAGCCAGCCGCCGGGGATCTCCGCGCCCAACCGCGCCGCGATGCGTATCTTGTTCACCGCCACGGAACTGGTCGCCGCGTCGAACACGAAGGGAGGCTGGTCCTTGGCCGGCACCGCGATGGCGATGGGGTTGGTGCCCAGACGCGGCTCCGCGCCGAACGTGGGCAGCACCGAAGGCGGGCAACTGGTCATGCAGATGCCGATCATGTCGTGTTTCAGGGCCATCATGGCGTGGTACGACGCCATGCCCAGGTGCCGCGCGTTGCCGATGGTCACCATGCCCACGCCGACCTTCCGGGCCTTCTCGATGGCGATGTCCATCGCCTTGGGCGTTATGATCGTGCCCAGTCCCCGGTCTGAATCGACGGTCGCCGTGCTGGGGGTCTCCCTTACGATCTTCCAGTTGGGCCGGGGGTTGATGGACCCCTCCTGGTAGCCGGTGATGTAACTCTTCAACATGTTGGAAACGCCGTGGGAGTCCACGCCCCGCAGATCGGCCAAGACTTGCACATCGGCCGCCAAGAGAGCGTCCTCCGACGGCACGCCCAGCTTCTCGAATATGCCCGCCACCGTCTTCTTCAGGTCGTCCGCCTGCACGAATCGGGCGTCGTCGTGGCTAACCTTAAATTGCTCTAGCACCTACTGTCTCCTCAGCTCGCAGGCTGGGCTCACCCTGGCCTGCCCTTTAATCTTGGCCAAAAGTATAGCATCCGATATTCGCATTGAGCCTCAAGCCCGCCATTGCTATAATCCCGCCAGCTTCCAACCGCATATCTTTCCCAAAGGTGCTCTATGACCGACCCCCAACAGCAGGCGCTGGACTTCCTTTCCCGGCTGGGCGGCAACCCGGCGACGGCATATAAAGAAGCCGGCGTCGCTGCCGAGATCAAAGCCATCCTGGACGAGTCGGGAGTGGCATACAGCCAGGACTCCTTCGGAAATATCATCGCCAAGGTCGCGGGCTCCGACCAAACAGCCAACCCGCTGGCCATAGTTGCCCACATGGACCACCCGGGCTTTGAGATCACCGCCAGCCAACCCGGCGCGCCCCAAACAAACTATATCGCCACGGCCATGGGCGGAGTGCCGCCCGCCAGCTTCGAAGACGCCGTGCCGGTCCTGGCGCTGCTCCCCGACGGCAGCCGGGTCAGCGGCGTCACCGCCGGGAGGATCGACGATGACGCAGACACCAACAAGCGGCAGGTCCTGATCAAATTTGCCCAACCATTAGACCTGGAACCGCCCATCTCGGTGGTGTTCGACCTGGTTGACTTCGAATTGGACGGCCAGCACATCCGCATGCGGGCCGTGGACGACCTGGCCGGCTGCGGCAGCATCCTGGCCGCATTGGCCCGGCTCACCGCGGGAGACCCGCCGCCGGGAGACGTCTACGGCGTCTTCACCCGGGCCGAAGAGGTCGGCCTGGTCGGAGCGCGGCTAATGGCCGAGGCAGGCACGCTGCCGCCGGAGACGCTGGTCATTTCCGCCGAATCCAGCCGCACGCTGCCCGGCGCCGAGATGGGCGAGGGCCCGGTCATCCGGGTGGGGGACGCCGGTTTCACCTTCACCGCCGACGCCGAAGCAGTCTTGGTCCGCGCCCGCGAGACGCTCCGGGAAAAGGACAGCGGGTTCAAATGCCAACGCCAACTGATGAGCGGCGGCACCTGCGAGGCCAGCGCCTTCGCCGTGTATGGCTACCAGACCACCGGCATCGCCTTCCCGCTGGGCAACTACCACAACGGCGCGCCCGAGGGCCGCATCGAAGCCGAATACATCCATGTCGACGACTATCTGGGCGGCGTGGACCTGATCACCGAAGCCGCCCGCCGGGTCTCCGACCGGGCCAACACGGCCTTCCGCCAACGCCTACGCGAGGTCCCGCCCGAGATGCGCCAGCGCATGCTCGACTCCGGCGTATAGCTCCCACAAATTCGGGAATCGGAGCCTACTTCACATCTGTCGTTCCGAAAAGTTAAGCGACGAGGAATCTAACCACTCTCAACCCGCCAACCGCCATGGGTGACATGGAAATTGGAGCAGGGGACCGACGTCGGAGCATAATCGGAGCATCGAAAGAGCATGGAGGTACATCATGGCCATGAATGACATAGGGGACATAGCCTTCCTGTCCGCAACGGAGTTGGGCGCCGCCATCAAGGCCCGGCAGGTCTCTCCGACCGAAGCGGTGGAAGCTTATTTGGAGCGCATCGACCGCATCGACCCCAAGGTCAATTCATACATCACCGTTACCGCCGACCAGGCCCGTCAGGAAGCCCTGCAGGCTGAGGCCGAGATACGCCGCGGCGGGTACCGGGGGCCATTGCACGGCATCCCCATCGCCGTTAAAGACCAGATCTACACCAAGGGCGTGCGCACCACCGACGCCTCCAAGATACGTTCCGACTTCGTGCCCAAAGAGGACGCCACGGTTGTCGCGAACCTCAAGCAGGCCGGGGCCATCCTGCTGGGCAAGCTGAACATGAGCGAGTTCGCCCACGGCGAGCCACAGAGCTCGGCCTTCGGCCCGGCGCGCAATCCCTGGGACCTGTCCCGAAGTCCCGGCGTATCCTCCACCGGCTCCGGCGCCGCCACCGCCGCCCGCCTCTGCGCCACGTCCCTTGGCGAGGACACCGGCGGTTCCATCCGTGGTCCGGCGGCCAATTGCGGCCTGGTGGGACTGCGCCCAACCTGGGGCCGGGTCAGCCGATACGGCGTGGACGGCGCCGGCTGGTCCTTCGACACCATCGGGCCGATCTCCCGCACCGTGGAGGACTGCGCCATCACCATCGGCGGGATAGCGGGCTACGACCCCAAGGACCCGTCCACCCACCGGGCGCCGGTGCCCGACTACCAAGCGGCTTTGACCGGAGACCTGAAGGGCCTGAAGGTGGGCGTGGTCAAAGAGTTGATCGACCCCGTAGAACTGGACCTGGACCCGCAGATGCGCGAGGCGGTTTTGGCCGCCATCACCGTGCTGGCCGAGCTGGGCGCTGAGGTGCGTGAGGTGTCCATGCCCCTGGCCGAGAAGACAGGCTACATCACCCGCGCCATCACCCATGTGGACCGGGTGAGCCTGCGGCCCGAATGGCTGCGGGAACGCCCCGAAGACTACCACTACAACACCCGCGTGCACTTCACCACCGCCAACCTGATACCCGCCCAGGTCTACTACAAAGCCCAAAAGCTGCGGACCATGGTGCGGAACCAGGTGCTCGGCCTGCTGGAAGACGTCGATGTCCTGATCCAACCCACGTCCGGACGCCCAGCCAACATCATCAACATGGACCAGAACGTGGTGAGCCAAGACGGCGCCAAAAGCGCGCTGGCCGCCGGTGGGTTCCGTGGCCCCTACAGCCTCAGCGGCGCCCCAGCCCTGTCCATCCTCTGCGGCTTCACTTCAGACCCAAGTAGGGCGGGTGGGGAAGGGATAAATGATAGCGGCGGCCTGCCGTTGGCCATGCAGATCGCCGGACGCCCCTTCGACGAGGCAACCGTCCTACGCGTGGCCCACGCCTACGAGCAAGCCGTAACCTGGAACCAACGCATCCCGCCGGCGGCGCTCCCCATCTGAACGGCATTGTTGCTGAACGGCCACAACTGACTCCAATTGCGAATTATGTCCTTTTGGCAATTTCATAACAAAGGACATATAATAATGGGAGCAAAGTAGTTTGGCGTTTTCATTCCCGCTTCCGGTGAATCTAAAAAATCAGGGGTGGCAGGTAAAGATTCGGGACAAGGAGATCCGGGAAGCTCCTCATCTCACGATCCTTCGCAGGGGCAGATTATGGCGTTGGAATCTCAGAGAGCGTCGATTCATGGACAAAACTCCCATGCCATCAGATGTCCCTGAAGTGCTGATGGAACAGATCCTCAAGAACTACACCTCCCTCTGCAATGAATGGGACCAGATGTACCCCAATAATCCCATCCTAGGGCACCATGACGACGAAGAAAGATAACCGAATATTGGTTAGCGATGACCCGGATATCGCCGATATCTGGTCTGAAATTGGTGCAACTATCGCGCGCACTAACGAGGACGTTCGGGAATTGTATGCCACGGCAGCGTCGAATTTTGTCTGGCTCGCGCCCCGTCATTCCGATATGCTCCTGCTAGGCAACATTGTTGGAAGTCCGAAGGGGAACCATCGCCTTTTATGTTTAGAACCAACCGAAGGGTCAATCAAGCATTACCTTGATGCCAAATTCAGCCGAGTGGTATCGCCCGACGACCAACTCAAGCTGCTCCCGCTGGGAGAGATCGCAGAAATCTTTGCTTCCGCAGACAGCGAAGATTTCTTCCTTGGCGGAACGATCGATAAGGCAAATGATTCGGTAATCTTATACCGGGGCAATCTTGAGCCCATAACACTGCCGCTGTCGTGGTTCGAAGCTGGACCGAATTCTCCTCAGCCAGATCCAGACGACTTCGAGATAATCGACTTTGGCCAGACCGTTAGGTTGGGCGAATTTGAAGCTGGCGCAGATGCGATCTTGTACGAATTCGATCCATCCTATCGCCGCAGGGATAAAGAACGACGTTTGGATTCGGATGACTCTTTCGGCGGGGCTTTGCGCCGGCTCAGGCTACAGAAAGGCTTGAAGCAGAGCGATTTTTCGCCAAGTCTCAGCGCCAAGGAAGTCGGCCGCATCGAACGCGGTGAAGTGAAAACGGTGCATCAGAAGACTCTAGATTCCCTAGCGCTCCACCTTGGTGTTGCCCCTGAGGAAATTGAGACGTATTGACCGGGTAGACCGCCTACTGCCGGTCTTGCAGTTCGTCGATCTGCTCGCGGGTGCGGCCGTAGATCTGGGGCACGTCCCAGCCTTCCAGGCCGGCGTAGGTGTCGATCTGTGAGCGGTGGTGGACCTCGTGTTCCAACAGCATCATCAGGATGCGCCAGCCGCTTAGCATGCCGTCGGTGTCGATCATCTTGATACGGCGATCAAGCCACTCCTTGGGCGTACCCTCGATGCGCTTCTGGAATTCGACCGCCGAGGTTTCCAGCGCGGGCAGCCAGCCCGACTGCTGCTCAGTGCTTCCCGGCGACCAGTCGTACCGCCACCCCTCGCCCCGGTAAGCCGAAGCGAAGTACAACCGGGACTCGGCGATATGGTAGACGATCTTGGCGATTCCCCAGCCCTTCTCGCCCTCTCCGGTCGACGGCTCCCAACCCTCCGCCGCCTCGGGCAGGGCTTGGATGTCCCGCAGCGTCCGCCGGTGGAAAGACTGGAAATACCGCAAAAAGACATCAGGGTCAGTGATCATGTCGAGACCTCCAGGTCAGGCTGTAGTTGGGACGGTCGCCCCCTACTAAATGTCCCTTTGGGACCTACTTCACGGCTAGGATGTCGTAGGCCAGGGCCAGCATTATCCGCGTGCCGCTGATCAGACTTCTGATACCCACCGACTCGTTGGTGCCGTGGATGAAGCTGATCATGGGGTCGTCGTCGGGGTGGGAGCCCACCATGCCGTAGGTGGTGGTGCCCAGGTTGCGGGTGAACCGCGAGTCGGTGAACCCGGTGTTCAGCGACGGAACCCACTGGATATCGTCCCGCTTTAGCGCGTTGGCCGTGCTGATCTGGATCCGGTGGGCGAATTCGGTCTCGAAGGGCGACGAGTTGGGCACCGACATATAGTCGATGTCGATCGTCACGCCGGGGATGCCGTCCAGTATCTTGTCCAACTCCTGCCGCACGTAGGCCTCGTCCTGATGGGGCAGGGTCCGCACGTCGCAGGTCAGCCGCACGGTCTCCGGCACACTGTTGGACTTGATGCCGCCCTGGATCATGGTGGGCGTGATGGTCATGCGGGACAGGGCCTTCATGATGGACGCGAACCGCGGCTGCTTCTCTTCGTTATCGGCGATGATCTGGTCGATGTTGGCCGCCGAGGGTTTGTCCTCGATGGCGAACGTGGACAGGTGCTCGAACAGGCTGGTGGATGTGTCCCGTTCCGGCTCATAGGCTTCGATGCGCTTCACGACCTCCGACAGGCCGAACAGGGCGTTGGAGCCCTGCCAGGGAGTGGACGCGTGGGCGCTGGCGCCACGGACCTCGATCTCCAATTGCAGCCGGCCCTTCTCGCCGATGCCCAACAGGTAAGTCAGAGCGCCTGCCGCCTGGATGGGCACGCCGCCGCCTTCGTTCACCGCGAAGGGCGCGGCCAGCTTCTCGGGGTGATGCTCGGCCATCCAGCCGAACCCGTAGCGCCCACCGTGCTCCTCGTCGGCGCAGGAAGCCAAGATCAGACTGTCCTTAAGCTCGATGCCATTCCGCTTGAGGATGCGCATGGCGATAAGTTGGCAGGTCAGTAGCGCTTTGCAGTCCGACGCCCCCCGGCCAAAGACCCGGCCATCCGCCACCGTGGCGCTGAAGGGAGGGAAGCGCCATTTCTCCTCTTCCTCCACCGGCACCACGTCTAGATGGGACATGAACATCAACCCGGCCTTGCCCGAGTTACCCTCCAGCCGGGCGATCAGGTTACCCCGGCCCGGAGCGGACTCGATGGTCTCCGAATGGATGCCATCGGCTGCTAGCCATTTCTCCAAATATAGGCAGGCCTCAGTCTCGTTGCCCGTGGGCATGGCTCCAGTGTTAACCGTGGGTATGCGCACCAAGTCCTGCTCCAGCGCCACGATCTGGTCGCGCATCTCATCGACTTGGTCCAACAGGTTCTCTAGGTCAGGCATCCAGGCCTCCTGGTTTTCATGAATCCCTTTTCCGCCGCTCTGATTCTGTAATTATTAGGCGTCAGCCGAAGAACCTCTTTGCTAGATCACCAGTGCTGTCCGAGAGCAATGAGACCCCTCTCCTTCTCCAGAAGGACCGGGGTGACAGATCAGGGGCGTCGCACAAAAAACGCGACCCTAATATCCAACCGCATAGGCTTCGCTCCGGGGGTCGGCGCCCCCTTGTAGCACCTTGGTCTCCGGGTTGCGGGTGATAACCCCGTATAACGCCGAACCCTCCCACCAGTCGGGGTATTGCTCGATGGTGTGGCCCTTCTGCCGCAGGCTGTCGGCAACCTCGCCTGGGATCCGGCCCTCCAGGCGCAACATTCCAGGCTCGTACTTGGATGCCCAGTTGGAGCTTGGGAAGTTATAGCTGTAGAACCGGGGTTCCTCCACGGCCTCCTGGGGGTCCAGTCCGAATTCCAGCACGTTCAACAGCAATTGGAGGGTGCCCTGGGGGATGTGGTCGCCGCCGTGCGCGCCCAGCGCCATCACCGGCTCGCCGTCCCGCAGCACCAGGGCCGGCGCGGGAGTGAGCCTGGGCCGCTTGCCCGGTT
Source organism: SAR202 cluster bacterium Casp-Chloro-G2 (assembly GCA_002816575.1). Taxonomy (GTDB): domain Bacteria; phylum Chloroflexota; class Dehalococcoidia; order Lucifugimonadales; family UBA3495; genus UBA9611. Next base: position 15,563 of record MUCI01000026.1, on the reverse strand, counting down.
GGAGGGACGCCGCATGGTTCTCGTCCAACTTCGACTGGGTGCCCCGCAGCGAGAAGGCCAGGCCGGTGCCCGGGATTATCGGCCCACCGTTCTTGGTCCCTTCGCTGGGCGTGCTGGAAAAGATGTTGCCGTCGCGGTCGATCACGGCGAAATAAGATGTCCCGCCGCCGCTGACTCCGGCCGTCCCAACCGGCTCCGCCGCGTCGCGGGGCGAAGTTGGGCCGCCGTTCAACGCCGCCTTGAGGCCGCGGGGGTCGCCCGCCGGAGGAGTGCCGGGCCAGGCCAGGTCCGGGTCGATCATGGACCGGCGCTGGGACAGATATTCCTCGGAGAGCATCTCCTTGATGGGAACGTCCACGAAATCCGGGTCGCCGGTGTACTGTTCCCGGTCGGCGAACGCCAGATTCAGGGCCTGGTTGACCGTGTGGATGTACTGGGCCGAGTTGTGGCCCATGCCAGCCAGGTCGAAGCCCTCTAGTATCTTCAGCGCCTGGGGGAACGTGGGGCCCTGCCCCCACGGCCCGGTGCTGTAGACGTCGTAACCTCTGTAATTCACGGTTACCGGCGGGGCCACCTGCACGTGATACCGGGCCAGGTCATCTTCGGTGAGCAGACCGCCCATCTCCTGGTTGTAGGCCGCGATCTTCTTACCCAACTCGCCGGTGTAGATGTAGTCTCTGGCCGCCTGTAGCGCCGCTTCCCGGCCCTGACCGGCGTTGGAGCTTTCGATCTCGGCAACCCGGGCTAACGTTGCCGCCAGGTCCTTCTGGTAAAACATCTCCCCTCGTTTGGGGGCGCGCCCGCCGGGCAGGTAGATCTCGGCGGTCGTCGGGTAGGTGTTGTATTGGTCGTAGGCGGTCTTGAACCGGTCCGCCAGATAGCGGAACATGGGGAACCCGTTGCCGGCCAATTCCGTCGCCGCGGACGCCACTTGGCCGAAGGTCATGGTGCCGAACCGCGACAGGGCCGTGATCCAGGCATCGGCCGCCGCCGGAGTTATGGACGAGAGCACGCCGGCCGGCATCTTGCCGCCGTGGTTCTTCCGGAAGTAGTCAACCGATGCCGCCTGGGGCCAGACGCCCAGCCCGTCAATCGTCGTCACCTCTTTGCGGCCGGCCAGGTAGATCACCGTCGGGGCCACGCCCAGGAAGCTGCAATCGTCCACGTGCACTACGTTCAACGCCAAACCAACGGCCACTCCGGCATCGATGGCGTTGCCGCCCTTCCGCAGCACTTCCAGTCCGGCCATGGCGGCGGCGGGATGACTGGCGACTACCATGCCGTTCTGCCCCTGCATCAACGGCCTTAGGCTGGTTAGCGTGGTCCCTTTAACGGGCATCGGGGGTTCCTCCATGTTCTCGTGTGTTTCGTCAGATATTTCGTCAGATATATGGCTATATGGCCTGGGTCAGACTTCTCCGGCCACCTGGTCGATGAAGCTCTGGGCGAACTCCCAGAACCGGTAGACGTCGGCGAAGTTGGAGGCCAGTCCGATGGATATGCGGACCGCCCCGGCGCTCTTGCCTTCCCGGTCTTCCAGCACAGCCAAGAACTGCTCAAAGGTCATGCGTTCGCTGTTCTCGAACGCCAGGGCCATGTCTTCCTCGGTCAGGCCGTGGGCCATCTCCCCCGCCCCCGGGTTGCAGAAGCAGCCGGTCCGCAGGGATATCCCAACCCGCCCCGCCAGGTCGTCGATGCGGCGGTGGTCGATCAAGGCTTCTTTGGGGTCAAAGAAGTTGATCGTCAGCGTGCCCCCACGGGCCTCCATGTTGGTCGGGCCGTAGACCCGTACCACCGGCGCGCCGGTGCTGTGGCGCAGCTCAAGCAGGTTCGACAACAGCCAGGATGTCAGGCTCATCACCCGGGCGTGGATCATCTCGATTCCAACCGACTGAAGGTGTTTTAAGCCTATCTCCACGGCGGGGATGTTCAGGTAGTTCAGCGTTCCTTCCTCGAAAGCCTGCTCGCCCTCGGCCAAGAAATGCCTTTCCGCCTGCACCGACGCGATGGTGATGGTGCCTCCGGCGAACCAGGGCCTGATGAGCTTGGCCAGGGCGCTTTTCCGGGCCAACAGGCACCCCACGCCCGTGGGATAACCGAACATCTTGTAGAAGGACAGGGGCACGAAGTCGGGATGCGTCTCACTCAGGTCCAGCCGGTTGGTCGGGGCGAAGGCCGCGCAGTCCAGCAGTACGTCCCAACCCCTATCCTGGGCGTAGGCGGTCCAGTCCATCGAATGCTGCACGCCCGAGAAGTTGGACTGGGAGGGATAGGCGAACAGGTTGTGGCCGCCCTCATTGGGGTGGTCCAGTTGTTCGCGTAGCTGGGCTTCGTCCAGGCGCAGGTCGGGAGGCTGCACCGGCACGTAGGTAACGTCTCCCCCAGCGGTCCTGGCGAACTCTCGTACCCCATTGATCGAGTTGTGGTTGTCGAAAGTCAGCAGGTACCGGTCGCCAGGCTGGAATGGGTATGCCTCGCCCACCAGCTTGATGGCCCCAGTGGCGTTGGGCGTGAAGATGGCCACGTACTCGCCAGGCGGGGAGTTGAAATACTCCAAGACCAAGGACCGGGCCCGCTCAACCAACTCAGTGGTCGCCGATGACGCGGGGCTGTCCGAATGGGGATTCCCAAACACGCTGCCGTCCAGCAATTCGGCGAACCGACGTATCTGAGAATCCCCGTACAATCCGCCGCCGGTGTAGTCGAGGAACACCTGCCCCAACCGGTCCAGACGCCCGTAATCGGTGCGGCGCAGGTCGTCTAAAGGCTTGGTGGTCTCAAACACCGGATCAGATATTAAGAACGCCTGATAGGCGGTTTCCATGTTGTCGGTCGTCATGCTCTTTCTGGCTCAGGGCGCAGGCTCAGGTCGATCTAAGGCATTCTAGCAAAATACCGGGGCCGTGGGGGTGGCCCGGCCGGATTTGGATTTAAACTCACCGGGGAGTAAACTGACCTAACTGTTTCCCATTCAACTTAGGCACGCACGGGACCGGGTCTGGGCAAGCAGACAAACGCGCCAAAAAGGATAAACGAGGAAGAGAAGCATGGACATGCCAAAGCGAATGAAATTCGGTTCGTTCCTGGGTCCGTTTCACCGCGTCGGAGAGAACCCAACCTTGGCCATGGACCGCGACCTGGACCTGGTTGACTGGATGGACAACCTGGGCTTCGACGAGGTGTGGGTCGGTGAACACCACTCGGCCGGCTGGGAGATCATCTCTTCGCCCGAGGTGTTCATCGCCGCCGCCTCCCAAAGGACCCGGTACATCAAACTGGGCACCGGGGTCGTAAGCCTGCCTTACCACCACCCTCTGATGGTGGCAAACCGCATGGTGCAGCTCGATCACATGAGCCGCGGCCGGGTCTTATTTGGAGTGGGGCCAGGGGCCCTGCCAGGAGACGCCTACATGATGGGCATCCCCCACGAGACCCAACGGGAGCGGATGGACGAATCATTGGGAATCATCATGCGTCTGTTCACTGAGACCGAGCCGATCACCTACAAGTCCGATTGGTTCGAACTCAACGAGGGGATGCTCCAATTGCGGCCCTACCAACAGCCCCACATGCCGGTGGCGGTTGCATCCATCCAGACCCCGGCCGGTGTCGCGCTGGCGGGGAAGCACGGGGCATCGGTTTTGACCATCACGGTGCCGCGAGACCCGTCAGCCGGCCCTTCAGACCTCAAGGGCCTCTGGTCGATCGCCGAGGAATCAGCGGCGGAGCACGATCAAACCATGAACCGTCACGACTGGAGACTGGTCCTACCCGTGCACCTTGCCGAGTCCAAGAAAGAAGCCTTGGACGACATCCGGATGGGCTCTGCCCGGTATCTGCGTGAGTATTCTGAAGGCACCAACGGCAGGAAGCCGGTCTTCGACGGCCCCTTTGACAAAGTGGTCGATAACATGGCTGAGGCCGGTTCCTGGATCGTGGGCACTCCCGACGACTGTATCGAAGCAATCAACCGGCTGCAGGAGCAGAGCGGCGGGTTCGGCGGGTTCCTGGTGCAGACCATCGACTGGACGTCGCGGGAGAAGATGCTGCACAGCTACGAGCTCATGGCACGCTATGTCATGCCCCAGTTCCAGGGCACCGTGGCCAGCACCTTCGCCTCCAACCAGTGGGCGACGGAACGGCAGGAAGCCTTGGTGGCCGGCCGCGCCCGGGCCATCGACCGGGCCAAGCAGGTCTACGCCGACCGGTAGAGCTAGGCCGGCGTCTCCGATTCATAAGGCGCTGAGCCATCGGCAAGGGGCATCCCGATGTGTCGGGATGCCCCTGCGTCGTTTACCCGAACAACATTCCCAACCGACCAACTACCCAGGAGGCCACACATGGCTGTAGACAAAGAGGCAGAACTGGCGAGAGTAACCAACTTGAGGGGGTTCCGCTACGGACTGCACGATTTTCTAGCAGAGGTTGACCCCGATTTCCTGAAGGCGGTCAACGACACCGTCGAAACCCAATACATCAACACCCAGATACTGGACCGGAAAACAAAAGAAATCGCGATCATCGTCGCCTGCATCTCCCAGGTGGACATGGCCTCCCACTTGCAGATTCACATGCACGCCGCCGTCCAGGCCGGCGCGACGGCCGAGGAGATACTGTCCGTGATCAACCTGGTTGGCGATTGGATCGGCCACGTAGCCCGCATCAGGGCGCTGGAGGCCTGGCGGATCTACTTCCGCCCCGACCTCCCGACGATAGACCGCGTCATCGAGCTAAGGCCCAACGAGAAATAACCCCGGCCGAGCCGGTTAGATGCCCAGCAGCTTCTCCAAGTTCTTGTGGAGGATCGCCTCTTTCTCGTCGTCGGTCAGGCTCTCCAAGCCCAAGAGCCACGACACCGGCCAGTCGATGGCCATGTCGAAGGGCCAGTCGGTGCCGAAGACCACCCGGTCGATGCCCACGCTGTCGATGAGATAGCGCAGCGCCGGCTCGCTGTGGGTTAGGCAGTCGTAGTAAAACTTGTCCAGGTAGGCGCTGGGCGGCTGGGAGATGTGCTCCCTGGCCTCCTGCCGCACCTGCCAGCCCCGGTCCATGCGGCCGATGCCGTAGCAGGTGTAGCCGCCGCCGTGGCAGAGGCAGACCTTCAGGTCGGGACAGGCGTCCATTACCCCGCCAAAGACCAACGCGGCGAAGGTCATGGCCCGGTCGGCTGGATTTCCGATGGTGTTGGGCAGGTGGTAGCGGTTGAGCAGATGGCTGACCACGGTGTCGCCGCCCTGGTGCACCAGTATCACCGCGCCCAGGCTCTGAACTGCTTTCCAGAATGGAAGGAACTGCTTCTCATCAAAGGTCTTGCCATTCACGTTGTCGCCGATCATCGCGCCCTTTAGCCCCAGCTTCATGCTCCGTTCCAGCTCAGTGATGGACGCTTTAACATCCTGCATGGGCAGAGTGGAGAACCCGGAGAACCGGTCCGGCCTATCCTTCACCAACTGGGCCACGTAGTTGTTGCACTCCTGGGCCATCTTTGTCACCGCGGCCGGGTCGCCGTCATAGTTGTAGAAGTAGGCGTTGGTGGACAGCACCTGAACATCCACCCCCAGGGAGTTCATGTCGGCCAGCCGCTCCGCGGGAGTCCAGTGCGTTTTGGGGTTGTTCCGGTGAATGCTCATGGCGTCCGGAGGCAATCCATGCCAGGCTTCGCCTTTCCGGCTGGCCTCGATGAATCCCTCCGGGGTGATGTGTGCGTGGATATCTATGGTCCGCATGGGTGCTCCTTAATGTTGGGTCCCGAACGCCGGGACCGGGCTTATCTTTTGACCGTTCATTTTAACCCCGTGGCTCTTAACCCCGTGGCTCCTCGTGGGCTGCCGCCACCTCCGGCTTTGTCGAGATCCTTGACTCCGCCGGACCGAGACTTCCCCTCTCCAGTGCGAGGGAACGGCATGCCATATCCAGCCTAGACGCCCACCACTCGCACTCGGTGGTTGTTGCTGTCGGCCACGAAGATATTTCCCTGGGCATCGATGGCGCAGCCGTGGGGCCGGTCCATCGCTGCTTCCGTCGCCGGGCCGCCGTCGCCATCGCCGCCCAACCGGCCGCCGGCGATGGTGGTGACGATTCCCGTGACTGCATCGATGCTCCGGATGGCATGGTTCTCAGTGTCCACGACGACCACGTTGTCCTGGGCGTCGCAGCGGATGGCCTTGGGCGAACCCCAGGTGGCGGTCAAAGCCGGGCCACCGTCGCCCTCGTAGCCGCGCTCACCATTCCCGGCGACCGTGCTCATGACACCGTTGGCGTCCACCTTCCGGACGCCGTTGCCCTCGCGCTCGGCGATATACGTATTGCCCTTGCTGTCCATGCAGACCGCCCTTGAACCCATGAAACTGGCTTGCAGGGCCGGTTTGCCGTCGCCCGAGCGCTGTTTCTCGCCGTTGCCGGCCACGGTGCTGATGATGCCTGTTGCCAGGTCCAGACGGCGTATCCGCTGGTCTTGGATGTCAGCGATGAGCAGACCGCCCCTGCCGTCAAGGAAGCAGTCGTTGGGCTCGCGGAGCATGGCCTGGGTGCCCGGCCCGCCGTCGCCGCTGTAGCCCGCTTCACCGGTGCCGGCCACGGTGCTGATGACGCCGGTGGCGCCGTCCAACCGGCGGACGACCGCGTTCAGCCGGTCTACGATGTAGATGTCGCCGTTGCCCTGGTCCACCTGCAGGGAGTAAGGCTCGCGCATGGCCGCCTGGGTGGCTGGGCCACCGTCGCCGCTGTAGCCCGCCTCGCCGGTACCGGCCACGGTGGTCACGATGCCGGTCGCCTTGTCCACCCGGCGGACGATGTGGTTCCGCGACTCGGTATAGTACAGGTTCCCAGCCGAGTCGAAGTCGCACATGAACGGCTCAGCGCAGACCGCCTGACTGGCCGGGCCGCCGTCCCCGGCATAACCCGCCTCGCCGGTCCCCACATAAGTCTGGATCTTCCCTGCTTCAAATGGCATCTGTGTTGACTCTCCGTTGATCGATGTTGGTGAGGGGCGAAATCCCCCTAAATCCCCCTTCCGTAAAGGGGGACTTTTGTCATGGCCTGAACCCGGTTTGGTACCGCCGGAGGTAATTGGGTCCAGGCTCAGCCTGGGGATTTCGTCTCTTGGTTATACCAGTCCAGGATCTCGCTTCCGGTCATGAATATCACGTCGTCGTGCTGGCGTATGTATTCGAATATCTGGTCGTAATACTTGATGCGGTGGGCCGCGCCCGTGATGTACGGATGGGTCGACACGCACATGATGCGGGCGCTCTCGGCGCCCTCACGGTACAGGGTGTCGAAATGGTCCTTGGCCCGGTCGAACAGCTCGGGCGAGCGGTGGTGCTGCACCAGATACACCGGGATGTCGTTTAGCTCCACGGTGTAGGGCACCGCCACCAAACTGCCCGACTTCACCTTCATGGGGTAGGGTTGGTCGTCGTTGCACCAATCGGCCACGTACTCGATGCCCTCTTCGGCCAGGATATCGGGCGTGTCAAAGGTCTCGGCCAGTCCCGGTCCCATCCAACCGCGGGGGGCGGTATCGGTAAAGTCGCGGATAGTATCGATGGTCCTTCTGATGGCGGCCCGTTCATCGGGTTCCTTGTTGATGACCCGCTGGATGTAACTGTGGGCTAACATCTCCCAGCCCGACTTCAAGCTCTCTTCCACCAACTGCGGATAGCTGAGGCACACCGAAGCGTTCAGGCTAACCGTCGCCCGGATGCCGTAGTTGTCCAGGACCTGTTTCAACCGCCAGAAACCGACCCGCATCCCGTAGTCGAACCACCCAAAGTTGGGTATGTCCGGTATCACCGACACCCCCTGGGGCGTGGGCAGCACGGTGCGCGCCATGGGTTCGTTGATGTCCCACTCCTCCACGTTGATGACCGGCCACACAGCCACGCGCGCGCCGCCAGGCAGCTTCAGCGGCTCGCGGTCGAATATCGGCGAAAAGTCAGCTCTGGGATTGGCCATGGTTGGGTCGCTCCTTGGTCGCAGCTTGTCATACAGCATCGCGGAACAAAACAAATTGTTTGTCTTTCCCTGAGAGGAAAATCCCCCTCGGTCCCACTTTATGAAAGGGGAAGGCGAAATCATAGCCCTGATCGGTTCCGCCGGAGGTAATTGGGTCCAGGCTCAGCCTGGCTAAAGGCCCAGCGCCTTCAACCCGATCTTCGCCAGGTCTTCATCCTCTTGGGCCGCCAGTCCGCTGACACCGATGCCGCCCATGATGGAACCACTGCCCGGATGCAGGATGACCACCCCGCCCTGGACCGCCGCCAACATGGGGTCGCCCATCTCGGCCACGGTGCGCCCCTGGCTGGCCAACCGGTCCGCGTAGTCCTTGGAGTCCTGGCCCGAGATCGCACAGGTGTAGGCCTTGCGGATCGCCATGCGTTTGGGCACCTCGCGGCAACGGTCCATGCGGGCATAACTGATCATGCTGCCGGTGTCGTCCACGATGGCGACGGCCAAGGGCCGGTCCGGTTCTTTGTTAGCCTCGGCCATGATCGCATTGATGGCGTCTTGCGCCTGGCCCAGGCCCAACATAGGCTTGTCATACATAAGAAAAACCCCCGTGCAGAATGGTATGGGCCATTCTAACCGGGGGGTCTGTGCCTGGCAAGGAATCGGAGCAGGCTATCCGCCCCCAGGAAACCGTGTGGCATCTCGCCGGGAGGGGGATTTTAGCTCATCTCCAAGCAACCCCCGCCACCCGTAGGCGAAAGTAATGGCTCCCTACTTCCGCTACCGCTGCCCCTTGTAGATCAGCGTATCCGGATTGAATGCGCCCCAGGCGAACCAGAAATGGTTGGCGTGAACGATGGGAGTGAGGGTCTTGCCCGCCGATCGTCCGGACACGGCCTCGCCCAGGATGTTCCACACACTGCCCGTCTGGTCATCCATGAATCCGCCGTTCTCCAACCGGAATGTCAGCTTTCGCCCGTCCAACACCGCCTCAAACACCCCGGTGGAGCCAACGTCATTGGAATCCATGATCAGCGCCCGGTCCAAGGCCGACAGGGTGCCAGGCTTGAAGAAGACCACCAGGTCGGTCCCGTTCACCGGGTAGTTGACCACGCGTTCAGACTCCAACACCGGGAATGGGAAGGCCGCCGACACGTCCCCGATCTGTAGCGCGGCCACCCGCTCTTTGGGCAACAGGCGGTCGTCGGTCTCGCCGTCGAACAGGAATGGTGGCCGGTCGACCCGGTCGTAGCCGCTGTACGGGTTGCTGCCGTAGGGCCGGCTGAATCCTGTGTTACGGGAGAGCACCAACGAGTCCGGATTGGCCGTTCTGAAATCGGCCCACGAGATTATCGAGGCGGGTACGAACTCTAACCGGTGCCCTGCCAATTCGCCGATGATGGCCTCCCCAGTGAGCTGCTGCCACCAGGTCTGGGTCTGGCGGTCCCACATGATCAGGTCGCTGTTCCTCAGGTTCCCCGACACTCCGAAATCGAAGACCTTCCCGTTGATGGTGCGATTGAAGACCACCGCCGAGTTGCACAGCGGACAGAACGTCACCGTAACCGGTTCGCCGCCCACAACATCGTTGACCACCTCGTGCCAGGTCAGTATGGCCAGGGGATAGGCTCTGGCTTCGCCATTGATCTTGAACGCCACCACCGGTTCCAGATCGTTCATAACCGGCGCGGCTTCTTCAATCGTTTCGAACCGGGGTTGGTCGATCGGCGGGATGCCGTCACGCCCAACACCACCGGACATTAGGCTGTCGAAGGGGACCGTGTGCCGGCTAAAGTCGGTACGCCAGCCGCTCGTTTGAAAACGGGCGCCATCCAGCTCAGATCGGTAATTGATGTCTGGCTCAACGATGGGCGAAGGGCCCGGACCAGTGTCCGGTACGGCCAGGTTGGTGGCCGCATCGGACCGGGAGTTGTCGAATGGCTGGTCCGAGGCCTGGCTGCCGCAGGCGATGCCCGCAACGGCGGCCAAGACTGTCCCGGCGAGCAGCCATCTCTTGGCTGAAACGAGTAACATGCTGGGAGTCGGCTCCATATCCCGGGCGGCTATAGCAGGTCTCCGATGGTTAGCCAGTAGAAGACTATGTACATCCCGGCGATGACCATGAGCCACGAGCCTACCGGCTGAACGTAGGGCAGGGCCTTTCTCAGGGCGCCCACCATCGCGCCCTTGAAGAATGCCATGCCCACGGTCAATGCCGTGATAACCACGCCCATTCCCAGGGCGTAGAGCAGGAACTGGCCCAGAGACGTAAATATGCTGGACACAGCCAGGCTGGTGCCCACCACCGCCAGGAAGATGAGCAGGGTGCAACTCAGCGATGCGGTGGCGTAACTTATCCCGAAGATCAAGTATCCCTTCAAGCTGACCGTTCCAGGGTCGCCCATGTTGTTGGCGGCCCGGGCCGCGATTCCGGTGTACAGTTTGCCGCCTCCGATCATCCAGGAACCCACCAGCGCCAGGACGACGCCGATCACCAGTCCCAACCAGGGCAAAACCTCGATTATCAACGTCCGCGCGCCCAGTCCAATGATCAATCCGGCCGCTCCGAACAGCACCACGAACCCGGCTGTGACGGTACCGCCCACTACTAACGCATGGACCAATCGCTTTCCTGGGTGAACTTTCGGCCCTTCCTTCTCTTGATCGCCCAGATATAGTCCCAGATAAGCCGGCAGCATGGCGAACCCGCACGGGTTGACGGCCGAAGCCATGCCCACCGCGAAGGCGAATCCCAACGGGGCCAGCAAACCCCAGCCCCCAAGTTTAGAACTGGAACTGCCGGATAGCGACTCGACGAACCCGTTCACGCCGTCGATGCCGCCGTCGCCGCCAAGCAAGATCGCGCCGGCAAACGCGGTCCCCAGCGCAAGGACAGCCACCACCGCCGGCAACACCATGGTACGCATGGCGTTGCGTTCTTCCAGGTTGATTACTCTGCTTATTGGCTGAAACATATCCCTCGAAACCCTGGGAATCTAGGTGTGCGCCGACGCCGGCCGGGCCGGGGTTTTCGGGCCGGTGTTTTATTGTCTGATACTACGCGCGATTCCCGTCTTGGGTTTTATCTGGCTGTCTTTGCGGGCTCGGCATGAACAAACGATGAATAGCCGATGAATGGGCATTGAGGGCCCGGTCATGGCCGTTCTCTCGACAAAACTCCACCATCTGTGATGCCGGCGAAGCGCTGAGGGTGCATGGCCTCGGCCAAACCTTCCAGAACGTCCACCACCCGTGGGCCGTGGCGGGTCGGGATACGGCCATCGAACAGAAACACCTGATCCATGCGCACGGCGGGCAGCCCGGCCCAACCTTCAAGCGTGGTCAGCTTGTCCGCCGTCTCCTGGCGCACACGGTCCGGCTCAAAGGCGCACGGCATCACCATCAGGTACTCCGGCGCATATTCGACGATCTCGCTCCAGGTCAGCTCTCGGGAGAGACCGCCGGGCACGGCCAGCCCTTCAACACCGCCCGCAAGTTCCACCAATTCAGGCACCCACTGCCCGGTGTTGCGTAGCGGGTCCAGCCAGTCCAGGCACAATACTCGGGGCTTTGCCAAGTCACGGGGCACGCCGTCAATCACCGCTTGGATGCGGAATTCCAGCGATCCTGCCACCTCTTGACCTTGTTCCGGAACGCCCGCTGCGGCGGCGATGTTGCGCACATTCTGGAGGATGTCGGCGACTCGGTTCGGCCGGATCGTCAGTATCTCGGGCTGGTAGTCCAGTTCTTTGGCCACGGTCTCGAACACCGAGCCGCTGGCGATGGCACAGACCTCGCATAGCTCCTGGGTAATGATCAGGTCCGGCTTCAACTCGCGCAATAGGTCCGCGTCGATCCAGTAAAGCGGGTTCCCGTTGGCGCGTGCCTGCTGCACGATCCCGTCGATCTCTTCGCTGGACAGATGGGTGATCTGCCGCACGCTCTGGCTGACCACCGGTTTGGTTGACGCGTCTTTGGGAAAATCGCAGGCGTGGGAAACGCCAACCATTTGGCCGCCCAATCCGAGGGCGTAGACGATCTCGGTGGCGCTGGGCAGCAGTGAGCAGATTCGCATATCCCACCCGGTCTCCGGTGAATTTGGCCTGGCCCGCTCTCCAGGGAAGCTGGCCTGGCGACCTCAAGTATAGATTGCCGCTCTGGGCTGCATCAAACCTGGAGGCTGCGGTTCCCAGCGTGATAAGATTGGGCCGCGATATTCCCGCTTTCGAAACGAGGACCGATTGACAGCAAAGATCCTGGACGGAAAGGCGCTGGCCGAGGAGATACGGAAAGAAGTCGCCGTCGGCGTGGCTGAGATCAAGCAGCGGCACGGCGTCACTCCGGGTTTGGCGGCGGTGCTGGCTGGCGATGACCCGGCATCGGCGATCTACGTGCGCAACAAGCGCCGCGCCTGCGACGAAGTGGGCATGGTCAGCGACACGTTTCTCCTGCCCGCCGACACCACCAACGAACAGCTTTTAACGTGTGTTCAAGATCTGAACGCTGATTCCCGCTTCCACGGGATATTGGTCCAACTGCCCCTGCCGCCCCAGATCGACGAGCGGCTGATCATCGAGGCCATCTCGCCTGATAAAGACATTGACGGTCTGCACCCGTTCAACGTGGGCAAGTTGGTCCAGGGCCGTCCTGATTTCGTGCCGGGCACTCCCGCCGGCATCCAGCAGATCCTGATGCGTAACGGCCACGACCCGGCTGGGGCCAACGTGGTGGTCTGCGGCCGCAGCGAGATCGTGGGCAAGCCCATGGCTTTGCTGTTGATGCAACGCGGCGAAGGAGGCAACGCCACCGTGACCGTCTGCCACACCCGCACCAAGAACCTGGCGGAGATCACCCGGCAGGCAGACATCTTGGTAGCCGCCATCGGACGCCCCAAAGCGATCACCGCCGACATGGTCAAAGAAGGCGCGGTGGTCATTGATGTTGGCATCAACCGGGTCGACGACCCATCCCGCAAAAGCGGCTACCGGCTGGTGGGCGACGTAGACTTCGAAGCTGTGTCCCAGAAGGCGTCGGCCATCACCCCCGTGCCCGGCGGGGTGGGCCCCATGACCATCGCCATGCTGCTGGTCAACACCCTCACCGCCGCCCGGATCAGCATCCACGGACGACAACCCCACAGCTAGCCGGCGTCTGTTAGCCCAACCTCCATGCGCACCAGCGATTTCGACTACCACCTCCCACCGGAGCTGATTGCCCAGTCACCCATCGAGCCTCGCGACTCGTCCCGGATCCTGGTGATGCGCCGGGACTCCGGAGCCCTGGAACACCGCCAATTTCCCGACGTGCTGGAATACCTACGCCCCGGCGACGTGATGGTCTTCAATCAGAGCCGGGTGATCCCCGCGCGGCTCTACGGACGGCGCGCCGACACGGGCAGCAAGGTGGAGTTCCTGCTGCTGCGCCGCAACGCCGACGGCGATTGGACCGCCATGGCCCGGCCGGGCCGGAGACTGCGGCCAGGCGTGGTGGTGGATATCGAAAGATCCCCTCATTCCCCTTTCACAGAGGAGGGGACCGAGGGGGGATTTCAGGTCCGGATTCTCGAAGCCCGCGACGACGGACTAAAGACCATCAGGCTCTCCAGCGAGGAGGGGATAGAGAGTTTCGGAGTAACCCCGCTGCCGCCCTACATCAAAGCGGTCCTAGACGACCCGGAGCGTTACCAAACGGTATACTCGCGCCTGCCGGGCAGCGTGGCCGCCCCAACCGCCGGTCTCCACTTCACCGACGGCCTGCTGGAAAAGGTGAGGGCCATGGGCGTGGAATCCGTCTTCGTCACCCTGCATGTGGGCTTGGACACATTCAAGCCGGTGGACGAGGACGACCCCACCGAGCACAAGATACACACCGAGCGCTACCAGATAGACGGCCAAGCCGCCCAGACGCTGAACCGAGCCAAAGCCGAGGGCAGGCGTATCATCGCCGTCGGCACCACGTCGGTGCGTGTGCTGGAGCAGGCGGGCCAGGACATGGAACGAAACGGCCAGACCGCCCTGTCGGAAACCGAAGGCGAGGCCAGCATCTTCATCCTTCCCGGCCACCGATTCCGCATGGTCGACGCCATGATCACCAACTTCCACCTGCCCCGGTCCAGCCTGCTAATGCTGGTGTCGGCGTTCGTGGAGCATGGCCGGGCCGGAGACGGTCCTTCGACGGGTCCCCACGATGCATCGGGGAGACTCTCGACTTCCAGTCGGAGCTCAGGACGAGATGGGGTGTTGGCGGCTTACCGAGAGGCGATCGGAAAGGGGTACCGGTTCTACAGCTTCGGCGACGCTATGTTTATCGCCTAGCCGAACCTCACCCCACCGTCAGGCGTACTTCGCCCAGCTCGGGGATGTCGAATCGGACGTCGTCGCCCTGGTTCAAGAATTTGGTGCTGACGATGCTGCCGGTCATGACGATCATGTCTTTCTTGAGGCTCTGGCCACGCTGGGCCAGGGTATTGGCCAGCCACGCCAGGGCTTCCAGCGGGTGCCCGAGTACGTCGCCGCCCTTCCCTTCGCCAGCCGGTTGACCGTTGATGGTCATGGCCCCGGATGCGGCAACCAGGTCGATGCCCCGCCAGTCGGTGACCTTCTCACCCAATACAACTCCGGCGTTCCAGGCGTTGTCGGCAGCCACGCCCAGGAAAAATAGGTCCGAATAGTCAGCGCCCCGGTCATCCACCAACTCGAAGGCCGGCATCAACGCCGCCACGGCCCCGGCAACCGTTTCCCGGTCGTAAGGCGCGGCGGCGGCGGGCAGGTCGCGCGACAGCAGCGCCGCGATCTCGCACTCGGCGCCGATGTGCACGTAATCCGACGCTTTCACCGTGACCGGCGAGTGGTGCACGACGCTGGCGAACACCGCCCCGAAACAGGGGTGGCCAAAGCCCACCATCTTCTGCATCACAGGCGTGGTCAGAGCAATCTTGTAGCCGGAGATTGGCCCGCGCTCCGCCGCCAGCAGTGCCTGGAAAGCCTCCTGAATGTCGTATGCCTCGTCGATATCCCTGGGCGCGAACGCCTCGGGTAGGGGCTGGTAGGCAGCCCGCGCCGCATGAGCGTCTTGCAAGAACCGCGCCGCTTGCTGGGTCCTGTCTGCACCGGCCATCTCAGTCCTCTCCAATGTTCGAATCGCCCTATTCTAGACCTTTCTATAGGCTCTATCGGCGTCTACGGGGCCAATTGCAGCAGTTGCAGGATATTTCCGTCCGGGTCCTGGAACGTGGCGACCCAGCCGCCCCAGGCCTCCTGCTCGGGCTTGCGGATGAACTCCACTCCGGCCGCCGTCAGCCGCTGGGCTTCGGCGTGGATGTCGTCGACGCCCAGGTGGGGCATGAACCTAAAGGGGTCGGCGGACTGTCCGGAAACCTGGCTGTGCCGGCCGATGTTGAACCGCACGCCGCCCGATTCAAAGGCGATGAAATCCTCGTGGCGGGAATGGAGCGGCAGGCGCAACACGTCGTTGTAGAAATGGAACATGCGCTCCAGACCACCGGTATAGAATGTTACGCCGATCACGCCAGTTATCATGCCGGCCCTCCTGTCAAGTCAGGATACTCCGCGAGAAAGAATCTGGAAATATAAACGGCCGGCTGGTATGCACCA
>MUCI01000025.1 GCA_002816575.1 SAR202 cluster bacterium Casp-Chloro-G2 | reverse complement strand
CGTCCAGCACGATAACCCTGGGGTTAAGGGCCAGCGCCCTGGCGATGGCCAGCCTCTGCCGCTGACCGCCAGAGAACTCGTGGGGGAACAGGTTGGAGTGATACTCGTTCAGGCCCACATCGTTCAGGAGCTTCATCACCCGCTGCTGTTGTTCAGCGTGCGTGATGTTCCAGTTGATGACCATCGGCTCGGCGATGATGTCTTTGACCCGCATCCGGGGGTTCAGCGAACTCCACGGGTCTTGGAACACTGCCTGCACCGAACTGCGGTACGATTTTCTGACGGCGGCCGAAGAATGATGAACGTCTTGGCCCTCGAACAAGATACTGCCGTCGGTGGGTTCTTCCAGCATCAGCATCATCTTGGCCGTGGTGCTCTTACCGCAGCCGGACTCGCCCACAATGCCCAGGGTTTCACCGGCCCTGAGTTGGAAGGAGATGCCGTCTACCGCCTTGATGTGGCCGACGAGCTTGGAGAAGAGCAACCCCTTGGTTACTGGGAAGTACTTCTTCAGTTGCTTGGCCTCGAGCAGTACCCGCCCGACTTCTGATTTAGGTGTGGCTGATTCTGTAGTGGTCATTCCAACTTCCAGCAGTTTGCAGAGTGGCCTTCAGAGACTGTAGTCGTTTCGGGATATTGCTCCCGGCACTTGTCCATCACGGACGGGCACCGGTCGGCGAAGGAGCAGCCGACGGGCAGATTATGGAGCGGGGGCGGCTGCCCCTCGATGGAGTACAGCCGTTCAACGTCCCGGTCCATCTTGGGCACTGAGGCCAGCAGGGCCTCGGTGTAGGGGTGGGATGGGTTGTTGAAGATGTCCCTAACGCTGCCATGCTCCACGATGCGGCCGGCGTACATCACCGCGACCCGGTCGCACATCTTGGCGACAATGCCAAAGTCGTGGGTGATGAAGATCAGCGAGAGATCGGAATCTTTCTGCAGGTCTTTCAGGAGTTTCAGGTATTGGGCCTGGATCGTCACGTCCAGCGACGTTGTCGGCTCATCGGCGATGAGCACCTGGGGCTGGCAGGAGATGCCGATGGCGCCCACCACTCTCTGCCGCATGCCGCCGCTCATCTGATGGGGGTAGTCCTTGACCCGGGATTCGGCGGCAGGGATGTTGACCTTCCGCAGCACCTGCAAAGCGGCCTCCGCGATGGAGCGCTTGGGTAGGTCTTGGTGAATCTTGATCGCCTCCTCAACCTGATCCCCGATGGAGAAAACCGGGTTCAACGAGGTCATCGGGTCCTGGATGATGAGGGCGATCTTCTTGCCCCGCATCTGGGCCATCTCGTCTTCCGATAGCTGCACCAGGTCGTCGCCGTCGAGGATTATCTCGCCGGAAACGATGCGTCCGGGAGGAATGGGGATGAGCCGCATCAGCGAGAGCATGGTAACGGACTTGCCGCAACCAGACTCGCCGACGATTCCCAGTGTTTCGCCCTTGCGAAGGTCAAAGGATATCCCGTCTACAGCCTTAACCGTGCCCCAACGGGTCCGGAAGTAGGTCCGTAGGTCTTTGACCTCTAGAACTGTCTCCGTGTTAACTCTTGTTACGGTGGCCATGAAACTAATTCGTTCCTTTAGTTGCTGAGTGATGCGGGTAACCGCTTTCCGGTTACCCGTGATTCGCCGTTTCGAGCCTAGATCAGGGTGCTGGTCACTCCAGTTGGCGTAGGCGTGGGTCCAGGGTGTCCCGGAGCCAGTCGCCGAACAGGTTGAGCGACACCACCGTGATCATGATCGCGAGACCGGGGAAGGTGGATATCCACCACACGCCGCCGGCCAGTTTATCGCGTCCGTCGGAGACCATCGAGCCCCAGGCGGGCGTGGGAGGTGGAACACCGGCGCCCAAGAAGCTGAGGGTCGACTCCAGCAGGATCACGATCCCGACCTGCAGCGTCGCCACCACGATCAAGGTATTGATCGTGCCGGGGAATATGTGTATGAATAGGATCCGGACCGTTGAAGCGCCGGAAACCTTGGCCAATGACACGTAGTCCATGTGCTTAAGTTGAAGCACTTCACCCCGCACTTGGCGGGCGAACCTTGGCCAGATAAACAAACAGAGCACCGTAACGATGATCCATAACGACTGGCCCAGGGTAATCACCAGCACCAGTGCGATCAGGATCAACGGGATAGCCAGTTTGATATCGACCAGCCGCATCAAGAATTCGTCAATGAAGCCGCCGTACCAGCCCGCCGCCAGACCCATGGCGACGCCGATGCTGCCGCCCACGCCCAGCGTGACTATCGATACGATCAAGGAGATTCTAGCGCCGTAAATCACGCGCGATAGAACGTCGCGGCCCAGTTGATCGGTCCCCAATAGGAACTTGGTGCTGCCTTCTGGCTGGACGGAAATCTCAATCTCGTCGCCGATCTGTGCGTCGGGATTGATCGCCTGGGCGTCCCGCAACGTTACGCTTGTTCCGCGTTCGTTGATCGACAACTGGGCAACCACGGTCTTGGTGGCTTTCACGCCACCGGACCAAGCCGGCGGGATATTGCGGTCCCGAAGCTCACCCTTTTCGGGGTCGTGGGGCGCCAGCCAGGGCGCGAACACCCCGGCAATGACCACCAGCGACAATAGAAATACTGGCACCAAGGGCCACCGTTTCAGCTTCCGGTAGATTCCGGCCGCTTTGTCCCTTCGTGTAGGGGGGGCAACTAATATTCCGCTAAGATCTGCTGCCATCGTTCTCTCCTACTTCCTAAGCCTAAGCGTACCGGATTCTTGGGTCTACGTATGCGTACAGCACGTCTACGACGAAAGCCGCGGTGACGTAAAGCAAAGTGAATGTGATCACCACTCCCTGCAGCAGCGGGTAATCAAAGGCGAACAACGCCTCGATGGCCAATCTGCCCAGGCCGGGCCAGGCGAACACGGTTTCCACTACCAGAGAACCAGTCACGAGAGCGCCCAGAGTTACTCCGGCGAAAGTCAGGGGCGGAATAAGAGCGTTTCTAAAGGCGTGCTTCAGGATGATGGTCCTGGAATTGACGCCCTTGGCCCGCGCCAGTTTGATGTACTCAGAATCTAGCACGTCTAGCATGGCCGAGCGCACCAGCCGCAGATTTGCCGCGGCGTAATACCATCCCAAAGTCACGGCCGGCAGGATGATGCTATTCCAGTCTTGCTTGCCGTATGGCGGGAGAACCCCCAGCTTAACGGCGAAGAAGAACATCAGCATGATGCCCAACCAGAAGGGCGGCGCCGACTGCCCGATCAGGGCGATAAACTTGCCGAACGAGTCGATTAACGTACCTCGTTTCACCGCTGATAAGATGCCCAACGGCACCCCGATCAACAGGGAGAAAGTGAAGGCGACGGTCCCTAGCAAAAGGGTCGCCGGGGCCCGTTCGATAACGACATCGGTCACGGGCCGGGCCTCTCTAACCGACTCTCCAAAGTCGCCACGGACGGCGCCCTTGAGGAAGATTCCGTACTGCTGATAGTAGGGCTTGTCCAAGCCCAATACGGCGCCCATGCGGTCCCAGTCTTCCTGTGTCGAATAGTCGTCCAGGTAGATGTGCCTGGGATCTCCCGAGACCCTGCTCATTATGAAAATGATCAGGGACACGGAGAGCAGCGTTACGAACGCAAGGAGGAATCGGCGTACCAAATACTTTTGCATGCTTTATTTCCGTCAGTGTATCGCGTTTAGAATCTTAGACTGTCTTATGACCTGGTGAGGTACGCCCGGGCTGCCGCAAAAACGACACCCGCAACGTTAGCCCCAACAACAGAACCCAATGCCGTGTAATAGACCGGTGATTTCGTCGGCATGGCGCAACATTCTACCTCTTGCGTCGACCCGTATTCAAATCCGGCCCAAGCCCCAAGCACCCCAGCTCCGACTACTATGGCAGCCGTGAGTGCCAAGACCAAGGGCCGTTCCTGATCTATGTGAAGCCAGGCGGCGAATGCAGCCGTTCCAGCTCCCAATCCTGCTCCGAAGTACAGCGACGCGAACCAGGCGTCGGCTATACGCGATCCCGAAAAGACGAATAGCGCCCAGGCGATCGCTATGCCAATCATACTCAGCACGACGCCCAGCGCCACACCTAAAACAGTGCGCCCGATGGGAAGCAAGAACGGACCCAACCTATCTCTTATGTCCCCACCGGGCGGAATCTGCAATTTTTTTTGGAACCCCTTAAGAATACATACGCTCGAAAGCGCTATCCGGATCACTCCGGACTGGTTAGGTTGCTTGGTCTGATCTAGCGGGGCTCGACGTACTCAAACCCATTGATCTGACGCAGGTCGCCCTGTTTGACGAGCCCGTTCCACGTGGCGAGTTTCGGTCCGATCGGCCATACGTTGTCGAAGACGTAGAGGCCGGTCTGGCCGAACACGTTGTCGAACTGCCAGCGGGCAACCTCAAGCTCAAGAGCTTCGCGTGCGGCCCGGTCGGTCGTTCCTTGGACTATCGGAATCTTCTCTTCCAAGAAGGGGTGCTCCGTGCCGTAACTGAACACCGAGTCGTTCAGATAGTTGGCGAATCCCTGCACCGGGGCCAAACGGATGGCCACCGAATGGCAGGAGACGCCCTCATAGGTGCGGGCGACGAACGTGGGCCGCAGTGTGCCGTAGGGCACGTTCTGGAACGTCACGTCCAAGCCGATATCGTCCCAGTACTGGGCGATGGCTTCGCAGGCTTCCACCTCGGATGGCGCCCCGCGAAGCGCCGGCGACAGGGTGATTGAGAACCCATCGGGGTATCCGGCTTTGGCCAGCAGGCTCTTGGCGCGCTCCGGGTCGAAGTCCCAGACCATGTCGTCAGGCAAGCGCTTTTCATCCGGACCGCCCCAGTCTCTAAGGGCTAGAGGATGGCCGAATCCCAGCAGCAACTCGTCGACGATGGCCTGACGGTCGATGGATATGGACAGGGCTTCCCGGACCTTCCGGGCGGTCTCCCACTCTGCGGAGGCGGTATCGCTACTCGCCGACACCCAGGGGAGGTCGGTGTTGTAGTTGGGCCAGGGCGCTCCACCGCCATCGCGGGCGGGAACATACGTCTGTCCGTAGATGTTCAGTCCGGCCTGGCCGGCGTCGGGCACCTGCATCAGCAGTGCGCCTTCAACCGTTTCAACCTCGGAGATGGAGTCCAGAGCCATCACGAAGGTGTCCAGGTTACCGGTTTTGAATCCGGCCACGCGGGCAGACTCTTCAGGAATCTTCCACTCCACTATCTCGGCGAATCTGGGCGTCTGGCGCCAGTGGTTTTCCACCGCCTTCAACCGCCAGAACTCTCCGGTTTTCCATTCGTCGATCTCCCAAGGACCGGTGGCGGCGGTGTTGCGGTTGGCTTCTTCTTCGCCTTCCTGATCGTACTGGGCCTTGCTCACGATCCAGGCGATGGTTGCGCGGGGGGGCGCCAGTAATTCAAGGATGGGTATGTCGGAGAACGGCTTGCCCGAGTCGACCTGCCACGTGTAGTCATCCGAGGTCGATTGGGCGCCGTCTTCCGCGAAGAAGATCTTCTTCGCATTGGAAGCGCGGGCATGTTTCTCGCTGGTGGCGATCTGGTCGAAGGAGAACACCACGTCGGCGACAGTCATCTCGCCGAACCCCTTATGGAATTGAACGCCTTTCCGGATGCGGTAGGTCCAAACCTGGCCGTTGGGGGAGATGTCCCAACCTTCAGCCAGCATGGGGCTAACCTTGTTGCTGTCGAAGTCGTAAACACCTAGTGTTTCTGTGATGGGCGCTGCGTTGTTCAAGAATATCTGTGGGTTACCGGCCAATTTTGGGCTCCCGAAGTAAGGCCCCAGCTCTTTTTGGCCGACATTGATGGTGCCAGCCGGCTTGGCCATAACCGCCGGCGCCTCGGTGGGAGCCGCGGTTAGGACGGGCGTTGCCGTGGAGCTGGTGGAGCCGGTAGACGGCAAAGCCGTCGGCTCGGCGGTTGGCGGGGCCGACACAGGTGTGGCGGTCGCAGACGATCCACAGGCTAATATCACAGCCAGCAGAAGTGCCAGGGGTCCCAGGATCATAGTATTTGGGTGATTCAACCAATGGTTCAAGACGGACTGACCTCCAATCTATTTCTGGGATTGTGGTTAGCCATCTCACCCGGGACCCATTGTGCTTCCCGGGCGCGATATATTTTGCGTCTGTTCCTTTGTTTTTGGTCTGGTTTCTCATTGTTCCTGTGATCGGGCCCGGCTGGCGATTCTCTGGTCCAACCGATACCGGCGGATGCCAAGAGAGGACGGATTTTCCGTCCTCCCAAAGTGCTAAATAGATATATACTATCAGCTTTCGCAAGTCAATAGGCCGAAACCGCGCACTAAAGGTTATTAGCTAGTGCGCGATTGAGCCTGGTAAATCAGGCCAGTTTCGTGGCCTGGGCTAACCAGATTAAGAATAGCGGCTGTTAATAGTGGATAGCAGGGAGTCTCATGTTCCATCTAACCGGCGGGCTAACCGGCCGAAGGGTCTTGTTAGGGCAATGATCGATACTCCCGGCGGCCCGGTGGAAGCCGATAATCAGCCTTGAGGACTATCTAGGAAGGAGGGGTTGGACGCCCCAGTTTCGCCCCTTGATGTCCATTGGGAAGCCAATCGGGAAGGCCAGCGCGAATGCCATTGAGAAGCCCAATGGGAAGCCGGATTGGGAAGTCCCGTGGAGAAGGCCAATGGGGAGGCCAATGGGAAGGCCAATGAAAGGCCGCGGCGGCTTCCTTTCGATATTCAAGCGCCAAACAGCCCGGTTCCGGCGAAATGAAACGCCCGGTGGGAACAAGACCTTTCATGCAGGTCTCACATGTCCCCACCGGGCGTTCCGTGTATGTCTAGTGCCTTCCATTTCAGGGCTTCGTCCGGACTGATCCGGATCTTTACCCCGGCATGGCCGTGGATCTAGCGGGGTTGGATGTACTCGTACCCGTTGATCTGACGCAGGTCACCTTGCTTGACGAACCCGTCCCAAGGCTTGATCTTCGGCCCGACCGGCCAGACATTGTCGTTAACGTAGATGCCGGTCATGGCGAATACGTTGTCGAAGTTCCAACGGGCGAGGGCATCTTCGGCAGCCTCGCGGTCTTTCCGAAGCACGGAGGATTGCGCCTTCGCGATGTACTCCTCCAAGAACGGGTGCTCGGCGCCGTAGCTGAACGGCGAGGCATTGGTGAAGCTGGCGAATCCCTGCGTCGGAGCCGAGCGGATGGGAACCGAGTGGCAGGTGGCGCCCTGGTAGGTCCGGGCGACCAACTGGGGCCGCAGCGTGCCGTAGGGGAGGTTCTGCAGGTTTACGTTGAGCCCGATGTCATCCCAGTACTGGGCGATCGCCTCGCAGGCTTCCACTTCGGATGGTGCGCCGCGGATCGCGGCTGTCAGCGTGATGTCGAAGCCGTTGGGGTAACCGGCTTCCACTAAGAGCGCCCTGGCTGCTTCGGGATCGTAATCCCAAACCATGTCGTTTTCGTAGCGCGCTTCGTCCGGGCCGCCCCAGCCTTGCAATACATTGGGGTGGCCGAATCCCAGAAGCAATTCGTCGACTATCGCCTGACGGTCAATGGCGATCGATAGGGCTTTACGGACTTTGACAGCCTTCTGCCATGAATCGGATTCTTCATCGGCGCTATCGGACACCCAAGGAAGGCTGGGGTCGAAATTGGGCCATCTTTCGTCCGAGTCGGTCGCGTTCAGGTAGGTGGCGCCGTAGAAATTCAGACCGGACTGCGCCGCGTTGGGCACTTGCATCAGCAGCGCGCCGTCAACGGACTCAACCTCAGCTATGGAGTCCAGGGCCATCACGAAGGTATCCAGGTTGCCGGTCTTGAATCCGGCCACCCGGGCAGACTCTTCGGGAATCTCCCATTCAATCATCTTGGCGAATGCGGGTGTCTGGCGCCAGTGGTCCTCCACGGCGTTCAACTCCCAGAATTCACCGGTTTTCCACTCGCCAATCTCCCAGGGGCCGGTGGCGGCGGTGTTGCGGTTGGCTTCCTCTTCCCCGTCCTCATCGTACTGCTTCTTGCTGACGATCCAGGCGGTAACCGACCTGGGGGTGGTGAGGAGTTCGGTGATGGGGATGTCAGAGAATGGTATCCCGGAGTCGACAACCCAGGTGTAGGGATCTGGAATCGTCTGGCTGCCGTTTTCGGCGAAGAATATCTCCTTGGCGACAGACGCCCTGGCGTGTTTCTCGCTATTGGCGACTTGGTCGAAGGAGAAAGAAACATCCTCGGCCGTCATCTCGCCGAACCCTTTATTGAATTGCACGCCCTTGCGGATGTTATAGGTCCAGACCCGGCCGTCGGGAGAGATGTCCCAACTTTCGGCCAACATCGGTAGGACCTCGTTGCTGTCAAAAGCAGCCATCCCCAAGGATTCGGTAACCGGCGCGGCGTTGTTCACGAAGATCTGAGGGTTGCCGGACAGTTTAGGACTGCCAAAGTACGGCCCCAGCTCTTTCTGGCCCACGTTCAGCGTACCGGCCGGCTTGGTCATGGCCGAAGGCGTTTCCGTGGGAGTCACGGTGGCCGCGGGTACTGCCGTTGGGCTGGCAGAGCCGCCGCCAGATGGGACCGCCGTCGGTGCGGCGGTTGGCGGGGCCGACACAGGTGTGGCGGTCGCAGACGATCCGCAGGCTATTATCACGGCCAGCAGAAGCGCCAAGGGTCCTAGAATGATTGCCTTTGGGTGTTTCAACCAATTGTACAAGGCGGACTAACCTCCATTCTTCTGTTGTTCTGATCGGACCGAGCCATCGGTCTCAGGGCGATTCCAACCCTTGGAGGACGGTTTGACACTCGCACACGGTTGGAACTCCCGCGTCAGGAACTCTCAAGTATTCCGTGCGTTTCTGGCGCAGGCGGATATAGAGAGCGAAAAGTGCGCTATCTAGAAATATACCATAGTGATTCGCAAGTCAACGAGGCGAGAGATGATTCTACGCGCAGTTATAAACCGACCAAAAGATAGTAATTACCTCATCTGTGAGGCTGAGTAGAGGGATTACCAGGGCAAGGGGGTATCAAGAAAACGGGTTGGCGGGAATCATCAAATGGCCGCAGAAGGCCTGGCTAGGAGGACGGGTCTGAGGGTGGCCGGCGTTGCTCACCACGAAGGAACTGCTCCAGGTCCCGGACCAACTCGGCAGGGTCCGGAATCTCGATCGCGGCTACAGCTTCGTCGTATTGGCCTTCCAGTTTGGCCACGTAGGAGCTGATCTGATCGTCCTTCTCCACGGCCTTGGCGACCTCTTCATTGAAAACAGCGGCGGCCGACTGCAGTTCACTCAGGTCCAAGGGCAGGTCGAGCAGCTTGACCAGAATCTGCAGGAGCGTGGCCCCCACGCGGTGGTTGGGCGCGGCCTGCAGATAGTGAGAGGTGTGCCCCCAGATGGAGGTGTACTCCAGCCCTTCGTCGATGCAGGCCTGCATGACGGCCGAACTGATCCCCGTGGGGCCTTGATACTTGGAGGAACGGATGCCCTGCCCTTCAAGAAACTCGCTGAGTCCGGGCTGGGTGGCGGTACCGCTGAGCTTGACTGGCCGGGTGTGGGGGACGGCGTCCAACAGCGCTCCGATATGTATGACCGATTCGACACCATGGTCCCGGGCGACCTTGGCGACCGTTTTAGAGAACGTCCGCCACTTCAAGTTGGGTTCAACACCCATGAATACCATCACGCCAGGTTCGGCGTCTGCCAGATAGGAGAATTCGTTGGCGGGCCAGTGGATACGGCGTTTTCCGTCGCGGGTTCGGGTCGTGTGCGGCCGGGTCTGGGAGAAGTCGTAAAACTCTTCCGGGTCGATATCGGCGAATCTCTTGGCGTTCAGCTTCCTTTGCAGGAACTTCACCGCGCTGGTTGCGCCCTCAGCCGCGTCTGCCCAGCCGCTAAAGACGATCACCATCTTGCTCAGTTTTCTATCCGGGGTTTCGAGTATGTTCAGGTGGTCCATCTAGTTATACGTCCCTTTGGCTAGGCGTGGGGCCTCGATTGGGCTGTGTTTCCGATCTGTTGGGGAGTATTCCAGCATATCACCGGCCGCGTTTTGGTCACAACCGCGGCCGTCCAATCTTCCAGGTGGTCTCAGTCTCGATACCGGGCTAAGCGCCGAACCTGTCCAGGCGGAATAAGCTGATGTCGTGGGTGGTTTCGCCGTGCTGCGCCAGGTCCGCCATGATCTCGCCGATGACGCTGGCAAACTTGAAGCCGTGGCCGGAGAACCCGGCAGCCACCGACACCTGGGGGATCGACGGCAGGGCACCGATGATGAAGTGCTCGTCGGGGGTGTTGGTATACATACAGGTCTTCAGCATCAGGACGGGCCCGGCGGCCAGCGGGAAATACCGGCCGACGAATTGCCGGAGAATCTCTTCGTCCTCCGGGTGCACCTCACGGTCCATGGTGTCCGGGTCCACCTGCTGGCGCAGATGATGGGAGCGGCCGACCTTGAATCCGGGCACGCTGTAACTGGGAAAGCCGTAATAACGGCCCTCCTCGGCGAGTACGCCGAACACCGGGAAGGTCTCCGGCTTGAAGAGTCCCGGACGCTCCGGTTGAAACCAGCCCAGCACCTGGCGCTCGGGCACGGCGTACCTGGCTACCTGGGGGACCATCTTGGCGGCCCAGGCGCCGGCCGTCACCACCAGCCTTCTCGCGGTGTGCGTGTCCCGGCCGGTGCGCACCTCCACCCCCTCTCCCTTCGGTTCCCAGCCCAGCACCGCCTCCCGGCCGTGCACCTCGGCCCCGGCTTCCTGGGCGGCGCGGACGTGGCTGACGATGCAGCGTTCGGGAAGCAAGAAGCCGCCGTCCGACTGGTAGATCGAGGATATCCCTTCGGGGAACCGGTAGCCCGGAAACCGCTTGCCAGTCTCGGGGCCGGTCATGATCTCGTAGGGGATGTGATGGATGTCGCATGATTCCTTGGCGTTCTGGAAGAAGGGGCTGTCCGGCGGGCCGGCGCGGACCGAGCCGGTAGTCACGACCAAGCGCTCGCCGGACGCGTTCTCCAGTTGATGCCACAATTCATAGGCGCGCCGAACCAGCGGCACGTAGGAAGGGTGCTCTTGGAGGGTGTAACGAATCATCCTTGAATAGCCGTGGGATGACCCCAACTCGTGGGTGGTGTCGTACTGCTCCAGTCCCAGCACCTTCAGCCCGCGCCGTGCCAGGTGGTAGACGGCGGCGCTGCCCATGCCGCCGACACCGATAACTATCGCATCGTAATGGGCCATGTTCTCCTGCTACCCGTCACTTATCACCGCTAGGCGGCGGGGATCGCCGTGCCGGGGTGCTTCATGCGCATGCTGAAGACGGAGGTCCGGGCGGTGAACAGCATGGTGCGGTTGCCGGGTCCGCCCCAGGCGCAGTTGGCCGGGATCTCAGGCAGGATGATGGTCCCCAGGTGATTGCCGGCGGAGTCGAACACCCAGCAGCCCTCGGGGCCGGTGCAGTAGATGTTGCCTTCGACATCGACCTTCATGCCGTCGGGGACCCCGTCCTCGGCGGAATACATGGTGGCGAACACCCGGTTGTTGCTCAGAGAGCCGTCGGCGGCCACGTCAAAGGCCCGGATCAGCTGATGTTCACACAACTGCTTCTGCTCTTTCTCGGCCAGGCATCCGGCGTCGCGCCGCGTGATGGCGACGTACAAGATGCTCTCGTCGGGAGAGAAGGCCAGCCCGTTGGGGTATTCAGTCTCGGATGTGCCCAGCGAATGGGCGCCGGCGGGGCTGATCATATGCACTCCGCTGAAGTCCAACTCCCGTTCTTCCGGGCTCAGGCGTCCGCCTGGATCGGTGAAGTAAAGGGCGCCGTCGGAGCGGCCAACTATGTCGTTGGGACGGTTGAGCCGCTTTCCGTC
The DNA here is from genome assembly GCA_002816575.1 of SAR202 cluster bacterium Casp-Chloro-G2. GTDB lineage: Bacteria > Chloroflexota > Dehalococcoidia > Lucifugimonadales > UBA3495 > UBA9611. The sequence goes on along the minus strand of MUCI01000025.1, from coordinate 10,924 downwards.
CAGATGGGTGGCGATGGCGGTATAGGAGCCGTCGGCGGCCCGGCGCACGATCTGCCGGTTGTCGCTTTCGCAGATAACCAGGTTGCCCTGTTTGTCGAAGGTCATGCCGTTGGTCCCGTAGCTGGGGTCCCGGAACACCTCCAACTGGCCGGTGGGCGACATCTTGTGGATCTGCAGTTTCTGGATGTCCACGAACAGCCAGTAGCCGTCGGGATGCCAGAGCGGCCCCTCGGTGAATCCGAAGCCTCCTGTCAGCTTCTCGGCCGGCGAGTCGGTGATGTTCGCGATCTGATCAGACATGATTCTCTCCTAGTCGTTGTATGTTGGTATGTTGGTATGTTGGTGGCGTTGGGTGATGCCCCGGACCGGGGCATCATTCCAAGTGGGCCAGGTACTGGGCCTCGAAATCCATGCCGGCCATATCGCTGAAGGCGTCCATCAACCTCCGGGTGACCGTGCCGGGGGCCTTTCCGCCGGCAATCGGCGTTCCGTTGAACGACGATATGGGGCAGATGCACAGGCTGGTTGAGGTCAAGAATGCTTCGTCGGCGGTGTAGGCGTCATACAGGTCCAAGTCCCGCTCCTCGACCGGCATGTCCAGTCCGGTGGCCAGCTCCATGGTGACGCGCCTGGTGATTCCTTCGAGAACGTACTGTCCCTTGGGCGTGGCGACGGTCCCGTCCTTTACCAAGAAGATGTTGGAGCCGCGGCCCTCGGTCAGGTTGCCGGCCTCGTCCAACAGCACCGACCAGGCGTCGGGGTCGCTGGCCTGGGCCTCCAGGTCGCCCAGGATCAGGTTCAGATAGTTGTGGGTCTTGGCGCGGGGACTGATGAACCTAGGCGGGATACGCGGCACGGAAGGCGTGAAGATGGCCGCGCCGTCCTTATATAAGGAAGCGCGCCGTGCGAAGGGGATCGGATGGGTCTCGATCAGGACCGTGGCTCGCATCTCATCGCTGGGCAATACCGGCTCGATGCCCCGGCTGATGCGCTGCATCACCCACATGTCCTGGCCGGGGGGCAACAGCTCGTAGTTATGCTCCACCACCTGCCGGGACCAGTTCTCCATCTCGATTGGTTCCATGCCTGGGTCGATGCGCAGGTAGCGCAGCGAATCATACAGCCGGTGCACGTGCTGGGTCAGCCGGAAGGGCGTTCCGTTGAAGGTGCGGGCGGCGTCGAACACCGCGTCGCCGTAGAGATAGCCCCGGTCGCGGATGGAAATGCCCACCTGGGACTCGGGTTTCAGCTCGCCGTTGAAGAACACGATGGGCTCGGACTGCGCCATGTCACGCACCTCTATCAAGGGTTTCTGATGGCCGGGATTGTCGTGGGACCGTTGTGGGCCTCGGCCAATGACTGAGCATGTGACCGAGCGTGAGACTGGGCAACCGCTCCGGTCCGGTTATCTCTTGAAGGCGTTGGCGCCGGTGACCAGGGCTGGCATGCCGCCAAAGAGAAAGGCCACACCCACGGTCTCGGCGATCTCCTCCTCGGTGGCTCCGGCGGCCCGCGCCCGGTTGGCGATGGTGGTCACGCCGCCGTCATGACCCAAGAGGGCGTCGCAGAGCATGCTCATCAGCGTCTTCGTCGATTTGAGGGAGAGCGCTCCGTCGGGAAGCACACATTCACGGGACGCGCTCACGACTTTCATAAGCTCAGGCGCATTTTGTTCCAGTAGGACTTGCCAGGCTGCGGATTGGGTCATCTTTCCTCCGATCGACGGCAGTTGCCGGTGAATGGATCTGATCTGCGTGCTTGCGGCAAGCGGCGCACAGGTTCGCCGCCATATTAGCACAAGGAAAGACGGATCAGAGAGGGGTGGAATCGTCGGGTTCAGCGGAGGGACATCTGGATGAAGTCGGTGGATAAGAGGGGGTTTTAAAAAGGAGATTGTCGCAAAAAAACGGTGGCCGAAGGGGAGGGACCTTCGGCCACATAGACGACTGTTGGCACGCCTGCGCCGGTTGGCGCAGCGCCAAAGTCTTAGGGATAGGCGTATCGAAGCTGTGGAAGGCCACAACCCGAGGCGCACATAATCACCCAGCCAGATTGACTGGCGGACGAGGCCAAATATGGCCGATTAAAACTGCGAGCAGCCACCCATGAAAACACAACCCAACACCCAACCACCGGGTGGCTGCTACAGACCTAGGCCCTGATAATCGAGCGGGAACCAACGGCTACCCGGTGGACACCGGACCGCTGAAACGCCACCCGTAATCTGCCGGAAAGAAAGGCCGGAGAAAGACCGAAGGCTGCGGTTAGGCAGCCCCGATGCGGAATACCTTGGTGCCACACGACGGGCAGACGCCCTGAGTGGCGGGCTTCCCGTTTTTCATCGTGATCTTCTCAGGATTCTTGATCTCGCGTTTGCTCCTGCACTTCACGCAATAGGCTTCCATAGTCACACCTCCCATCGTTACGGTCGAGATATTGTAGCCCGGATATCAAAGCAAGTCAACATATAGTAGGTCAGTTTCTTAAATTATGGCAACTAATGAGACTATGCAGGCTCATCTACATGTTGTATGCCGCAAGACCCTAGAAACATTAACTACTAATCATCGGTGTACTTTCAAGTGCCTGATGATTAGAATATCCAGCAGAATGGGAAAGCTATTGATCGTCCGTCACGGCGAAACGGCCTGGAATGCCGAAGGACGGATCCAAGGACATACCGACATCGGGCTCTCGGACCGGGGTATCGAGCAGGCGGCCATGCTTGGCATGCGCCTGGCTGGCACTCAGATCGACGCCGCTTACTCAAGCGATATGATGCGTACTTCGGAAACCGCCAAGATCGCGCTGGGAACCCGGGGGGTTACCGCTTTCGAAACGCCCAGGCTGCGGGAGTATCACAAGGGTGTCTTCGAGGGTCTGACCCTGGCTGAGATTCAATGCAGATATCCGGCTGACTACCCCAGATACCTGGAGAAGGACCTGGACTATGCTCCGGAGGGCGGGGAATCCGTCCGGGGCGTCACGGCCCGAATGGCGGAGATATTCCAAGAGATAATCGCCAAGCACCTGGACGAAACGGTGCTGGTGGTCGGGCACGGCGGGTCCCTCCGCGCCGCCATGACGTCGATCATGGGCATGCCGCTGGAGCGAAGTTGGTCCTTCGTGTTCGGAAACTGCAGCCTCTCGATGGTCGACACCTACAAGGACAACGTGGTCCTGCGGCTGTTCAACGATTCGTCCCATTTCAACGGCCCGGCACGGACCATCGAGTAATCGGTCCTGTCATAGCGACTGAAAGTGGCAGCATAGTGACTCAGACACCAGATAAAAGGTCACTGGGTGCCATAAAGGCGACATAATCTACCGGGCGGCCCACAAGGTCACACCAGAAATAAGGAGGCTGTCACTTCACGATGGCCGGTCAGGTTTTAATGGTCCAAGGCACCGCGTCCCACGTCGGGAAGAGCGTGCTTTGCTCTGCTCTCTGCCGCATCTTCCACCAAGACGGGTTCCGCGTCGCTCCTTTCAAAGCCCAGAACATGTCCAACAACTCCCATGTTACCGCCAGCGGCGGTGAGATCGGGCGCGCCCAAGCGGTCCAGGCTGAAGCCGCCGGGGTCGAGGCGCGGGTTGAGATGAACCCGGTCCTGCTCAAGCCCGAGGCTGACCACATCTCCCAGGTGGTGGTGATGGGCCGCCCCATGCTGTCGGCCAACGTCAGGGACTACTTCGGACTCAAGCCCAAACTCTGGGAGGCGGTGCACACCTCCCTGGACAGCCTGCGGGAAGACTTCGACCTGGTCATCGCGGAAGGCGCCGGCAGTCCCGCCGAGATCAACCTGAAAGCCACCGAGATCGTGAATATGCGGGTGGCGCTCTATGCCAACGCCCCCGTCCTGCTCTGCGGCGACATCGACCGGGGCGGGGTGTTCGCCGCCCTGGTGGGCACGCTGGAACTCCTAGAACCCGAAGAGCGGCAGATCGTGAAGGCGCTGATAATCAACAAGTTCCGGGGCGACCCCAGCCTGCTAACCGACGGCATTACCTGGTTGGAGGAGCGCACCGGCATCCCGGTGGCCGGCCTGGTGCACCATTACCGGGACATCCACATACCCGAAGAGGACTCGGTGGCCCTGGACGACGCTCCGATGGCCGCGGTCGAGCCTGTGCTGGACGTTGTGGTGCTCCAACTCCCCCACATCGCCAACTTCGACGACTTCGACCCCCTGGCCCGCCACCCCGGAGTCCAGTTGCGCTACATCGATTCGCCGGTCCGATTGGGCCGTCCCGACCTGGTGATCATACCCGGCACCAAGACCACCATCCCTGACCTGGCCTGGATGAACCAGCGCGGCCTGAGCCAAGCGATCAAGGATCTCCACGGAAACGGGACCGCGGTGGTGGGCATCTGCGGCGGCTACCAGATTCTGGGAACTAAAGTGAGCGACCCTGGCCGCATCGAGTCGTCAATCGCCGAGTTGGACGGCCTGGGCCTGCTGCCCCTCTCCACGGTATTCCAGGGAACCAAGGAGACCCACCGGATCAACGGCGCCGTCATTGCAGCCACCGGTTTGCTGGCTAGGGCAAAGGGGATGCCGGTAAAGGGATACGAGATACACATGGGGCGGACAGTGGGTGAGGGCTTCGCGCCTCCTTTCCGCATCGATGACCGGGCGGACGTTCCAGTGACCGCGGCCGGTTCACTCGAGGGTGCGTTGGACTCGACGGGTAGTGTGATGGGCACCTACATCCACGGCCTATTCCACAACGGCGGCCTGCGGGACGCCATGCTGCGGGAGTTGGCACGCCGGAAAGGCGTGTCCCTGCCTGACGTCAGCTCCGAACTGGACATGGACCGGGAATTCGACAAACTGGCCGACTGGGTCCGGGCCAGCCTGGACATGGACCTGGTCTACCGCCTATCTGGACTCAACCGCGACTATGACGCGGCCAGGGCCTGATGGCGGGCGGTTTCAGCCGGGCTTCGAGTGACCTTAGCTGATGGCCTCGGGACTCTGCTTGGTCCTGGGAGGGGTTAGGTCCGGCAAAAGCGCTTTCGCCGAGTCCAAGGTGGCGGCGCTGCCCCAGCCCACCCTGTATGTTGCCACTGGAGTGGCCGTTGACGAGGAGATGTACACCCGGATACAACGGCACCAACGGTCCCGGCCCGCCGAATGGGCCACCTTGGAAGAACCAACCAGGCTGGCCGAAAAACTGGGTCCAGCGCTATCCGCTTCGGACGGGCCGGGTTCAGTCATAATCGACTCGGTGGACGTATGGGTGGCGAATCTCCTGATGGAACGCCAAACGGAAACCAAGGAATCGATCGAAAGATCGGTCATGGCCGACGCGGATGACTTGCTTGGTGTTGCTGCCGCTTCATCCCAGGCTTTTGTAATAGTCAGCAGCGAGGTTGGCCTGAGTCTGGTGCCTCCCGAGCCCTTGGGACGCCGCTTTCAGGACCTGCTGGGCATGGTCAACCAAAAGATTGCCGCTGCCGCCACGGAAGTGTTCTTGGTGGCCGCGGGGCTGCCTATCCAGTTAAAACCGGCGAGCGTGGAGTAGAAGCCTTGGCCTTAGCTTCAAATAGCGGAAATGCAGGCGATCATCAAGGCGACCCCAACTTCTTGGGCAGCGCCACGTTCCGTGCTCCTGGCGTCTGCGGCGAGCTGGCCCAGGGCGTCATCGAAGGCATCCACTTCCTGGTCACCTGTCCGGTGGATTTCTATTCACGGGTCAGGGTCGACCTGTTCTCAGATGGACCCGGAGTGGAAGCCCCGGAAGGCTGCGACAAAGCCGCCGCCGCCGTGCGCCGCACCCTGGCGCAACTGAAGAGAGCCAAGGTCCGGGCCAAGATCACCATCAACAACCCCATCCCCAGAGGCAAAGGCATGGCCAGCAGCAGCGCCGACCTGGCCGCTGCCATCGCCGCCACCGGCCAGGCCCTGGGCGAAGAGCTTTCGCCCTACCAGATCGCCCAAAACGCCCTTTCCATCGAGCCGACCGACGGCATCATGATTCCCGGCATCGCACTTTTCGATCACCGGGCCGGAATCATACGTGAGAGCCTGGGTCCGCCGCCGCCGATGGAGATCATCGCCCTGGACCTGGGCGGCACCGTGGACACGGTAGCCTTCAACATGGTCGACCGCTTCCAACGCTGGAAGTCGGTGGACGAACAGACAACCGAGGCCCTGCGCCTATTGCGGCAGGGAATCACCGACCAGGACCCGGCCCTGGTGGGCAGGGGCGCCAGCATCAGCGCCGAAGCCAGCACCAACGTGCTCGCCAAGCCCCGCCTTGGCGAGGTGCAGGAATTCGCCAGGTCGGTGGGCGCCGTGGGCGTGAACGTTGGCCACAGCGGCACCATCATAGGCGTGCTGCTGGACGCCAGAGAGCGCCGCGGCAAATCGACCTACCACAAGGCGATGGCAGCCTTCCCCGACGCCGAGGCGGTGTATCATTTCCGCCTTTTGGGCGGCGGCGTGCAGCGGGTGGACGCCTAACCTAGGCGCAGGACCGCTTGGACTCAAGATAAAGCGACAAAGGACCGTAATGGCAGATTACAAGATTGCAGTGATTCCCGGCGATGGCGTTGGCTTGGAGGTCATCGACGAGGGCAGAAAAGCTTTGGAAGCGGTGGCCAGCGTGACCGGCGGGCTCAGTTTCCAGTTCACCGAGTTCCCCTGGGGGTCTGAATTCTACCGGGAAACCGGCCAACTCATGCCGGACGACGGCATCGAGACGCTAAAGAGCTTCGACTCGATCCTGTTTGGAGCGGTGGGCGACCCCAACATCCCCGACCACATCACCCTGCACGGTCTGCTGCTGCCCATGAGGCGCGGCTTCGACCAGGGCGTGTGCATCCGGCCGGCATACCTGCATCCGGGCGTGGAATCGCCCCTTTCCGGCAAGAAGGCGGGCGACATCGACATGGTTATCTTCCGGGAGAACACCGAGGGCGAGTATGCCCCGGTGGGCGGGCGGATCTACCCCGGCACACCACACGAAACGGTGGTCCAGACCAACATGTTCACCCGCCGGGGCACGGAGCGCATAATCCGGGCCGCCTTCGAGTACTGTGTGCGCCGCAACAAGGGCAACAAGGTGACCTCGGTAACCAAGTCCAACGCCCAGTCGTTCGGCATGGTCTTCTGGGACGAGGTGTTCCGGGATGTGGCGGCGGACTATCCGCAGATCGAGACCGAGTCGCTGCTGGTTGACCGGGCCGCCATGGACCTGGTGCGCTGGCCGGAGGTCTTCGACGTGATGGTGGCTTCCAACCTGTTCGCCGACATCCTCTCGGACATCGCGGCGGTGGTGACGGGCAGCATGGGCCTGGCCCCCAGCGCCAACATCAACCCGGAGCGTGTCTACCCGTCGTTGTTCGAGCCGGTCCACGGGGCCGCCTTCGACATCATGGGCAAGGGCATCGCCAACCCCCTGGCGACGGTCTCCGCCGTGGCCATGATGCTGGAGCATCTTGGCGAACAGGAAGCAGCCGACAAGGTGGATAAGGCCGTGGCCCGCTGCCTGGAACAGCGCACCGTCCTGACTGCCGACCTGGGCGGCACCGCCAGCACGTCCGAGATGGGCGACGAAGCAGCCCGGCTGATCCTCGAGGGGTAAATTCGGATTTATCGAGGACGGATCTGGAGCCGATGGGACATTCAGACTATAGTCTGGTATAGAGTTCCCACGGAGTAGGCATGAAACATCGATTCACAGCCGTCGTTTCCCAGGAAGATGAGTGGTACGTTGCGCAATGCCTGGAAGTTGATGTTGCCAGCCAGGGCGAATCAAGAGACTCGGCTATCGCCAATCTACGCGAAGCCTTGGAATCGCATTTCGACGAGCCGAGGGCGGAATCGGCTCCAGGCATATGAACCAACAACCGGCGCAAGGTTGCCTAGAAGGAATGCTCCGCTTGGGATTTTGTCATTCTGAGGCAGGAGCCGAAGAATCTCATTTAATGGGGAAGTTTGGGTTCCTGGGTCCAGCCTGGTCGAATCACGAAACGAAACCCTCCGCTAGCACTCAGGGTCATAGCGGTGGAGTTTGGGATGTTGACGCCGGTTAGCAAGGCTGTGTGACACCGCCGGATCCCGGCGATGGATCAAAGATCAGGCAGGAAGTTTTGAGGTTACGCAGGTGATGGAACCAAGGCCGCAAATTACTGAGGCAATCTTCGAGGTGGTCGAAAATCAGTTGAGTGCGGGAGATCCGCCGGAGACTAAGAGCACCTACGAACGTCTAGTGGGCATTGGATATTCCGATCTGGATGCCCGCAAATTACTCGCCGATGCAGTCCTTACCGAGCTTAACGAAGTGATGAGACAACGGAAGCCGTTCAACCGCAAGCGGTTCGGCAGAGAGCTCCGCCATCTCCCCAAGTTGAATTGAGGGCAGTGCGGCGGTGTCAAGTGATTTACTGGTACGGTTCTGGTCCGAAGAAGATGAACACACCACAAACCGGATGATTCTGCAATTGCCTGTGAATCTTCGCTTTCACATGGCTGTTGAATTTTACTGGGTTAATTGGGCAAGATTTGGGCAAACTCAACCCAAGCTCTTGACCTATCCTTCCAAGAAGTAGTCATCGTCAATTGTTTTAATCTCGTAGATTCCAATCGTCGAGACTGCGACGTTATATTCCGCCATGAACCGCGCAAGTCGCGCACCATCAATCAGAATGATTCGTGAGTCGATATTCGCGGCATATTCTTGGGCTTCTCTGCTAAATCCCGATGTAGTGATGAAGACGCCTTTCCTGGCTCGTTGACCTTGCAGCGCACCTGCGAATCTTTGAATCTCAGGGCGTCCGACCGTGGTGTCCCAACGCTTCGCTTGAAGGTAAATCACATCCAGACCGAGCCGATCCTCATTGATTACTCCGTCGATTCCTTCATCACCGCTTCGGCCTATCGCTCGACCAGCATCTTCCCGGCTTCCTCCATACCCCATCTTCACGAGAAGGTCAATTACTAACCGCTCAAAGAATGCCGGGGTACTTTCCTTGACCAGTTGGAGAATCTCGGACTCAAGGTTGGCACGTAGTATCCGGTAAGCTGTGGCTAGGGAATCTTCAGGGGTTTCCACCGACTCTAATTCTGTATCCGCCAATTGAATATCCGGTGTTCGTCGGCGGCTCTGGAATGCTCGAAACTCCGGGAAACGTCGAAGAAGGCTGACGTTGATCTGCTGGTGACCCTCACTGAGCAAATTGATTCCACTCTGGGTGATTTTGGATATGCCGCGTTTCGGGGAGTCGATTAACCCCGCGTTTTTCAGATACGTTCTGGCCCACCCAACACGATTGTTGAACACCGATTGCACGCCACTAGGGAGAAGTTCATCGCGGTCTTCGTTCGTGAGGGAAAATTCCTCAGCTAGTTGTTCAATCGTCGTCCTAGCTTGGTGTTCTTGCCCGTCAGACAGAAGTCGGAGCAGAGGAAGCATTATAGTTTGGTAGTCTGGGATTGCCATACCATTCTTATCCTCTTGCCCAGTTGCGACTGCGCGATTGGCAAGCTGTCGTCCTATGAGAATGATTCGAACCAAAGAGCCGATGGGCCATCTCAGAGGTCGGAGTATCGTCCGTCATTGCGATGCGCCAACTCATTAGGTCAACCGAAACTCTGGCGGCTACGTTTGCTATGTAACGCCTTAGACCGAGCCCAGGACCACTCCCACCATGCGTTTCTCCAGGGCTTGGCCCAGCGCGTTGACCTGTTCCAGGCGGTCGTGGTCGCCCACCACGCCGATGAAGGCCACGCCCAATAGGCGGCCGACACGAAAGTCCACCACGGTGGACGAGATCAGCCCGTCCACTCCGCCCTGCAGCACTCTGAGGCCCACAGCCTCGTCGAAGAAGCCCTGGGGTTCCAGGCGGGTGACTGACACCAGTTGGTGACCCTGGCCCACGCTCTCCCCCACCCGGTCCTCAAAGTCCTTCAAGAATATGTTGTGCATCCAGTTGTGGACCGAGTCCGGGGTGTCGAACAGGTGGACCACCGAAGCCGCCATGAAGTTGAACCCGTCGATCATCGCCATGTTGGATGTGGGGCCAAGCTCCCGCATGACTCCGGTGACCCGCCCCGCCTGAATGAAGCGCGCGGCGGTGCTCCCTGCGAACCCGTTCTGGGCCAAAGTTTCGTTATCGAGAACCCCTTCCCGAATCACCTGGTGACTTTGAAATTCCTCTGGGAACTGCAGCTTCTCCAGGACCATGCTATCCAGGGCGCTCTCGCCGATGCTGTAAGTCGCCCTGTCGAGTGAGAAACTTGTCAAACCTGTCTCCTGTTTCTTGGACATGCCTCTAATGCCCTTACGCCGGGCTGCTTGTCCGGGCTGTTAGTTAAGAAGCCGTGACCCCGTGATCAGCGTGACTAGATTGAAGGGCTAGCCGCAGACCATGGGGTACACGTGCAGGGACCGGGAGATCTCGCGGGGGAGGTTGCTCCTGGACCAACTGGCGCCCCGGTCAGAGCTGCTGTACACCTCGCCGCTGTACGCCGCGCAGTAGATGTGGTCGGGGGCGGCCCGGTCGATGGCGATCCCCATCATGCGTCCGGGCGCGGTCTCGCCCAGGTCCAGCCGGTCCCAGGTCTCGCCCACGTCTTGGCTGCGGAATAGAGCACCGGCCTGGACCGTGTCGGGAGGAGCGGCCCCGCCGCCGGCCCCGGCTGCCAGGTAGATGGTCTTGGGGTCGTCGGGCGCAACCAGCAGGTCGCGGCAGTACGAACCGCCGGGGAACATCTCTTCCACCTGAACGTGCTCCCAGCGCTTGCCTTTGTCCCGGCTGCGGAACATGGCCGTCTGCGTGGCAATGTGCACGGTGCCCGGGGCGGCCGCGCTGACCTGTACCTGGTGCAGGTCCAGGGTGTTGTTCTTGATGTATGGCCCGTCGATCATGGACACCCAGGTCTCGCCGCCGTCACGGCTCGCCAGCAGGCCGCCG
>MUCI01000024.1 GCA_002816575.1 SAR202 cluster bacterium Casp-Chloro-G2 | reverse complement strand
CTACCCGCCCGGCGCGCTATAGGTCCGCCGTTCCGCGGACCCCGAACGCACCAACCCAATAAAAGACTAGAGGCCCCACCAACGGTGCGCCGGTGAGGCCTCCATCCTTCAGCGTGTCTCTCGACTCAGTCCTTGGGAGGAAGGACGATTCGGAAACCGCGCCGCGACCACGCGCCGATTGCGGAACCACGCGAGTCCCGAAATGGCGCCCAAGCCCAAATACCAAGATTTGCGGTGATTTCAACCACAGCCGACACGCCTTTTTCGGGTCGGCCAGCTCCCGTTATGTGCGCCATCTCACGACCTCCCAACCCGGTCTCGGGAGTCGGACCGGACGTGCTCTTTTTACAGACTACGGCCGGCTCGGTCTTACGACGAGAGTAGGCGTTTCCAGTGACCTGATGAGCATGTCGGCAACGCTGCCCAAAACCAAACGCGGCAACCCGGAACGGCCGTGGGTGGATAGGGCAACCATCATGTCGTCAAACTTACCAACGTAGGCCACGATCTTGTCCCATGGCACCCCGTGCAGCACCTCACTGCGGCATGCAATGCCCTTCGCCGTGAACCTCGCCTCGATCTTGGCCAAGTACGCCTTGGCCTCAGACTTCAAGGCATGCTCTATGTCGGTCGTGTCCAACGGAATCCCGTCATGGGCGCCATAGGCCCAAGGCATCAGACGCACCACCCGCAGCAGGACGACCTCCAGTGACAGAAGGCCAGCCAATGTTTCCACATGAGGAAGCACCGCTTCCGCTGTCTCCGAGCCGTCCAGAGGAACGGCAATGGTGCGGATGGAGCCGTCCAAATCCTTTCCGTCGACCCTATTCGGGCCAACTGCCAGGACCGGCACAGTCGATGCCCGCATCACGGCGTCGGTTACGCTGCCCATCAGACCTCGGCGCAGAGCGGAGCGGCCCCTGGTGGACATGGCAATCAGGTCGCATCCGTGCGTCGTCGCGTAAGCCAGTATCTCCTCAGCCGCGTTCCCAGCGGCCGTGGCAGTCGTGGCATAAACCTCCATCCCCTCCAGCATGCTGGCCGCGCTGTCCAGATACGCCTTCATTTGGGCCCCCGGTTTTTCCAGCGTGGCCATCGCGTTGCCAAATTCACTCCAACCAAAACCAGCCCTGCCTGAGGCCGCATGGGGGACATCCACCGTTAACAGAACGACCTTGGCTCTGGACTCGAGGGCCAGTCTCACAACGTTGGGCAAGATCGTTTCAGCAGTCTTGGACCCATCTAAGGGAACTAGAATCTTCTCGTACATTTTGGATTTCCTCCTCCCAGGTTTTCCAGCAACATGGTCTCGCATCGCGCAATTTCACAATAGGGCCGAATGTACCCAAATACCCATCCAACCGGCCGCCGCTAGCGGCATCTTAAAAGCAAATTTCTCCCGGATTCTGGCAATGCTCGACAGAAATTAAAATGGAAATTAAAAGCCGGAGCGGGAGGCGCTCCGGCATGTTTGGCATCGTCCTTTGGCAACGGTCGGAGCGTGGTATTACGCCAATTCGCGGACCCCACCGGCCAACAATTCCACTTCCTCCTCGGTATTGAAGAAATGGAGAGAGGCGCGGACGCCTGCGGGATACGCTACTTGGCGGACCACCACCTGATGGTTCTCCCACAATCGGCTGACCACCGACACTGGTGTCTGGCCCTCAACCGAGAAGCTGACCAGACCCGACGAATCACGCCGTTCCGAAGGCGATATCACCGTCACACCGGGAATCTCCGACAGCTTGGCCTTGGCCGACTCCGCCAGGTCCAGGTTCCTGGCCTCGATGTTCTGGATACCGGCCTCTTCAATGAACTTGGTGGCCTCCAAGAACGCCGCCTGTAGAGGCACGCTAGCCGACCCGCCCAAGAACTTCTCCATGGTGTGTGGATTGGGCTGGAAGTTATGCACGTCCATGGGTGACGCCACCGCCCTGCCGCCGGTGTGGGCCGGGTGTATCCGCTCGAGGTGCTCTTGGCGGATGAACAAGGCGCCGGTGCCCTCGTAGCCCAGCAGCCATTTCTGGCCGGGGATGGAATAGAAATCGAACTCGGATCGGGCCATGTCCAGGGCGATGTGACCGCCGGTCTGCGCCCCGTCCAACATGAACAGGATCCCCCGGTCTTTGGTCAACTTCCTGATCTCCTCCGCCGGCATGCGCAGGCCGGTGGAATATTCGATGTGGCTGATGAAGACCATGCGAGTCTTGGGGGTGAATGCCGCCTCGATCTTGGCCAGGATGGTCTCGCGGGGGTCGTGCGGGTCCAGGTCCACCACCTTCACCGCGACGCCGTAGCGCAGTCCAACCATCTGACTGGGCACCACCACCGAGCCGTGCTCCAGATTGCAGGTGATGATCTCGTCGCCCTGGCGCCAGTCCAGGCCGCTCATGACGATGTTGATCCCCTCCGTGGTGTTGCGGGTTACCAGCACCTCGTCCACCGACGCGTTGAATATCCGCGCCGCCGCCTCGCGGGCCCGGGCTTGAATCTCTTTTCCAGCTTCGTAGACCCCCGATGTGGTCGACCCCTGCTCCAGTTCCAGGTCTATCCGGTCCTTCATGGCCTGGGCGACCTGTCTGGGCGATGGCCCTGACCAACCGGTGTTCATGTAGGCGGTATGCGCCAGAACGGGTATCTGGCTTCTGATCTTTGCTACATCCATGTCCGTCAGTCCTTAAATCCGGATGGGCCAAGAATCACATCGGCCCGGACCGCATCTGGTCCAGGCCGATGTACGAAAACCTGCTTCAGAGCAGGGTACTTACCTGGGCGAATAGTCGGTCAAACGGAGAATCGAATGCTTGGACACCCGCACCAACGCCCCATCAACCTCAGATGCCGCTCTGGCTTTCTGCCATTCCGGGTCAGCGTTCATACCGGCCCAGCCCTTTTCCCTGGCGTCCAGGTCGGGGTAACCCACCATGTAGACCAAGCGGTTGCTGGTTCCGATATCCTCGGTCCAGTAGGCCACGTTCTGGATGCCGTGCTTCTCGAACAGGCCCATGGTATGGTCCTTGAAACGGGCATGGAGATTGGGCAGTTTGCCGGGCATGGTGTCGTAAACCCGCTTCTCCTGCAGATTGGTCTTGAAGGCAGGCTGGGGCGAGTAGGGCGTCAGGCTCATGAAGGAGTTGATCACCTGGCTAACCAGAGGCCCATTGGCCTCGGTCTCGGCCCGGACTTCATGCCAGGGTTTGTGCGACTGGAAGGCGTTCCATTTCTCTTCCCGGTCGGCCATGTTCTCAAAGCTGGTGATATAGGTGAGCTGGTTGCTCTCCCCGATCTCGTCGTTCCAGAAACCGACCACTCCGATGCCGAACTCCTCAAAGAAGCCGATGGTGTGGTTGGCGAAACGGGCGTTGATGGCCGGCAATTTGCCGGGCACAGCTTTGTATATCCGTTGTTCGTAGATCATGTCGGCGCTCCTACCCTCGTAGATTGTTCCTGGATTGTTGCGTGGATCGTTGCGTGGACCACTGCCTAGAATGCTTGATGGATCACTTGTTTTCGATGAACTCGAGCTGCACACCGTCGGGGCCCTCGAAGAAGACCACCCGCCGGCCGCCCGAAATGGAAGTCTCTTCCAAGATTTTGGCGCCGTTGGCCTTCAGGCTGTCGATCATGCCCTGAATGTCGTCAGCGTCGATGGCGATATGCTCGATGCCGTATTTCTGGTCCCTGGTCTGGGTGTCGATATGCTTGGTCACATTCAGGGTCAGTCCATGCAGGTCCAGACGCACTCCGATGTCCCCCACATCGGCGACCTTGGTTGCGCCCAACGTGTCGATGTAGAACTGGGCGGTTGCCTGGGGATCGGTTGTCTTGAGATGAACGTGGTTGAGACTCAGTGCCATGGTGCGCCTCCATAATTGATTGCGATGCAGGATATGGCCTCCGCCGGATTAGGGGCAGAATAGCCCCCCAGCCGAGCCTAGTCAAGCTGGCCGGAACAGATGTGGCCCATGCCCGGCGCGCACCCACGGGTTTCGTATTATAATGCCTCAGTAATTTCAGACCCCAGGCTAGAAATCATCTGGAATCACCGATAAAGGAGGCGACCATGCCGATAGAGCAGTTTGCCCCGGAACTATCCAAGATCATATCCACCGACACTCCGATCCAGCACCTGGCCGACGGCTTCGGCGGAGACCAGGGCCCAGCCGAAGGACCCCTCTGGTGGAAAGAGGGCGGCTACCTGCTATTCAGCGACATCCACAACGACAGGCGGATGAAGCACACCCCCGGCGGAGACACTACCGTTTTCCAGGAGCCGACGAACCGGGCCAACGGCCTGACCCGCGACCTACAGGGCCGCTTGGTTTCCGCCGAGCACGACAGCCGGCGTGTCGCCCGCCAAGAGGTTGATGGCAGCGTCACGGTCATCGCCGCCAGCTTCCAGGGCCGCCGCCTGAACCGGCCCAACGACGTGATCGTGAAGTCGGACGGCAGCATCTATTTCACCGACCCTTGGACCAGCCCCCTGCCCGCCGAACAGTGGGACCTGACCTTCTCCGGCGTATACCGGGTCAGCCCCGACCTGGGCACGCTCACCCTGTTGATCGACGATTTCATCGTTCCCAACGGGCTGATGTTCTCCCCAGACGAGAGCATCCTGTATGTGAACGACTCCCGCAGGGGCCACATCCGCTCTTTCGAGGTCCAGCCCAACGGGACACTGGCCAAGCAGAGCGACACGGTGATTGCCGACCTGACCGGCGATGAGCCTGGCGTTCCTGACGGCATGAAGGTCGACATCGAAGGCAACATCTACTGCGGCGGCTCGGGCGGCCTGTACATCATGGACCCCACCGGCAAGAAGCTGGGCCGGGTCAACCACGGCGCCACGGCCACCACCAACCTGGCCTTCGGCGGAGACAACTGGAAAACCCTGTACTTCACCAGCCGCAACCACCTGGGCTCGGTGCAGGTAAACATCCCCGGTAACCCGGTCCCAGCCGTAAAGAGATAGGGGACTCAGTCGAGACGACGAGTCCCTTCTCCACTGAGATGGACAGCTCGGGTGAGGCCACCTTCCTCAACCAGCCAAATCTGAACCGCAACACCAACCAAAAGGAGAAACCCAAATGGCCAGACTTCCCGCCGTTACCAGAGACCAACTTAAGCCTGAAGACCACGAGTATTTCGACTCCATAGTCGGCACCCGCGGCAGCATCCGCGGCCCCTACGGTGTGCTGCTCCATAGCCCCAAGCTGGCCGCCCGCGTGGCCGACACCGGCGCTTTCGTGCGCTACGAGTTCGGAATCCCCGAGGCCCTGAAAGAGACCGTGATTATCTCCACCGCAAAGGAGATGAATTCCCAGTACGAGTTCTCGGCCCACGCAAAATTGGCCCGGGCCGCCGGAGTCTCCGACAAGACCATCAAGGCCATTGCCGACGGAACCGCGCCAGCCGGACTCTCGGGCGACGAGGCCCAACTGGTCAGTTATGTCCACGAGCTGCTCCGTGACCACAAGGTGAAGGACGCCACCTACAAGGGCTTGGTGGACCGGTTCGGCGAACAGGACACCCTGCACCTAGCCGTGCTGGTCGGGCACTACCTGCTGGTGGCCCAGGTCCTCTGCACCATGGACGTGGAACTGGGCGAAGGCATGGTCGCCGAGATACCCCAGTAAGCACCGCCTATCAAAGCGCCGCGTTTCAGAGGACCCTGCGGGTTCCAACGCGGCTCCAATGCTAAGGGGCGTCCCGATCGATCGGGACGCCCCTTAGAGATTCTTCGTGTCTCCGGTTCTTATTTTTTGACCCGGTGACCCGCCTTGGCTAAGACCTATTCCAGCGAGTCGGAAACAATAACCGGCGCCAGGCCATCCAGCCTGAACTCGAACTCCACAGGCCCCTGCTCCGGAAACTCAGAACGGTCCACCATGACCATGGTCATGGGCGCAAACAGGTAGGGGTACTCCCGGCCCTGGGCGTCCTCGTCAAGTTCCAGATCCACGACGGCCCGGTTGCCTTCGATCGTGAGTCCGACAACCGATAGCGGGTCCCCCTGGAACGGCTGCCACATGAGATAAACCGCCAAGACCACCGAACCGGGAAATTCCGGCCGGCCCAAGGTGGCGCCGGTCCCGAACGTCCGTTTGCTGGGCGTTGCGCGGTTAAATCGCTCCATCTCCAGGTTGCTAGTGATGATGACCGCCCGCAGTTCCTTGGAAAACGCGTTGGCGTCTGGCGCGTCCAACGGCGAAACCCAACCGCTGTTCACGTAACGCCAGATGGGAATAGCAGTCGGGGTATCTGAGGCCGGCGCGGATTCCGAGTCTCCCGGTGTTTCCACCTTGGGCGTGGCTGCTTCACCGCCGCAGGCCGTCAGCAGGAAGATAGCGATGATGATGGTCAGAACTGCCGGGTATTTAGCCTGCATCCGCCCTTCTTGATCCTGGTGAACCTAAAGCCGGTTCCCCCGGGCCGGTTCGCATTGAAACCAGACCGGCAACCCCTCTGTTTCTAGCTACGTATGATACCAAAGTTCCGGTTTTCGACACACGCCCCAAACACGGTTTGATCCAAGCCGGGAAATCCCCCCAGGCCGGATGTCTTGCCCTTGTCAAACCAATTCTCCACTGTCAAACTAGATTGATGCGCATCGGTGATTTTGAATTCCCAGAGCCTATTCCCGAGCTGAAAGACCCGCATGTCCTGGCGGTCCTACGGCCATGGATCGACGTGGGAAACGTGGGAACGCTGACCCTGCGGCGTATCGAACGCCACCTCGAGTCCAAGGAGATTGGCCGCCTGGTCAAGCCTGGCCGCTATTACGACTTCACCCGCTACCGGCCCAGGTCCGTCTTGAAACAGGGTGTGCGTGAGTACAACATCCCCTCGACCACCATCAACGTGTCCATCCGGGAGAACGGTCCCGACCTGGTCACGCTGCACCTGCTGGAACCACATCTCTACGGCGAAGATTACACCGACTCGGTGATCGAGGTGCTAAAGCATCTCGGCATCAAGCGATATTCGATGATCGGCGCCATGTACGACATGGTCCCCCACACGCGCCCGCTGCTGGTTTCAGGCGGCACGGTGGACACCGATAACCAGGATGAATACAAGCTGGTCGGCGTGCGCCCCAGCGACTACGAAGGTCCCACGACCATCACCTATCTGATCTCCAATGCCTGCGAGGCGATGGGCGTTGAGACCCGCATCTTCGTGGTGCACCTGCCCCAATACTTCCAGGTGGAAGAGGACTTCACCGGCACGGCGCGGCTCATGCAGATACTCTGCACGATCTACGGACTGCCCAGCCGCCTGGCCGACGCCGAGCGTGGCCGCCAGCAATACGCATCGCTGCAGAACATCGTCACCGACACCGCGGATGTGGCCAGCCTCTTGCAACGGCTTGAGGAGCGTTACGACCGCGAGAACGGAAGCGGCGGGCCATCCAGCGCGCCCCTCTCCCCGATGGTCGAAGAGTTCCTCCAGGGCTTGGGCTCCAGCGTGGACACCAACATAGACCCGGACCAGGACCTAGACCTGGATGACGACGACCCCAACGACGAATCTCCCCAGCGATAGACCCAGGATCCAGGCCGGGAAAACGGTGTGGTTGGCATTCGCTCCCTTGCACCCAAACTCCGTGGCACTAACCCAGCAGTTGGTACGCTATCGACACCACCCAGACCGATCTGATGGAAACAGGTACGCCATCGGCGAGTTTGGCGGGTCCGGTTTCAAGCTGGGCGGCGGTGCCATGTCCGGCCCGCTGGGCCGCGATGGACGAGAGGCCTTCCGGCAGGCGTGGCCACGCCCGATTTTGATTGACGCTGTACGGGCCTTATGGTAGAGTGATTCCACTTATCGTTTACGTTAATGGCGAGGAATATATCGGAGGTAACAGAGCATAGCTAGACAGTATCGGGTCAACGAGCGGATAAACAGCCCCCAGGTTCGAGTCATCGGTGACAATGGGGCCCAGCTCGGCGTGATGGATGTCTCACGAGCACTTCAACTCGCGCGCGACGCTGAAGTAGACTTGGTCGAGGTGGCTCCTAACTCCGACCCTCCCGTCTGCAGGTTGCTGGACTACGGCAAACTCCTTTACCTCACCTCCAAGAAGGAACGCGAATCCAAGAAGGGTCAGCGAAGCACCGAGCAGAAAGAGGTGCGTTTCCGGCCCAATATTGGGACCCACGACTTGGACGCCAAGACTCGCAAGATTCGCGAGTTCATCAACGATGGTTCCAAGGTCAAGCTCACCGTCCGATTCCGGGGACGCGAAGCCGCCCATCAGCAACTGGGGCTCTCAGTCCTCAAGCGGGTGGCCGACGAACTGAAAGAAGAAGTGCGTTTGGAACGCCCCCCGACCATGGAAGGCCGGGCGCTGTCCATGGTGCTTATTCCGGCTCTCACCCAGAGTGAGAAGGCGGATGGCGCTCCAAAAGAAACCAATCAGGGACAAGAAGAACTGGCAGATGCCAAAACTTAAAACACATAAAGGGGCCAAGGCCCGAATACACGTAACCGGCACCGGCAAGCTGATGCGCCGCAAACGCATGAGCAGCCACCTCAGGCGCAAGAAGCCCACCAAGGTAACTAGAAAGTTTTCCGATAAGTTGGCCGTAGATCCCGCGGACTACAAGCGCCTGCATCGGATGCTTCCCTACGGCTGAACCAGACCCCTACCGGAGATTAACCCTTGTCTAGAGTCAAACGCGGCGTCACTAAACGCGCCCGCCACAAAAAGATATTAAAGGCCGCCAAAGGCTATAGCGGCGCATCTTCCCGTAACTACAAATGGGCCAAAGAAGCGGTCATGCACGCTTGGTCCTACGCCTACCGGCATCGCCGTGAGCGCAAGGGCGAGTTCCGCCGGCTGTGGATCGTCCGCATCAATGCGGCCTGCCGCGAAGCCGGGACCAACTACGGCCAGTTCATGCACGGCCTGAAGCTGGCCGGGGTTGAGCTGGACCGAAAGATCATGGCCGACATGGCTTTCCACGACCCGGATGCCTTCAAGAAGTTGGTGGCAGTGGCCAACGAGCAGCTGGCCGCCGCTTAAACGGCCTTAAAAGCGAACAAGAAAAACCGGGGTGTTCTCACACCCCGGTTTTTTTGTGGCCTTTGTTTGTCGCCTAAGGAAGCGGCTTGCCCGGGACCGCTATTTACGGGCGAACCCATAGTAGCTGTCGTTGTCCAAGATGCGCAGCAACCGCTCTTCGGTGATCACTATGGGGCGGATCGGCGTCGCCCACCGCTCTGTAAGCTCGTAATGCAAGTCAGAGAGCGACATGGGGCGGTTGCCCCGGGCCAGCAGTGTCCGGAAGACGATCTCCTGCACCGGCATGTCCGACCGGATGAAGTCGGGGTCGTTCTTGTAATTCTTGGCGATCTCCCGGATCAAGCCCTTCACATCGCCAAGCTCACTGATCGGCTTGGACTTGGATGGGCTGGTCGGCGCCAGCCGCCCGGCAACCAGATGCACCGGCGACCGCTCGAGTCTGTCCAGGCGTTCAACGCTGATCAGGAACATGGGGTTTTCCCGTTCCGGCTGTTCCTCGGGCGAGGTCTCTGGCGAAATCTCTAGGGAAGTTTCGGGGGAAGCCTCGGGGGCCATCTCTTCGGTGTTGGGGTCTTCTGTTGTCATACTTGCACCTCTTCGTTCCAGTCCAGCATGATAATCTGCACCCGATCGCCAGCGTTCTTACCCGGCAGGTCCTCGGGGCAGATCGCCAGACCATTGGCTTTGGACATGGAGGTTAGGATATTGGATCCCTGGGGTCCGGTGGGGGTCGCCTGATACGTTCCGTCTTTCAGTTCCACTTCTACCCTAGCATAAACCCGGCGGCCGTCCTCATTTCGGATGGCACTGGTAAGCACGCCTTCAACGACGGGCCGAGGCCTCACAGCCTTGCCGAGCATGGCGCGTATCGCGGGCCTGGCGAACATCTCGAAGGCCACCATGGCGCTCACCGGATTGCCAGGCAGTCCCAGGAGTGGAATGTCCTTTCCGTGGGTGGCGGCAGGACCGTTTAGATGCCCAAACGCCAGGGGCTTGGCCGGGCGCATCCGCACGGACCAGAAGTTCATCTCGCCCCTTTGGTTAAGCACATCTTTCACCATATCATAATCGCCCTTGGATACGCCCGCTGATGTCACCACTAGATCGGCCCCGGCAGTCGCTTCCAATCTGGCATTCAGATCAGCCAAGTTATCCCGCGCGATGCCCAATATCTTTGGAATGCCGCCGCTGGCTATCACTGACGCAGCCACGCTGAAGCTGTTCGAGTCGTAGATCTTGCCGCCTGTCAGCGGGGTGCCGGTAATCTCAAGCTCGTCCCCCGTGGCCAGGATCGCCACCACCGGACGGCGCACCACCTTTACCTTATCCAGCCCCAGCGACGCGATCACGCCAACCTCGGCGGCCCGCACCACCGTGCCCTTCTGCAGCACCAACGCGCCCCGGCTAACGTCCTCTCCGGCGGGCCGCACGTTGCAGCCCGGAGGCATGTCGGCGAAGATGGCCACCTGGTCCAAGGGCTTGCCCTCCCGTTTGCGCTCCACCTCGTCGGTCTCTTCAAAAGGCACCACGGTGTCGGCGCCGTCGGGCACCGGCGCCCCGGTCATGATGCGCATGGCGGTGCCGGTAGTAACGGTCTTGTCGGGCATCTGACCCGCCGCCACGACGCCGATCACGCTCAGGTTCTTGGGGTTCGCTTTAGAGGCCCCGGAGATGTCGCTGTGGAGCAGGGCATACCCGTCCATGCCCGAGTTGTTCAGCGGCGGCAGCGCGATGGGTGAGCTGATGTCCTCGGCCAAGACCTGCCCCATGCATTCGAGCAGAGGTTTTTCCTCGGGCTCCAATGTGTGGAAGCTGGCCATCACGCGCTCCAGGGCTTCCTCCACGCTGAGCATGTCCTCAGATGAGTGCCCGTGGCCGTGGCTATGGGGGTTCTCCGTCACCCGGTTTGCATCCGAGTGCCCGCCGTCATGATGTCTTTGATTATGGTGACTGGTCATATCTGCTACCGCTTGCGGCTGATTACGCGTTTCGCAACGTGACGTTCAACTCACGTTCCAAGCTTCGGAGCAACCCGTCCACCGATTTGTTGACTTCTTCGTTGGTCAGGGTCCGGTCCCTAGCTTGAAAGTATACGTGAAACGCCAGCGACTTTGTGCCTTTCGCCAGATTGTCCCCGGTGTAGATGTCGAACAACTCGGCCCGGTCGACGCCGCGGTGCCGCATGATCAACTGGGAAACCCGGCCCGCTGGAACGTCGGCGGGCATGGTCAGCGCCAGGTCGCGGGTGGCGGACGGAAACACCGGCAACGGCTCGAACTGCCGCTGCGACCGGGGTAGGGCAGCCAGTACCGGGTCCAGATATAGCTCGAACGCCGCCACCTGCGGCTGTTCCAAGCCCAGCCTGGCCATGACCGCCGGGTGCACTTCTCCGACTATCCCGAGTAGCGCATCGCCGAACTTGATATGGGCGCATCGCCCCGGATGAAACGCCGGGTCGTCAGCCGGCTCATAGGTGGAGGCCACGCCGAGCCTCGCCAATAGCCACTCGACCACACCCTTGGCGTCAAAGAAATCCACAAGGCTTTCATCTTCCAGCCAGGACGGCTCGTGGCGAAGACCTGCAAGCACGCCCGCGACCGTCTCCCGTTCCTCGGGCAGATCGCCCTCACGGGGCCAGAAGGTGCGCCCAGCTTCAAACATGCGAAACGGCCCGGCGCCATGGCCCTGGTTGGATTCCAGGTTGGCCAACAGGCTGGCCCGCAATGTGGGCCGCAGATATTCGCGGTCGGAGCTCATCGGATTGGCCACCCGCAGGGGCAGGGAGGCCCTGTCCAGTGATTCCACCTGCTCCAATTGCTGCAGTGTCACCAACGGATAGTTGATAACTTCCTGAATCCCGGCGGCCGCCAACAGGTCCTTCACCTGGTCTCGCAGCCCCATGATCGCCACCGGCTGCTGGAAGGGGATGGGACTGGATAGCATGGTGGTGGGGACGGAATCGTAGCCGATGGTCCGGACCACTTCCTCAACCAGGTCCTCCTCTATGTTGACGTCGTTCCGCCAGTAGGGCACGGTGACTTTAAGTTCGTCCCGGCCGGCAGCTTCCCAAGTGAATCCCAGACCATCCAGGGTCTCTTTTACTTGCTTCATCCCCACGGCCATGCCCAGCATCCGCTTGATCTTGGCGCTGGTCAGAGGGACCACCGGCGCGTCGATGCCCTCGCCGGACACCACGTCCACGATACCGGGTGCGATCGTTCCGCCGGCGACTTCCTGGATCAGTTGGGTGGCGCGCCGCAGGGCGATGGGCGCTAGCTCCGGGCGCAACCCCTTCTCGAACCGAAGCGTGGCCTCGGTGCGCAGTTCCATGGACTGGGCGGTCTCACGGTTGTTGGGACCGTCGAAAGTGGCCGATTCCAACAACACGTTCACGGTGGCGACGCTGATCTCGCTGTTGGCGCCGCCCATCACCCCGCCCAGGCCTATGGGGTCATTGGCGTCGGCGATGACCAGGTTATCAGCGCTCAGCTTCCGCTCCTCACCGTCCAGGGTGATCAACTTCTCCCCCGGTTTCGCCCGGCGCACGATGACCGTGGCGTCCTTGATCAGGTCGAGGTCGAAGGAGTGCAGCGGCTGGTTGTACTCCAGCATAACAAAGTTGGTCACGTCCACCACGTTGTTGATGGGCCGGAGTCCCGCGCTTGTCAGCCGGTCTTGCAGCCACTGGGGCGAGGGTCCGATACTAACTCCCCGCAGCAGGCTGGCCGTGTAGCGGCGGCACAGGTCGGGGTCGGCCACGCTGATCTTGATCTGGTCGGCGATGGGCGTGCCCGATTCTTCATAGCTGACCTCCGGCTCTCTAACTTTCTTCCCCGTGAGAGCGGCGACCTCGTGGGCCACGCCCAACACCGACAGGCAGTCCAGCCGGTTGGGGGTAAGTTCCAGGTCCAGCACGGTATCGCCCAGATAGTCATCCAGCAGCGTACCGGTGGGAGCGTCGTCGGGAAGCTCGATGATCCCCGAGTGATCGTCGCCCAGACCCAACTCCACGGCGGAACAGATCATGCCCTGTGATTCCACGCCCCGTATCGTGGCGGCCTCCAGTGTTTCCTGCCGCTGGGTGTGCGTGTTGTAGATGTTGGCGCCCACCTTGGCGAAACAGATCTTCTGCCCGGCGGCCACGTTCGGCGCGCCGCAGACGACTTCCATCTCTTCAGCGCCGGTGGTCACCACGCAGAGGCGCAGGCGATCGGCGTTGGGATGGGGACGGACATCGGTCACCTGCCCGACAAAGACCTCTTTCCACCCGCCGATGACCTCGATCTCGCCAACCTCGATGCCGGCCATGGTCAGCCGGTGGGCCAGATCCTGGGCCGGAAGGTCGACATCCACATATTGTTTAAGCCAGCTAAGGGGCAATCTCATCTATCTAATCCAGTTCTCGATCTAAGACGCCGGCCAAAACGCCGGTGGACCGGGGCCGCGTTGGGGGCCTCAACTCGGGATGCGCCGGATCTTCAGCTAGAATTGCCGCAGGAACCGGAGGTCGTTGCTATAGAAATGGCGTATGTCGTCGATGCCGTACTTCAGCATGGCGATGCGCTCCGGGCCCATGCCAAAGGCAAACCCGGTGTACTTCTCAGGGTCGTAGCCGACGCCCTCCAGGACCTTGGGATGAATCATTCCCGCGCCCATGATCTCGATCCAGCCGCTGTCCCGGCAGATGCGGCATCCGTCGCCATTTCCCTCGCAGGCGAAGCAGTCGATGGACATGTCCACACCGGGCTCCACGAAGGGAAAGTAGTCGCAGCGAAAGCGTATCTTCCGGTCCTCACCAAACATCCGGCGGGCGAATTCGTAAAGGGTGCCCTTGAGGTCGGCAAATGTGATGCCCTCGCCAACCGCCAGGCCTTCCACCTGATAGAAATGCCATTCGTGGGTGGCGTCGGTGGCCTCGTACCGGTAGCACTTGCCCGGCACCACCACCCTGATCGGCGGCTCCCGGCTCTCCATGACCCGCGCCTGCATCGGTGATGTATGGGTCCGCAACAGCATGGCGCTGTCGCCCTTGGGGTCTTCGTAGTCCACCCAAAGGGTGTTCCACATGTCCCGGGCCGGGTGACCCTTGGGGATGTTCAGCATCTCAAAGTTGTAGTGGTCCCATTCGACCTCGGGGCCTTCCACCACACCAAACCCCATGGCCACAAAGGCGTCGCATATCTCGCGGACGATCTTGGTGGTGGGGTGCAGCCGGCCCGAGAGCGGGGGACGGCCGGGCAGCGTCACGTCCAGACGGTCTTCGCTGGCGGAGCGCATCAAGTTCGCCTCGTTGATCTGGCGCACCCGCTCTTCCAGCTTCTCTTCCAGAGTGGTCTTGGCCTTGTTGGCCAGTGCGCCAACGGTCCGACGCTCCTCAACTTCCAACGTCGCTAAGCCGCGAAGAACTGTGGTTAGGGCGCCCCGGCGGCCCAGATACGAAACCCGCCATTGGTCCACGGCTTCAAGGTCTGCCAGCGTGTCCAACTCGGCCGATGCGGAGCGGGTTATCTCATCGATCCCCTCAGCCGTGGGGGGTTGCGCAGAAGGTTCGGTCAATCGGGTTGTTCCTCCGGGGGCATCTTCGGGAAAGGCGCACGAGCGAATCACGCACACAAACAACAATTATAGAAACTGCCAATTCAAGGGTCAAGGCTGCCACGCTCAAGAGTCGATCAGCTTGGCCGAAACACGCCGTTTTTCGGGCGGGGTTCCTACTTAATTCCCGAGAAGGTGCATGAAATTCTGCTGCCTATTATCGAAAGCCTTGACGCTGAGTAAGGCAGTCCCAAGCACTCCGAACGCACCGTGCTCTGACACTCAAGTGTTGTTATAGAACAATTGTTCTGATAATGTTGTTATGTGCTAACCATTAAGTACAGGCCCGCCAAGAATACCCAAGGGCACTTTGTGGGCACGTCCGACCGGGGCGCGTCCCAGGGCGTTAACTTAAATGGACAGACCTGAATGGAAGCAACCGTGAATTGGTTCCGTCTAAAGACCTGTATCAAATGCCAAGGCGATCTGGCCGCGGACGAAGGCGACTGGCTATGCCTGCAATGCGGCACATACTACTACACCGGTCTATATCAGTTGAATACGCAGGTGGATACGCTGACGAACATGGCGGGGCCGGCGCCGGCAACCGGGCCGGTCGACCAAGATATCCCGGCCCCCAACAGCCCGGCGCAACCGGAGAAAGCGTATTCAAGCGCAGCAGCCCCACACTCGCCCGCGCCAAGGTTTCCTGCCCCCCCGACCATCATGGCGGCGGCAATGGGCGTGGCGGCGGCCCTGTGAGCGCCCAGCAGGCTGCCCGACACGTGCCGGCGCTGCTGGCCCTGGACGCCGGCGTGAGAGAGACCGGCTGGGCAGTGTTCCAGGATGGAGAGGTGGCCGAAAGCGGGACCGCCGGACTCAAAACCCGGCACAAGGTCGAACCGCAGGTCCGGGTCTCCCACCTGGTCGAGGCCCTGGATGAACTGGCCGCCCGGTGGAGTCCCCAAGCCGTGGCCCTCTGCCAACCCAGCGGCATCAACTGGCCGGTGCCCGCCATCGACCTATTGGTGTCGTCTTTGGCCCAGTGGTCGGGCGAACGGGGCCTGCCCCAGTTCTCCTACACCGCCCAGGAGGTACGGACGGCCATCGCCGGGCACCCCAACGCTTCCCGCGACCAACTTGGCTACGCCACGATGCTGCTGCTGGGCCTCATCGGCCAGGGGCGCTCGACCCACGAATGGGAAGCCATCGCTGTGGGCCACTATCACCTAACCCGCACCGAACCGGAAACCCAAGCGGACCAGGCTTCAGCCGAGTGGCCGGAGGCAGATTAGGCTATCCTCCGCTTCATCCGCTGCGGATAGCCTGTCCCGTTCCTAGTGGCTGGCATCGGGGTAGATCTTCTCACCGGCCTTGATCGCCACCGGAAGCCGGTTTTCCGACGGCGCTATGGGGCAACTCCAATCCGGGTTGTAGGCGCAGTAGGGATTGTAGGCATAGTTGAAATCCACCACCAGACGGCCGTCGCCGGTGGCAGGCAGGTCCAGGTAACGGCCGTCCGCATATGACTCATCCCCGGTGGTGGCGTCCATGAACGGCAGGAAATACTCGTTCCTCTCCAGATCGCGGTAGACGGTCAAAGCAACCGCAACACCGTCGACCTCAAAGTTGAGCTTGGCCCACCGCACATGCGCCACCGTGTCCCCGGAACTGGTAGCCATCTGAATCTCATCCTTCCCGTCCTTCGGGAACTCATCCACCCCAAGCAGAAATTGCAGCTTGGGGTTCTCCGCGAAATACCGCAGTCCGCTGAACCGCTTCCGTTGCTCGGGAGTAAGGGGCGAATGTTCATCGCCTCCGAAATATCTGTCCTTGGCTTTCCTGAAATCAACTATCTCTGACATGGTCCTCTGCGGCTCCACCGGCATCTTTGTTCTTCCCTAGTTAAGATGCCATGGCGGAGATTCTGGTGCAGCCGGACTCGATATCCGGTTTTCGTGCTGCCTGCCGGCCGCCCGCGTTTGTCCCGCGTGTATAATAAGGCCCTGCCTGGAACCTTTCCGTAGGTCCACTGGGAAACCACGGACTTCGAAACCGCGGGCAGAACTTGGGAAAATAATCAAAGCGGCCTACAACCGCTGGAAACCGGTAACTGTGGAGGTCACATGCCCATCATTCAACGGCCCTACGTGCCCCCCGAGGACCAAGTCCCTCAAGAAGACTCTTACGTGAACCCCGGCCTGGCGGCGCCCACGCCGAGCTCTGGCGAAAGCCAGGGCGCCACCCCAGAGGGCTCTCTCGACCCCATAACGTTCTATTCCGACTCCATGCACATCTTCAGCAGCCTGTATTCGGCGGTGCTGTTCTTCGGTGAGCAGATGGAGGAGCGTGAGCCCATCCTCAGGGCCCGCATCAAGGTCAGCCCGCAGATGCTCAAGGCCATCGCGCTGCTAACAAGCAAGCACGTTAAGGAGTATGAAGACGCTGTCGGGCCGATCACGTTGCCCGACCAGGTGTACGCCGCCTGGGAACTGGACGGCGCCGAGATGGGGGAACACGGTCATGCCGCAGGATGACCGTCCTCTAGCGGAGGACTTCACGAATCCCGTCAAGATTGAGCCCGGCGTGGACCGGTCCACCCCCGACGATTGGGTCTGGAGAAACGTGTCGTCCAGTCAGCCCAACGCTGCCGTCTTTCACATCAACCATTCCGAATCCACCCGGGTGTTCATCGACACGGTCGGACCAGAAGATTCGGCCCCCGACGCCAACTTCGTGCTGAAGCGAAAGGTACCCATCGTCATCTTAGACAGCCTGGACAAGTACTGGGCTGCGGAATCGCGCCTGCAGTTGCCGTTGGCCGGCGTGAGGGTGCCGGTGGAGGGCGAAACGGTGGATGAAGCCAAGAAAGCTTTGGCCGCCGACCTGGCCGCCCAACTGCGCCTGTTGCTTCTGCTGTCCAGCTCTCACAAGGGCAAGATCGCGCCCATGTTGCTCCGGAACTTGGAGTATCTTTCGATGTGCATGGAACCAGGGACCGGATCCAAGGGCAGAAAGGCGGACGCCTGATCGGCACGATGGGAACCCGAGGCCGGTAGCTGGAGGTTACTCCGCCGAGGCCGCCAGGCGTTTCCGGATCTCTTCGACAACTCCGTCGATCGGCGCGCTGCCGGCCTCGGTGTCTGTGCGGCCCTTGATCTCGACGGCGCCGTTCTTCAGATTACGGGGGCTGACCACCAGCCGCACCGGAAGCCCCATCAGGTCGGCGTCGTTGAATTTAACGCCCGCGGCCGCGTCCTCACGGTCATCGTAGAGAACCTCGATCCCGGCAGCCTCAAGCTCTCGGTACAGCCGGTCCCCGGCCTCGACAACTTCCTCGTTGGACAGGTTCAGACCCACCATGTGGACCTGGTACGGAGCCACCGGCATCGGGAAAATGATGCCGTGCTCGTCGTTGTTCTGCTCCACCGCCGCCGCCAGCAACCGGCCCACGCCGATGCCGTAACAGCCCATGATGATGGGGTGCTGTTGACCTTCGCTGTCCAGAAAATCCGCGCCCAGGGCCTCACTGAAGAAAGTCCCCAGCTTGAATATGTGCCCCACTTCAATGCCCTTGGTCGCTTCCAGAGTATGTCCGCAGCGGGCGCAGAGTTGCCCCGGCTGGGCCAAGGCGATGTCGGCCAGGATGTCGGCGTGGAAGTCACGGGGGTAGTTGGCGCCCTTGAAATGAACGTCAGGCTTGTTGGCCCCCACCACGAAGTTATTGCCCTTGGTGATGGAAACATCGGCCGCCCGCTTGATGCCTTCCAATCCAACGGCCGACGCGGAACCGGCGACCAGTCCGGCGGCTTGCACCTCGTGGTCTTCGGCCAATCGTAGGTCATGAGACTTCAGAACGTTCCGCAGTTTGACCTCGTTAACGTCAAGGTCCCCTCGAATGGTGACGAACACCGGCTCGCCGTCCGACATATAGAAGACAGCTTTCAGGGTCTTGGACTCGGGCACGCCAAGGAACTCCGCCAGACCAGCGATCGTCTTCATGCCAGGCGTAGCGACCTCTTCCAGGGCTTCCTCAGGCTCGGCGGGAACATCGGCGAATTTGGACTCGGCTTTCTCAGCGTTGGCCGTATACGAGCACGACGCGCAGGTGATTACCGTGTCCTCTCCCGACTCGGTAGCCAACAAGAACTCGTGTGAATCCTTGCCGCCGATGGCCCCGCTGTCAGCCTCGGCCATCATGACCGGCAGGCCGCAACGCCGGAAGATGTTCCGGTACGCTTGGGCCATGGCCTGGTAGCTCTCATCCAGGCTGGCCTCGTCGGCGTTGAAGCTATAAGCGTCCTTCATGTCGAATTCCCGGACCCGGATCAGGCCGGCCCTGGGGCGAGGTTCGTCGCGGAATTTGGTCTGTATCTGGTAAAGGATCTGCGGCAGGTCGCGGTAGCTTTGCACGTTGGCCTTGACCACGTTGGTAATCACTTCCTCATGGGTGGGCGCCAGCACCATGGGCCGGCCCCGCCGGTCCTCCAGAGAGAACATATTGTCGCCGAACGCCTCCCGGCGGCCCGTTTGGTCCCACAACTCCTGGGGCTGGAGCGCGGGCATCATCAACTCCTGCCCGCCGACGGCATCCATCTCTTCCCGGATGATGTTCTCTATCTTCCGAAGCGAACGCAGCGCCAGTGGCAGGTAGGTATAGACTCCGGCGGCCACTTGGTGAATCAGTCCGGCGCGAATCATCAGCCGGTGGCTCGCCGTTTCGGCGTCGGGAGGGTCAGACCGTAAAGTCTTGGAGACCATCCGGGAAAATCTCATATCAGGGCTAGGGCTCCTTGGGAATTGATAAAGCAGGTTTGGTTCCGGTCGCCCGGAGCCAAATCATTATAGCGACTGGAGTAGGACAATTGTCGGCCATTGGCCGGGCGGTCTTGGTCAGCGGTACGCTTAAGCCATTCTGGTAAAATCGAGGGAATCTAGCCATGCTGTGCATAGGACTGGAACGAAATGGCGCAGATCTTGTGCCCTAAGTGTCAGCGCGGTAACTCCATGGATAGCCGTTTCTGTGTTTTTTGCGGAACCTGGCTGGAAGCAGGCGGGGTTCCTTCTAATACCTCGAATGCCCCCGCAGAGGTCCTCCCACCGGATAACACTGCTGACCCAGAACCCCAATTCGGAGACTCTCAACCCAGGGCGCCGGAGATAGAAGAGATCAAGCGAGAGTTAGGTGAGGCTACACGCCTACTTTCGCGGCTCCAGAGCCGAATTGCAAATCTAGAGAGCGCGGGACGGCCGGCCAGACAGGCTCAGACGCCTCCAGCAGGTCCCTCAGGCTCACAATCCCGGCAACCTGAGGCGGATGCCTCCACGCAGCCAGCTACACCACTCTCCCGGCCATACCCAACTGGAGCGAATGCGCCTCCTGAAATCCCCCGGTATCCTATCCGACCCCCGGTTTGGTCATCGATCGACTGGGAACAGGTCCTAGGCCGAAACTGGTTCGCCATCATCGGCGCAGTGGCCCTGACATTTGGCGTGGGATTCTTTTTGAAGCTGGCTATCGACAATGATTGGATCAGTCCCACCGGCAGGGTCGCCCTAGGGGTTGCTGTTGGCGTCGCATTATTAGGAACCGGCGAGTATTCCCACCGGAAGATCCCTCTTTGGGCCGCGCCCGTAACGGCAGCCGGCCTAGCCATACTCTATCTTTCAATCTACGCCGGCTTCGGGCGTTACGACCTTATTGATCCCCTGCCGGCGCTTCTATCTCTAGGCGGTGTGGCGGTTCTGGGCACGCTCTTGGCTTTGCGTCACGAGTCTCTAACCATCGCGCTGTTGAGCATCCTGGGAGCGTTCACGGCTCCCTTACTGCTGGGCAGGGACCTGCCGGACGAACGCCTCTTGCTGCCCTACATCCTCGTCGTCGACGTTGGAGTTCTGGCCCTATCAACCTTCCGAAACTGGCGTTGGTTCACGCTGGTGGCTATGTCGGCGTCCTACATCTTGTTTCTGATATGGGTCTCGGATAATCCAGGCGACCACGTCATTTTGGGCGAATCAGGTCTAGTGGGCGTTTTTCTGGTGTTCGTCAGTGCCACGAGTTTATTCCACGTGTTATGGCGGCGAGACGCCGGTTCATATGACCTGGCATTAATGACGATCAACGCCGCGGCGTTCTTTGGTCTGACCTTTGAACTGCTTTGGACAGACTACGCATCGTGGTTCGGCGGCATCTCGCTTTCATTGTCGTTGTTCTACTGCGCCATGGCCTACACCGTCACAAAGCGCGCTCCAGACTCGCCTCAATTAGCCCTGTTTTCCCTATCGATAGCAGTGATCTTCCTGACGGTCGCGATGCCGTTGCAGTTGAGCGGCAGTTGGGTCACCGTGGCTTGGGCGGCAGAGGGCGCCGTCCTGATTTGGCTGGGCTTCCTACTCGGACGGCTTCCATTGCGGCTATTCGGCCTGGGCATATTGGCAATTTCAGCGGGTAGGCTATTGGTCTTGGACTCTCCGGTGGAATTGGTGGATTTCAACCCGGTCCTGAATAACCGCTTCCCCCCCTTCGTCGTGGCCATCGCCGCGTTCTATGCCGCCGCATATGCTTACCACCGCTATCGGGACCGCCTAGACTTTTCAAGTATCTTTGAGACCGCCGAGCCTTCCGAAGTACATATGTTCCCAGTGCTGTTGGCCGCGGCCAACCTCCTCACTCTGTGGCTGCTCAGTGCTGAGGCGATCGCGTTCTTCGACAGCCATACTATCGCGGACCAGTGGCGCGATGGCGAACATGACAAATTTCTCACCCTCACCGCGCTCTGGGCGGTCTACGCCATGGGCCTCATGGCAGTCGCATCCGTCAGACGTTCCGGACTGCTTCCCTGGGCCGCCGCCGTTTTGCTCCTGGTGGTAACGGTCAAATTCCTGTTGATCGACACGTTCGAAGTGGAGCCTTCGGCAGGTCTCTTTAGCCCGGTCCTCAATTTCTACTTCCTAGCCTATTTGATCTTACTGGCCGTGTTAATCTTCTCCGCGTTTGCATACCGCCGGGAGTTTCCCAATTTTCCGGGGATGACAAGGGTCTGGCCACTATATTCCATCGCCATCATAGTGGCCGCCAACGTTATATCCATATGGGCGCTCAGTGTTGAAGCCTACCGTTACTTCAATCACTTGGAGTTCAATTCAGGCGACGATTATTCCAGCGCCATGCAACTAACTTTGACACTGATCTGGTCTATTTACGCGGTAGGCACGATTGCCGTGGGTATCATCGCTCGGTCTAGCTACGTGCGACTCGCCGGGATTGCCCTGCTGGCGCTTCCGGTGGTGAAGTTGTTCATCTTCGACGTTTTCTTGATGGAATTAGGTTACCGCGTGGTCGCATTCATCGCTCTGGGTGGATTGCTGTTGGCCATGGGCTTGGTTTACCAACGGTATAGTCATGCCGTCAGAGGATTCTTGTTCGGCCAGAAAACGCGGGAATCACACCAAAAATAGGAATGGCATTTTCCAAACTCGCACCAGCGTCGCCGGTGACATCGGCTGCGGTGATCGTTGCGGCACTACCGACCCGGACACCGCCCGGAGGACTGGCCGATAGCTCTCTGGTCGAGCGCCTGCCGTAAGTCGGGCTATTCCCGCATACCTCAACCGCTCCCGCTATTAGCCACGGGCCATCCGCGAGAGCCCTGCCAGACTAGTCGGCGGACGCGACCGGCGTGGCATCAACCTCTTCCATCAAGGCGGACAGCATCTCAGCCTCCGGGACCACGCGTATCTTCTGGCCCTTGCGGAAGATCACCGCGCGGCCGGCGCCGGCGGCGATGCCCACATCGGCATCCTTGGCCTCGCCCGGTCCGTTGACCTCGCAGCCCATAACGGCGACGGTTATCTCTTTGTTGCCCTTCTTGAGCAGCGCGTCCACCTCATTGGCCAGTTTGACCACGTCGACGTCAGCCCGGCCGCAACTGGGGCAGGCCACCAAGATCGCG
Organism: SAR202 cluster bacterium Casp-Chloro-G2; assembly: GCA_002816575.1. Taxonomy (GTDB): domain Bacteria; phylum Chloroflexota; class Dehalococcoidia; order Lucifugimonadales; family UBA3495; genus UBA9611. The sequence goes on along the minus strand of MUCI01000024.1, from coordinate 1,389 downwards.
CCTTTCTTGCGCATGTTAAGGGATTTGAGTATCTCGTAACCGGCGGTAACTTCTTCGGTGGAAGGTCCGCTCAACGACACCCGGATGGTGTCGCCGATGCCGTTGTATAGCAACACTCCCAGACCCACTGAAGTACGGATGGAGCCGGCCATGGGCGTGCCGGCTTCGGTTATGCCCAGGTGCAGGGGATAGGGCACCATCCCGGCCAGGCGGGTGTAGGCCTCAACCGTGGTGGGCACGTCGAAGGCTTTCATGGATATCTTGATCTGATCGAAATCCTGGTCTTCCAGCAGGCTGATCTCCCACAGGGCGGTGGCAACCATGTGGTCCACCACGCTGTAGTCGCCCTCGCCGACCTCGCCGGCCTTGGGCAGGCGGTTGACCAGGTCCATATGCCGCGAGAACCCCCTGGTCCGGCCGATGCCGCCCACTGGGGGCAGGCTGCCGAAGTTGACTCCGATGCGAATGGGCACATTGCGTGCTTTGGCCGCGCGGACGACCTCGCGGACCTGGTCCTCGTTCCGCAGGTTGCCGGGGTTCAGCCGCAGGCAATCGACGCCGCCCTCCAGGCACGTGAGGGCCAGTTGGTAGTGGAAGTGGATGTCGGCGATCAAGGGGATGTGTATCTGCTTCTTGATCTCGGCCATGGCCAAAGCCGCTTCGGCATCGGGCACGGCGCTGCGTATCAACTCGCAGCCTGCCTCTTCCAATTCGTGGATCTGTTTGACCGTCGCCTTCACGTCCCGGGTGTCGGTCTTGGTCATGGATTGGACGGTCACGTCCGCTCCGCCGCCTATCTTAACGCCGCCCACGTAGACCGGCTTAGTTACGCGTCTCTTACTCATTTCGCTCTTTCCTCAACATCAGGCCACCAGGTGATTTTTCTGCCATTTCTACGCCTGGATATACATACCTCGCCATACGATGCGAAGGCAGCATAATGGTACACGAATAGGAAAAAAGGTGCCAGAGTGTAACGCATCCGCTGGGCGCGGCATGGGGAAGGAGAATCTCGGAGTTGGCAGCCGTGTTTTGGGCGCGGATCAGCCCAGGAAACTGCGTCCGTCGATCAGCCGGCTGACGTCGTTCACGCTCACCAGCAGGATGCCGCCGATCAGCAGGGCGAAACCGATCAGATGCACCATGCCCTCTTTCTCAGCCGGAATCTTCTTACCCCGGCGCGCCCATTCCAGAACTACGAAGAACAGCCGGCCGCCATCCAGCATGGGTATGGGCAGCACGTTCAAGATCGCCAGGTTGATGCTGAGCAGGATGGCCACCCCCAGCCAACCGATCCAGCCTCCGTCGCGGGTGATCTCTCCCGTGACCTGGGCGATGCCGATCGGGCCGGAAAACTCGGGCGACGAACCTTCGCCGAAGGCCCCGCCA
>MUCI01000023.1 GCA_002816575.1 SAR202 cluster bacterium Casp-Chloro-G2 | reverse complement strand
CATGAAGCTGGCGGGATAGGTGACGCTGCCGCTAACACGGCTGATGGTGACCACTTTGTCTTCCAGTGGCTGACGCAGCGACTCTAGGGCGGTGTGATTGAACTCGGGCAGCTCGTCTAGGAAAAGCACGCCCCGGTGGCTCAGGGTGATCTCGCCGGGCCGGAGTGTTCTGCCTCCTCCAACCAGCCCCGCGTTGGAGATGGTGTAATGGGGCGACCGGAAGGGCCGTTGCAGCACCAGCGGGTTACCGGGGGACAGTACCCCGTTCACGCTGTAGATCTTGGTTACTTCCAGGGCCTCTTTTTGGGCCATGCGCGGCAGTATCGAGGGCAGGCACTTTGCGAGTAGTGTCTTCCCGCTGCCGGGCGGGCCGTTGAAGATCAGGTTGTGGAACCCGGCGGCGGCTACTTCCAGCGCCCGCTTGGCGTGCTCTTGACCCCGGACGTCGGCCAGGTCCATCTCGTAATGACCGGCGTTATCGTCCATACCCTCCCACAGGTCGTCGCTCACCGGGGTGATCTCGTCTTCGCAGCGCAGGTGGTTGATCAGGTGCTGTAGGCTGCAGACAGGGTAAACCTGTACGTCCTCCACGAGCGATGCTTCGTCGGCGTCGATGGTGGGCACGAACACCGAGGTGTATCCCTGGTCGCGGGCCACCGACACCATGGCCAAGATGCCTTTGGTGTGGCGTAAGGACCCGTCCAGGGCGAGTTCGCCCAGGAAAACGGCGCCCTCGGGTATGGAGTCTACCTGCCCCGAACTGAGCAGCATGCAGACCGCGATCGGCAGGTCGTAGGCCGGCCCTTCTTTCTTAAGGTCGGCGGGGGCCAGGTTCACGGTGATCCGCCGGAGGGGGAATTCGCAGCCGCTGTTGCGCAGGGCGGCGCGCACCCTTTCCTTGGCTTCTTGGACCGCGGTGTCCGGGAGGCCGACGATGTTGAAGGCGGGAAGTCCGGGGGAGATGTCGACCTCTACCTGGATCACATATCCATCGAGGCCGATAACCGCACAGGTCTGGGCGTTTGCTAGCACGGCAGCCGCTCCTTTGGTTCCGGCCAGGGGCAGGTTGAGGAGCATCTGATGGTTTACAGGCCGGTTGCCGACGTTACTTTAATGGGGAGCTGGATGCCAGCGCTATGGGCTGCTGACAGTGACCGGGGAAGTCTCCCGCATCTGCCACCGGTGCCACGACCGAAAGTTTCCGGCGCACCGTAGTTGCTCTCGATGACTTCAGGGGCTGCTCCGCCGCTGGAATGAGATCACAAAAGTCTGCTTTCTGGAGAGAATGGTGAGGTCCGTGGTCGCTCACGGACGTAAGGACAATCCCGGGAACCGGGTTTGGGCCTTGATCCACATCGATATTGCCGGCTGGTTCCCGCGCGAATTAGGCGCCGGTCCGGTTGTTCTCCCACTCGGCCAGGCGGGCTTCCAGGGAGTGCTGCCTAAGGGCCATGGTCAAGTCGCCCCGGGTGCGCTCCAGCACGCCGCGCATGGCATCGGTGTTGTGGCGCAGTCCGCTGGTGACACCCTCGGGGAAGTCGATGGTGACCAGCACGCCGTACATCTCGTCCATGATGTCCATGAACTCCAGGCAGCCTTCGATGGCGTCCCGCCGCAGGGCGTCTAGTATGTAGCGGCGCAGCTCTCCGATGACCTCGGCCATGCCGTTGATGTAGGCCGCGGCGTCCACTTTAAGGTCTTCCAAGCTGGGGATGTCGCCACCAGAGATGACCGCCAGGGTGACGTTGGCTTCGGTGAACTCTTTGCGGGCGTCGTTCATGAACCCGGCGTTGAATATCTGGGGGCTGCTCTCCCGGATGTGGTCCGCCTCGCGCAGTCTGGCCGAGCCCTTGCCGATCAATTCGCGGGCATCGTCGAAATCGCCGCGGTGCACGGCGCGGATGGCGTTGGCCGAGAACCGGATGACTTCTCGGGAGACCGCCAGCGCTTGCTCACGGTCGCGGTTCCTTGCGGTCAGTTCCACGATGACTTTGGCGCCGATGCCGGAGAGGTGGCCGCTGTAGCGGGAGGGCATTAAACCCGTCCTCCGGCCTCTTCGATCACCTTGACCAACCGGGCCGCGGCGGCTTCCGGTTCGGTGGCTGAACCCACGGCGGCGGTGACGCAGATGGCATCGGCCCCGGCTTCGATCACCGGCGCGGCATTCTCGGCGGTGATGCCGCCGATGGCCACCAGCGGGGTTTTAGCCGTCTCGCGGGCCCGGCGCAGCCGGTCGACGCCCTGGGGTGGGCGGCCAACGCCCTTGGTGTCGGTGTGGTAGATGGCGCCAAAGGCCACGTGGTCGGCGCCCATGCGCTCCGATTCTTCCAGCTCTTCCAACTCGTGGTTGGACCGGCCCAAGATTTGGTGAGGCTTCAGCACCAACCGTGCCTGATCCACGGGCAGGTCGGTCTGGCCTACGTGCAGTCCCGCCGAGCCGACGATGGCGGCGACGTCGGCGTGGTCGTTGAGGATCAGCGATGCGCCCGCCTCGGCACAGAGCTTCTGCAGGCCGCGGGCCAGGGGCAGGGATTCGCCCTTGTCGCGCAGTTTGTCTCTCAGTTGCAGCATCCGCGCCCCGCCCCGTATGGCTGCTTGTCCGATCTCCAGGGGAGTGCGGCCGCCGGTGACCTGCGGGTCGATGATGACGTATAGCCCCCGGACCAGGTCGGCCTTGTCCAGGCGGACGATCAGGCCCAGCTCGTCGGTGAGGTCGGCCAGGACCCGGCTGACACCAGCAACCGTCTCCCAGCCCAGCGGGTTGGCCGGAGACGATTCCTCCCATAGCACGATGAGGCCCGTTGCGATGGATATTAGTTCCAGGGCCGATTGAGCGGTGGCGGGCGGCCCGTCGTCAGTCTCGGCCATCGCGCCTGGGGATGGCATGGCCGGGAGTATCTCCCTCAGCCCCTGCATCGCCGGCACGGGATGGAGCGCGGTTGGCGCGTACCTTGAGGCTGTTGCTAAACAGTGGTGCAGTACCTGATAGTGGCTTTGGCTGGGGCCTCCGACGCTGGTCATAGGTCTAATCCTTTGGGGGTCTCTCCAGAGCGGGCGGCGTCGATGTTTTCGCGGACCGACTGGGGCATGTCGACGCCGTACTTGGAGAAGGCCGACTCCACGCCGCGTCCGATGTTGCGTGGGTCACTGTAGTATTCGGGTGATCGGCGCTCGCCGCCCGGCGCGGCATTCTCGTGCACCGAACCTACCGTTTTGCCCATGGCGAAAGACGACATACGGCGCTGCATATCCTTGCTTTGGCAGTGCGCGCAGACCGGATCCAACTTGCTATTGATGGACCTAACGAAGAATGACGACAGCTTGGCGCAGACGAGGCAGCGGTATTCGTATGTGGGCATTGGGTTCCTCAGAGGGCGATCGCGGATGGGCCGTTGGACGCCGGCCCGGGTTAAGAGTCTTTCATCTCCCGGCGTTCGCGGTTGAACTCGGGTGTCACCTGGCCGCCCATCTCTTTCTTGATCCGGCCCATGTGGGAGTCGATGCCGGCGGGGCTGCTTTCGTCCACGTCTCTCAACGTCTCCCCGCTGGGCGCCCAATTCAAGCTGTCGCCCCACGAGGCTCGGAAGGAGAACTTGGAGACGAGCCGCTGTAGGCCGCTGCCGCCACAGTGTTCGCAGTCCGGCGTTTTCTCGTCGGACCAGGTGCGGAACAGGGCGGAAGTCACCTTTTCGCAGTCGTCGCAGAGGTATTCGTAAAGAGGCACGGTCGGTTCACGCCTGTCTCAGAATGTCCCAGCCGCATCAGGCTCGGAGCATCCATTTTAGCATGAGGCAGGCGGGCAGGGTTCTTGGCCGGGTCAGGGCGGGTCCTGGGGCATGGCGGATGACTCCGGTGAGTGCGCGGAACGAACCTGGCTACTGTATAATGCGGCCACCAAGAGTCGCCGGATATTCCAGTTTATTCCGGGATTGTCTCGAAGGCAGCTAACTCCCACCCCGAGGCGACTGCGAGACGAATCGGACCTTCCGAGGTGCCGCTATGGCGGATGAACAAGCCCATACCCTGCCCATGTTCGGCGACGACCAGCCCGAAGCGCCGGCAACCCCTGATGTATCGATATCCCACGAGGCCCCGCCCAAGACTGGAAAGGCCGCCGAGCGTCAGCCCATCTTGATGATTATGGACGGGCACGCCATGGTCCACCGGGCGTTCCGGGCCATCTCGACACAGCGCAACCTGACCGTTAACGCCACCGGAGAGGATGTTACCGGCGTCTATGGCTTCACCAACGTATTCCTGCGGGCGCTGCGGGAGTGGAACCCAGCCTACTGCGCCATCGCCTTCGACACCTCCGCGCCCACCTTCCGCCACAAGAAATTCGAGGAATACAAATCACAACGAGAGTCCACGCCCGAAGAGCTGAGGCCCCAATTCGGCCGGGTTAAGCAACTCATGACGGCATTCGGCATTCCCGTGTTTGAGCTGGAGGGTTGGGAAGCGGACGACGTTATTGGCACGCTGTCGGCCAAGGCTGAAGCGATGGGCTTGGACTCGGTGATTCTCACCGGAGACCGCGACACCTTCCAATTGATCTCCCCGAAAGTCAAGATCGACTTGGCCTCGGGCATTCAAGACCGCAAGATCTACGGCGAGGCGGAGTTGGAGCAGCGCTATTCGGGTCTGACCGCCGCCCAGCAGACCGATTTCAAAGCGCTGTTGGGCGACTCATCGGACAACATCCCCGGCGTGCCCAAAGTCGGCGAGAAGACCGCCGTCGCCCTGCTCAACGAATACAAGAACCTGGAGGGCATCTACGAGCACCTGGAAGAGATCTCCCGCCCCAGCGTCAAGGCGTCCTTGGCCGAGTTCAAGGACCGGGCGTTCTCGAACCGGGATCTGATGACCATCGACCGCGACAGCCCCGTCGAACTGGACCTGGAAGCGGCGAGATTCGGTGACTTCGACCGGAACGCGGTGGTCGCGCTGATGACCGAGATCGAGTTCTTCTCCGCCATCGACCGTATCCCGGAGTCCGATTCCGAACGGGGTGAAGGCGCCGTTGCCCTGACGCCGGTCCAAACGCCGGGGGAGGGCGCGGATTACACGGTGGTCCAGACCAAAGACCAGCTTGAGCGGATGCTGGCGGCGCTGTACGAGTCCGGCGGCTTCTCGTTCGACACCGAGACTACGGGATTGGACGCGGTGCAGGCGGGCTTGGTTGGGTTGAGTTTCGCCACTTCCCCCGGCGTGGCCTGGTACGTACCGGTGGGACACGAGGAGGGCGAACAGCTTCCAGTGGAGGAAGTGCTGGCGGCGGTGCGCCCGCTGTTCGAGTCGCCGGTGATCGCCAAGTGCGCCCATAACGCCAACTATGACATGACGGTCCTGGCCAGCCACGGTATCAACTGCCAAGGGGTCGATTTCGATACCATGGTCGCCGCCCACCTGTTGAGCCGAGGGCAACTGGGCCTGAAGAACCTGGCGTTGGACGTTCTGGGCCAAGAGATGACGCCCATCTCGGGGTTGATCGGCACGGGCCGCAAGCAGATCACCTTCGACAAAGTGAACATCGCCCAGGCCGCGCCCTACGCCGCCGCCGACGCCGATATGACCGGCCGTCTCCGCCTGGCCTTCGAGGAGCCCATCGTCAGGGACGGCTTGAGTTCCCTGATGAGCGACCTTGAGATGCCGCTGGTTCCGGTGCTGGTGACCATGCAGCGTCACGGTATCAAGCTCGACTCCGCCGGACTGCGCGAGATGTCCGAGGACCTGCGGCAGCAGTTGTACCAAACGGAGGAGGCCCTTTACCAGTCCATCGGACACGCGGTTAACATCAACTCGCCGCAGCAGCTAAGCGACCTGCTGTTCAAAGAGATCGGATTGCCCAAGACCAAGAAAACCAAGACCGGTTTCTCCACCGACGCCAACTCGCTGGAGGGGTTGAAGGGCCTGCATCCGGTCGTCGACCAGATATTGGAATACCGGCAGATCGCCAAGCTCAAGTCGACCTATGTTGACGCGCTGCCCGACATGGTGAACCCCGCCACCGGCCGCGTGCACACCAGCTACAACCAGACCGGCTCGGCCACCGGCCGCATGTCCAGCAGCGACCCAAACCTACAGAACATCCCCATCCGCACCGAGCTTGGGCGTCAGGTGCGGCGGGCATTCGTCGCCGATGGTGCGCCGGACTGGCTCTTGTTCTCGGCCGACTACTCGCAGATCGAACTGCGGGTGCTGGCCCACATGTCCCAGGACCCCGGCCTTTTGGAAGCCTTTCAACGGGGCGAGGATATCCACTCATCCACGGCTTCGTCGATGTTTGAAGTCCCGCTGAACGAGGTGAACTCGGAGCAGCGCCGCATCGCCAAGGTGCTGAATTTCGGGGTGATCTACGGTCTCTCCGCCCACGGTATATCCCAGCAGACCGGTTTCAGCCGGGAGGAGGGCGCGTCGTTCATTGAGGCTTATTTCAACAAGTACCCCGGCATCAAAGGTTACTTGGAAGAGGTGAAGGCCAAGGCCAGGTCCGAGCAGTACGTGGAGACGATGTTGGGCCGCCGGCGTTACCTACCCGACATCACCAGTTCCAATTTCAATACCCGCGGCGCGGCGGAACGGATGGCGATAAACATGCCGATCCAAGGGACCGCCGCCGACATCATGAAGCTGGCCATGATCCGGGTGCAGAAGCGGCTGGACGAGGAGGAACTGCGGACCAAGATGCTCCTGCAGGTGCATGACGAACTGGTCTTTGAGATGCCCAAAGAAGAGATGGACGCCCTGAAAGCCCTGGTCTTCGACGAGATGCCCGGCGCCATGGACCTGGACGTAACCCTTAAAGTCGACGCCAAGTGGGGCCCCACCTGGGGCGACATGAAGTAGACGGCCAGCCGGTTATCGATTATGGAAAAGTCGAAGTCTAACCAGGTCCACGTGGACTCCCAAGGAAGAGTGGTCATCCCAGCCCACATCCGCCAGGCGATGAATATCTCGGCTGGTGACACACTGATCGCCAGGGTAGCGGACGAGAAGTTAGTTCTAGAGAAAACAGTAACTATGATTGGTCGGCTCAAGACGATTTTTCGGATGTCCCCAGCGAGACCAGCTTGGCTGACGAACTGATTGCCGAGCGCCTTAGAGAATCTTCTCTGCAATAGCACAAACTATTCATCGCTCCGAAATGGGCGCGGTAACTAGGAACAACAACCAAACATGGAACTACTACGCAGCTTTATCTTTGTGCCCGGCAACCGGGCAAATATGCTGGAACGGGCGCGCAGCTTCAAGGCCGACGTGATCATGGTGGACCTGGAGGACTCGGTGCCGCCCGGCGAGAAGACCGCCGCCAGGGACCTGGCCAAGGAGTGGGTGCCCACCTTGCGGCGCGAAGGACAGAAGGTCATGGTCCGGGTGAACTCCTTGGACTCCGGCCTAACCCGACCCGAGCTTGAGGCCATCGTCTCCCCCGACCTCTACGGCATCAGCCTGGGTAAGGTCGAATCCACGTGGAACATTCGCGACGTCGACCGCATGCTCAGCGCCATCGAGCCCCAGGCCGGTGTGGAGCCGGGTTCCATCAAGGTGGTCGCCTGGGCCGAGACCGCCAGCGCCCTGGTGGACGCCCGGGATATCGCAACCGCTTCCAGCCGGGTGATCGCCTTGGCCTTTGGCGCCGAGGATTTCACCAACGACATGGGCATCGAGCGCTCCGATACCGGCGAGGAGGTCCAGGTGCCGCGGTCGCTGGTCCCGGTGGCGGCCAGAGCGGCCAACGTTGCCTCTCTGGATTCGCCATTCGTCCTCTTCCAGGACCCGGACGCCCTCAGGGCCGACGCCAAGCGGGCGAGGCAGATGGGGTACACCGGGAAGTTCGCCATCCACCCGTCCCAACTTGACATAATCAACGAGACATTCAGCCCGTCTCCCGAAGAAGTGGCCTACGCCAAACAGATAATGGCGGCTTGGGACGAGGCCGAGTCAGCGGGCCGGGGATCGCTCGCCATGGACGGCCGCATGGTGGACGTGCCGGTGGTGAAGCGGGCGCAGAACCTGCTGGCCTTCGCCGACGCCGTCGCAGCAGCCGGCCGCTAGGCTCGGGACCGCTGATGAGCAGCCAATCGTCTCGGACCGACCGCATCGTTTTGGAGGGCATGCGTTTCTACGGGTTTCACGGCGTGAACCCGGAGGAGCGGGTGCTGGGACAGGAATATCTGGTTGACCTGACCGTGGCCATGGACCTGGGCCGGGCAGGGAAGTCGGACCGCCTGGAAGACACCATCAGCTACGCCCACATCTACCGGGCCGTAAAGTCGGTGATGGAAGGCGAGCCCCGCAATCTGCTGGAAGCCGCCGCTCAGGGCATCGCCGACCGGATACTGGCCGACTTCCCGGTGGAGTCGGTCGAAGTTCGGGTCAAGAAACCCCACCCGCCCATCCGAGGGTCGGTCATCGACTACGCCGCCGTGGAGATTTTCCGCCACCAGGGAGGACGAACATGAAGGTCCACGACTACCATCCCGGCAACCGGCAGCTTCAGGACAAGTTCGGCACCCGCAGGTTGGCCGACCGAATGTCCGACCGGGTGAGCGATAGCATCACTCCGGACGGCCGGGAGTTCATCGAGAAGGCGCGCATGTTCTTCCTGGCCACGTGCGACGAGCGTGGGCTGCCGACGTGTTCCTATAAGGGCGGCGACCCCGGGTTCGTGCGAGTGGTGGATGAACACACCATCGCCTTCCCCAACTATGACGGCAATGGCAAGTACCAGTCCATGGGCAATCTGCTGCAGAACCCCAACGCCGGCCTGCTGTTCATCGACTTTGAAGGTCAGGCGCGGCTGCGGCTTCAGGGGGTGGCGTCCATCGATGAGGACGACCCGCTGCTCGCCGAGTACCATGAGGCCCAGTTCATCGTCCGCGTGCGGGTGACCGAGTCCTATCCCAACTGCCCGCGATACATCCATAAACTGCAGCTGGTCGAGCCGTCGGAATTCGTGCCCCGCTCCGGCCAGGAAACCCCCCAGCCCAAATGGAAGAGCAACCCGGAATACCGGGATTAGGGAGATTCATGGCATAGAGAATAGCCCCGTCGCTCCACAGGAGTGACGGGGCTATTTACTTGCAACACCAAGTGGGCCGGTTATTCGGCGGCGGTGATGGTGATGTGGGACATGTAGGAATCGGCTTTGGCGCCGTGCCAGTGGTTCTCGCCTTCCAGGATGTGGACCACGTCGCCCACGTGAATCTCCTGCTGGCCGCTCTCATTGGCTACTATGCCGTTCCCGGCGGTCACCACCAGGATCTGGTCGCTCTTGTGGACGTGCCAGCCGGTGGTGGCGCCGCGCTCGAAGTTTACAACGCTGCTGTTGAAGTGCTTGCTGGCGCCCTCGGGCAAGATGGGCTGCCGGGTGCGCTTGACTTCGCCGCCGGTCCAACCGGGGATAGGCGTGGCGGTTGCGATGGGGACGAAATCTACTTCGCCGAGTCGGATGACGTTCATCGAGGTCCTCCTGGGTCCAGAATTAATGCAGTGTGGATGATACACCCCTTGATCAAGGTAAGGTATGGGGCGGCGAAACTGGGACCTGGATCAAGACTGATCGCTCTCAGTGGTGGCCCGCAAGTCGCGGCGACACCGGCGGTTGTTTGAGTGTAGGCTTTGTGTTAACCTGAGATGCGCTCCCCAGAGCGGATGCTGGTAAACATCGGTTATCTTGCCGTCCGGCGTTGAGCCAGACCGGCACAAACGAGTCAAGAGATATGCGCTGCGAGATCTGTCTAAAGGCCGGCATGTCCGGCAACAACGTGAGCCACTCCAACCGCCACACCAAGACGCGGTTCAAGGCCAACGTCCATAAGCAAACCCTGGTCCGTGAGGGCAAGTCGGTTCGGTTGAAGATCTGCAGCCGCTGCCTCCGCTCCCTACACAAGTCCAAGAAGGTCCAAAAGGTCTTCGCCGCCCTGTAGGGTGACCAACTGGAAGAATCAGAAAAACCCCGGTTTCAAACCGGGGTTTTTTATTGCCTAAAACCGTACCGCTCGTAGCTGTCAGCCCAGAACACACCCACGCATGCCCTTCATGGCTTCGGGGATGGTCTCGCGGTCATTGAAGATGGCTGAGCCGGCCACCAGGATCGTGGCGCCGGCTTTGATGGAATCCTGGGCGGTCCAGTCGGCCTTGATGCCGCCGTCCACCTCGATCTGGGTATCGCAACCGGCGTGGCCGATGATGGCCTTCAGGCGGCGTATCTTGTCCAGGCTTTGGGGGATGAACGACTGGCCCGACGCGCCGGGGTTCACCGACATCACCATCACGATGTCGAGCAATGAAAGGACATCCTCCACCGCGCTCACCGGGGTGCCCGGATTGAGGGCCACACCCACCTGGTTGCCCTTGTCCTTGATCCGGGAAACGGTCCGGTGCAGGTGCCCGCAGGCCTCGGCGTGGACCAGTATCTGGTCTGACTCAACCTTGGCGAAGGTGGACAGCAGGTTCTCCGGCTCCTGAATCATCAGGTGGATGTTCAGCGGGACATCCGTGTTGGCCCGGATGGCGTCCACCACCACCTCGCCGAAGGAGATGGCGGGCACGAACACGCCGTCCATCACGTCCACGTGGATCAGGTCGGCCCCGGCGTCGGTGACCGCCCGGACCTGACGGCCCAGGTCGGCGAAGTCGGCGGACAGCACCGACGGGGCGATGAGCACCCTGGCCTCAGAAACCATCTGCGGCAGCCTCCAATATTTCCTTAGCTTCTGCCAGCGCGGCAGCCACCCGGCCCGGCGCCGTCCCTCCGGGGTTGTCCCTGGCGGCGGCGGACGAAATGGCAGTGATGTCATAGACGTCCGGTTCAAAGAGTCTGGAGAGTTTCTTGTACTCCCCGATCGGCAGGTCATTAAGGCCGATATTCCCCTCGTCGCAGTGGCGGGACAGTTGGCGCATGATGCCGTGGGCCTCCCGGAATGGCATGCCCTTCGCCACCAGGTAGTCGGCCAGGTCGGTGGCCAGCATCTGGCTCTCTCCGGCCAGCCCGGATACCCGCTCCTCGTTCAGCTTCAGTCCGGGCAGCATGGCCTGGAAAACGTCCAGGGTCGTAGTGAGGGTGTCGGCGGCGTCGAAGAAGCCTTCCTTGTCCTCCTGCAGGTCCCGGTTGTAGGTCAGGGGCAGGCCCTTCAGCACCGTGAGCATGCCCATAAGGTCGCCGTAGACCCGGCCGGTCTTGCCCCGGGCCAGTTCGGCGAAGTCGGGGTTCCGCTTCTGGGGCATGATGCTGCTGCCAGTGGTGAAGTCGTCGGCCAGCCGGATGAACCCGAACTCGCCGCTGGACCAGAGGACCAGTTCCTCGGACATCCGCGAGAAGTGCATCATGCAGACCGACGCGGCGGCCAGGAATTCCACCACGAAGTCGCGGTCGGACACGGCGTCCATGCTGTTGGCGCTGATGCGGCTGAAACCCAGTTCCTTGGCCAGGAACTCCCGGTCGGTCTGGTAGGCCACTCCGGCCAAGGCGCCGCTGCCCAGGGGCATCACATCCGTGCGCTGGTGGCAGTCGTGGAACCGGCCGATGTCCCGCTGGAACATCTCGAAGTAGGCCAGCATATGGTGGGCGAAGAGCACCGGCTGGGCCCGTTGCAGGTGGGTGTAGCCGGGCATGACCACGTCGTGGTACTGCTCGGCCAGTCCGGTCAATGCCCGCTGCACGCCCCGCAAACCGCGCACCAGAGCGACAATGGTTTCTTTGGTATAGAGCCGCAGGTCCACGGCCACCTGGTCATTCCGCGACCTAGCCGTGTGCAGCCTGCCCGCCGCCGCGCCGATGGTCTGGTGCAGGCGGCTTTCGATGTTCATGTGCAGGTCTTCCAGGGCCGGGTCCCAGGGGAACGAGCCGTCTTCGATCTCCTGCTTGATTCCGGCCAGTCCCTGGGCGATCTGGGCGGCGTCTTCCTGGGAGATGATGCCCTGCTTGGCCAGCATCTTGGCGTGGGCCACCGACCCGGCGATGTCCTGCTGGTACAAACGCCGGTCATAGTCGATGGAAACGGTATATCTGCTGAAATCAGTCATGCTATAGAGACTATAACCCCACGGGGGATGTGGCTCAAGGAATCACCGCCCATCCCTATGCTAAAATTCGCCTCACGAGGATGTCCTAGTCCTAGCCTGAATAACCAACCGAGGTGCCAAGATGGCCGGTTTGAATAATGAGAAGTGCGAGGCCTGCCGCCGGGACTCGCCCAGCGTTACCGAGGAAGAGGTGGCCCAGCTTAAACCCGAGGTTCCCGAGTGGGACCTGATCTACGAGAACGGCATCCCCAAGTTGGACCGGGTCTTCAAGTTCAAGGACTTCCAACGGGCTTTGGACTTCACCAACCAACTGGGCGCCCTGGCCGAGGACCAGGGACACCACCCCCGGTTGATCACCGAATGGGGCCGGGTCCAGGTGACCTGGTGGACCCATAAGATTCGCAACCTGCACCGCAACGACTTCGTCATGGCCTCCAAGACCGACTACGTTTACCAGAGCTACGAGACCGCCACCCAGGAGTAGTCATGCGTGTTACCTATCGGCTAGCCGCCAAGGAACTGGCTTCGGCGCCCGCCGAGGCCGCCTGGGCTGAATCCATGGGCTACGACTCGGTGTGCAGCAACGAGACCGCCCACGATTCATTCCTGCCCCTGACCCTGGCCGCCACGTCGACCACCCGGACCACCCTCGAGACCAGGGTGGCCATCGCCTTTCCCCGGTCCCCCATGATCACCGCCTACCTCGCCCACGACCTGCAGGAACTGTCCAAGGGTCGGTTCCGCTTGGGACTGGGCACCCAGGTCAAAGGCCATATCCAGCGCCGCTTCTCCACCGATTGGGAGGCGCCGGGCCCGCGGCTGCGCGATTACGTCCAATCATTGAGGGCGATCTGGCACAGTTGGCAGACCGGCGAGAAGCTGGACCACCAGGGCAAGAGCTACCAGTTCTCCCTGATGACGCCCTTCTTCAGTCCCGGTCCCAGCGAATATCCGGCGCCCGAGGTCTTCACCGCCGCCGTGAACAGTTACAACTGCCAGGTGGCGGGCGAGGTCTCGGACGGCCTGATGCTGCACAGCCTCACCTCCCCCGAGTACGTGAGCAAAGTGGTGCGTCCCGGACTGGAAAAGGGCGCCCAGAAGGCGGGCAGAGACAGCGGCTCGTTGAAGGTCACCGGCGGCGGGTTCATCATCACCGGGCCGGACCGCTCCAGCATCGTGGCGATGCAGGCCGAGGTGCGCCGCCGCATCGCCTTCTACGCCTCGACCAGGAGCTATTTCCCGGTCCTGGAGGCCCACGGATTCGAGGAGATCGGCCAGCAACTGCACCAGATGTCCCTCAAGGGCGAATGGGCTGAGATGGGCGAGTTGGTCCCCGACGAAATGCTGGACGCCTTCTGCGTCTCCGGCGAGTACGACGAGATTGCAGACCGGTTCGTCGAGCGTTACGGCGGTCTGCTGGACGAGGCATGCTTCACCGTCTACAGCCAGGACCCGCCCGAAGAAGCCCAGATGCGGAAGATGGTCCGCCGCCTGCACGAGCTGGGCTAGATCGGTTCGCCGGTATGGCGCGCCGTTAACGACAGCAGCCCGTTGAAAATCGACGGCAGGAGTCTCATCATCGTTACGGCCTAGCGCCTTGATATGCGAGTAGATTTGACGGATGACGGGACGCGCGGAAGACGGACCGGTTACGGTTTCTGCCCCCTTCAAGAGGGGTAACGAGACCCGGCTGACCTATGACCTGAAGATGGCGGCATGGGAGTGGTTGTACCGCGAGGCGGGCTGCCGGGTGATCGGGCTGGAGGTCAAGCTGGAAGGGCCGGGCGGGCGCATCGTGGACCTGGCCGCCGTGGGGCCACAGAACACGTTTTACATCGTCGAGGTCAAGTCCAGCCGGTCCGATTTCTCCCGCGACGACCACACCGCCGGCGACCTATCGGCGCTGCGAGGCCGGGAGGGCGTGGTCACGGGCCGCACCGACCTGGCCAAGGAGACCCTGAGCCAGGCCTTGGAATACGCCAAGCTGCAGTCCCCTGATGCCTGGCGAGAGGTTCCGGCGTTCAGGCAGGCCCTGGCCGACTACCGCCGGGTTGCCGGCAAAGAGGACGCCTACCGCAACCGGGTCTCGTCCTTCAGCACCAAGTTCCACGACCCCAGATTCATGGGCATCGCCGACTTCCATTACCTGATCTCCCCCAAAGGCGTGGTCACCCGGGGCAGCCTGCCGCCCCAATGGGGCCTGCTGGACGAGACATCGGCGGTCTCCCTCCCCGCGCCCCGCAAAGAGACCCGCAAGAACACGGGCATCGTTGCCAACTTCCTGCGGGCCATCGCCCGGAGCAACACCACGTCAATGATGCGCTCCCAAGGGATGTCGTTCTTAAGGGGCGAGGCGGCATCTCGGTCTGGGATCTAATATCAACCGGGGATGTCCCTCAGCAGTTGGGCGACTAACTCTGGCTGCTTGATCGGCATGAGGTGGCCGCCGTTTGCCACAAACTCGTACCGCCAGCCAGGATATTTCTTGGGCAGGCGTTGGACCAACTCGAACGGGGCGATCTTGTCCGATTCACCGTGGATGACCAGGACCGGGCGCTGGGACAGGGAATCGAGTATGCCGTCCAATCGATCGCCTAGGACCACGTTCTGCAGGCTGCCGAAGAATGAGGCGGTGTCGTGCCGGAAGGCGTCTCGGGCGACGTTTGGCGGGAGACCGGGAAGGAAATAGGGGGCAGCCATGATCAGCCCTGGGCGTAAGAGGCACATGAGCTGACACATGATTTTTGCCATGGGGCTTTCCCCCAGGATCCAGCGGGCCAGTATACCCAGCTCTTTGCTTCTTTCCAGCGCCTGTTCTCTCGACCGGTAGATCGGCAGTCCGGCCAACGCCAGGCCTCGAACCAAGTCTTGGTGTCGGCTGGCGAACGCTGCCGCGAGGATGGCCCCCATCGAATGACCGGCCAAGTCGAACCGCTCGTTCTGCAGCCCTTTGTTCCTAACCAACCGCAACAAAGCGTCCAGATGCTCTTCGATGCTATAGGCTGAGTTGCTCCGGGGAGACCTCCCGAATCCCAGCAGGTCAGGCACGATGACCTTTCGCGGCGACAGCGACCGCGCCACCGCTTCCCAGGCGCTGCTGGCGCCACCAAGGCCGTGCAGCAACACGATCGGCGGTCCGTCTTGGCCGTACTCAACGGAGTATAGGGCTGCCGGCTGTTCCGTTCGGTCTGTATTCATTGCGGACCATGTGGAAGGCGTTTGGGAGTCGAATCAGGGAACCGAGACGCTAAGGGTGCGGACCCCAGGGAGCTTCCAGCAGCAGCTTGACCTCTTGTTGCATGACCAACGGTCGGAGTTTGGCGGCGAAGGCCATGAACGGCTCGTCGGCAAAGAGCGTGGACCAGTGGTTGCGCCGGTCTTCGTCGCTGTCGAACTTCCACAGGTGGACCAGTTGGTTGATGGTCCCAACATCGCTGGTGAAGTAACCGACAAGTTTCTTGTCGAATCCGCCGTTCTGGAGCGCCGGCCAGCCCGACTCCGAGTAGTGCTTTATGGCCTCGCCCATCTTGCCGACGTAGAGGGTGTAGGTGCGGAGTTCAAATACAGGCATCGTGTTCTCCGTTCTTGGTTTTAGGTCAGGAGTGTTGAGGCGCTGGAGTTTTAAGGTGGTCCCTGGTACAGGCGCGGGCCGGGGCTACCGGTGGAGCAACTGCCAGTCCAGCGAGCCCAGGTTGAAGGTGATCCGGCGGAATCCCTCAACGTAATCCAGGCCGGTAAGCTCTTTGTGGCGGCCCGAGTTGTTCTTGATCCGCTCCAGGCGTTCCTCTCTCGACGATGACATCTGGCTGGCGTGGGCGCCCAGGGAGTCGACCTTCACGTCGAGGTAGGGCTGGATGTCCACGAAAACGTCGGGGTCCTCGCTGCCCCACATAAGGGCCTGCTCCACGCGGTGGGGTTCCAGTCCTTCTTCGGTGATCTGCTCCGGGAAGTGCTGGTAGCTCCAGGCGTAGGTGAATGCCGCGTCCAAAGCCACTCGACCGCTCATACGGTGGTCGCGGTGGGTATGGGTCTTGCTGCGGTACGGGTCGATGCAGAGAATCACATCGGGCTTGAACCGCCGAATCTCGCGGGTCACCTGACTGCGGAATAGCTCGGTGTCCTCCAACCCGCCGTCGGGATGGGCCAGGAAAACCACGTCCGAGATGCCGACAATATCGGAGGCGGCCCGCTGCTCCACCACCCGGGTGGCGGCCAGGCGCTCCGAGGTCATGTCCCGGTCGCCGGTTCCCTTGTTGCCGTTGGTGCACATGGCCACTGCCCCGACGGTCCCAGATTCGTGGACCCATTTGGACAGCGAGGCGCCGCACCCGCCTTCGCAGTCATCGGGGTGGGGCGTAACCGCCATGGCCCGCTTGGGCGCAGTTGTTAATATCTCCATCCAGTCTCTGCCGTTCTCCTATCAGGGGATCGCTCGCCGGTCTGGGGCGCGGCAGACGCCGGCCCAGCAGCCATTATACGAATTCCTAGGCCAAGCGTGTACGCCAGAGCGTTACCGATTGATGAAAGGAACCCAGATGGAAATATAAAGCCGTGGAAACTATAACTAACCGGGGCAGCGCCGCCCGCCTAGCTATCGACGGTTTTGGAGAGACCCAGGGGGGTGGCGGCGTAGCGGCCCGAACGGCCCGGGATGCGTTCCAGCCAGCCGAACTTGGAGCGGGCGGCGTTGCGCAGAGTCTGGGTGAAGTTGCCCGGACGCCGCCACCCGGCCATGTCAAAGAGATCGGCCAGGTCGTCGGCATTCACACCGTCCAGGCCGAAATGCCGGCTGGCGCCCTCGGCGGCCACCACCACCCGGCGCATGTCGCCCAGGGGGTTGGTCTGCCGACAGAACGCCACGAAATTGGCCCGGCCTTCCTCAGAAAGGAGTTCCGGAGACATCTCGGCTGTGGCGGCCACCGGGTCCGTGGTTGTCCGGTCCAATGAAGCGGACCGCGGTGGCGCAGATGGCGGCGGAGCCGATTCCTGTGAGACTTGCGCAGCAACGGGAGCCACTGGTGCCGGTGTAGCGGGCGGCGGCGCGGTCTCGGCCACCGTCACGGGTTCCGAGTCGATGATAGGTTCAGAGACCACGGCAGGTTCCGGGGTTATGGTTGGGGCCACGGGCGATAGCACGGCGGAGGCCGTTGTAGTTGCAACTCCGGTACTTTTTTCCACCGGTGCACTGGGGTCTTGCGACCGCATCAGATCCCTAGGCAGGTCACGCAGCACCATTCCCACCACCTCATGCAACACCTCGGACTCCTCAGACTCAAAGGTGATCTGAGTGTTGTTGGGCAGGGATATTGAAACTTTGACCATAGTTACATTAAAACCAGGGGAACCAAGAAAACCAGAGCCGGAAACCGGTTGGAATTCAGTCGGAAAATAGCCGGAAATCAGTCAGGAATCTAGCTCGGCGAACCTGCCTGGGATACCCATTGATGGGCACGGAAGTACATCGTACAACACGGTTTGCTTAATGGCAATCAAATATTGGGTATAAGTGTAAACCGGGGTTGCGCCAGGCGTGGGCCAGGCGTACAGGAGCGGAGGCTAAATGGTCTGCTTCAGCCTGATCGCCAAGGATCGGGTCATGCCGGGTACCGATGCCAGGTCGTCCACCGCCGCCTCCTTGATACCCTTTAGGGTACCGAAGCGGCGCATGAGCATTCGCTTGCGTTTGGGCCCGATGCCGGAGACGTTGTCGATGGGAGATTTCAAGCTGCTCTTGCTGCGCAGATTCCGGTGGTAGGTGATGGCGAACCGGTGGGCTTCGTCGCGGATGCGCTGCACCAGGTAGAGGGCCTGGGAGTCCCGCGGCAGGATGATGGGCTCCGGCGTGTGCGGGACGAACAACTCCTCGTTCTCTTTGGCCAGGGAGGCCAGGGGAACGTCGTCCAAGCCAAGCTCCAAGAACACTTCCAAGGCGGCCGAGAGCTGGCCCTTGCCGCCGTCGATCAACACCAGGTCGGGAATGACGCCAAAGCTGTCGATACCGGCCCCTTCGCCTTCGCCCCGCGCCTCGGCGGCCCGTGCGGCGGCCAAACGCTTGAAACGCCGGCGCAGGACCTCGCGCATGCTCTCAAAGTCGTCCACTCCGTCCACCGTCTTGATCTTGAAACGGCGGTAGTGAGCGGGTTTGGGTTTGCCGTCCTCGAAGACCACCATGCTGGCCACGGTATTGCTGCCCTGGATGTGGGATATGTCGTAGCATTCCATGCGGCGGAGCGGCAGCGGCAGGCTAAGTTCCTCTTCCAGGTCGGAGATGGCCTGCTGGATGATGTCGTTGTTGCCCATCCAGGTGATGCGGTGTTGCATCAAGCCCTGGCGGGCGTTTTCGGCCACCGTCTCGACCAGTTCCCGGTGAACGCCGCGCTTGGGGCAGACCAGCCGGACCGCGCCGCCGCGGATCTGCCGCAGCAACTGGGTGATGGTCTCAGCGTCTTCGGGCTCGTGTTGCAACACCACCCTCGGCGGCACCACCAGGGCGGCAGTTTGGTAGAACTGCTTGATGAACTGGCCCACCACCAGGGCTTCGGTGTCGTCCTCGGTGCCCTCCATGAAGAAGTGGTCCCTGCCCACCAGCTTCCCCTTGCGGATGAAGAATACCTCAACCCAGGACTCGTTGCTTCCCTGGGCTAGGGCGATGACGTCCATGTCGCTGACCGGGTTGGCATCGACCTTGATCCGTTGTTCTTCGGCCACCTTCTCCACGGCCTTGATCCGGTCCCTGAGCACCGCGGCCCGCTCGAACTCCAGGTCCTCCGATGCCCGGTCCATGTTGACTTTCAGGTCCCGGGTCACGGCGCCGGTGTCGCCATCCATGAACATGACAACCTGGCCGATGACCTTGGCGTAGTCGTCCTTGCTGGCGTAGCCGGTGCAGGGGGCGACGCAGCGGTTGATGTAGTATTCCAGGCAGGGCCGGGCGTCTTTGCCGGTGATGTTCTTGGTGCACGACCGGTAGGGGAACAGGCGTTTGACCAGGTCCATGGTCTTGCGAACGGTGTTGGAGGTGGCGAAGGGGCCGAAATACCTGGCGCCGTCTTTCGCCACCCTCCGGGTGATGTAGACCCGGGGGAAGTCTTCGCTCAGGTCGATCTTGAGGTAGGGGTAGGTCTTGTCGTCTTTCAGCCGGGCGTTGTAGCGGGGTTTGTACCGCTTGATCAGGGTGTTCTCTAGGATCAGCGCTTCGGCTTCCGAGTCGGTGACGATGTATTCGAAGTCGTGGAGATGCCCCAGCATGCGCCGGATCTTGTTGGGCAGGTTGGTTGGGGAACCGAAGTACTGCCGGAGGCGGTTGCGGAGAACACTGGCCTTCCCAACGTAGAGCACTGTCCCCCGAGGGTCCTTCATCAAATAGACGCCAGGACTTTCCGGGGTGGCCCTTAAACGCTGTTCTACCAGCGGTAGAGGCATATTGGCTAGAGGACTATTCCCAGGACTATTAGGGCTGCGACGATAACACTGGTGAGGACCATGATGCGCCGGAATTCCGCGCCGGCAAACAGGTAGGCTGCCGGGCGTTCGCCCCGCAGCCGGCCCTGTTGCCCCGCTCCGGAGAACTCGCCATGAGGGGTGCGGGCGACGGTAGACGGCCGGCGCGTGCGAGGGGCTGCCACAGGAGCTTCGGCTGGCATCGCGGCCTCGGCGGCGCCTTCCAACTCGGCATCCTCGACGCCCGCAGTGATGCCCACGGGTTGTTCGCCCCCGTCAACCGCGGTAGTGCGGCGGGTTGTGGGGATTCCGCTGGGTCCCTTCTGGACCCGCTTTCGTTTCAGTTGTCCTTGCCGGGATGCGGCCCGGCGACCTTTTCCCGCCATTGGTGGGTTCCTCCTGAGGAGGGTGTTTGTAATTCTGATTGAGGCTGCCTAAGGTTGATGAAAGCCTGTGATTCAGTCTCACGGCAACAGTTCAACTATATCAGTAATCGGTAAAAAAGGGCAGTCCGTAGACACGGAATTACCGGCTTATCCGCCGTTCTAGCCGAGCCGGACTGCCCTGTGACGCGCCTGGTTCGTAGCAACATCCGGGTACGGACCGGATGCCGTGCAATCAGGCCCTAGGGTGACTCTTTACGTACTCTTGCTGCACGTGGCCGTCGGTCAGGTGGGTATACACCTGGGTGGTGGAGATGCTGGAATGGCCCAGCAACTCCTGTACGTGCCTGAGTGAGGCCCCATTCTGCAGCAGGTGTGTGGCGAAGCTGTGCCGCAGGGTGTGGGGGGTGATGTTCTGGCTGATCCCGGCCTTCTGCGCGTAGGTCTTTAAAATGGTCCAGACCCACTGGCGGGTCAGGCGCTCGCCGCGGTGATTGACGAACATCGACTGTTCGGTGCGGCGGTGGCCCAGCAGCGCCACTCGGGCCTGCTTCAGATAGCGCCGCAGCTCTTCCAAGGCTTTGGGGTACAGGTGAACGATGCGCTCCTTGGAGCCCTTGCCCAGACAGCGGATGTAGGATTCAGACAGGTCGGCGTCCTGCACGTTCAAGGAGACCAACTCGCCAACCCGCAGTCCGGTGGCGTAGAGCAGTTCCATGATGACGGCGTCGCGTTGACCCTCGTTGGTGCCCGACTTATAAGCGGCATCCAGCAGAGTGGTCACGTCCTCCTCCGGGAGGAACTTGGGCAGGGTGCGGCCGACGCGGGGCGAACCCAGTGACTCGGTGGGGTCTTCCGTGATGAGGCTGTTCTCTAAGAGGAACCCGAAGAACGACTTGATGGAGGCCACCTTGCGGGCGGTGGTGGTGTCGCGGTATCCCTTGCGGACTCTCAGGTCCTCGATGTAGAGGTTGAGGATGTTGATGTCCACGGTTTCCCAGAGGGAGGCGCTGTTGCCGTTGGTGTGCCCGTTGCCGTTGCCATTGGTATGGCCGTTGCCGTTTTCAGCCGTGTGCTCTTTGGACCGGCCGCTGCCGTGGTCCTGTAGAAATTCCCAGAACTGGCCCAGGTCGTTGCGGTAGGCGTCGGAGGTGTTGCGGGAGAAGCCTTTTTCGACGATGAGGTGCTGAAGAAAAGAGGAAATAGTGCGGTCCATGTACAAAATCCTTTCGCCATCGGCGGAACAAATGATGAGAGAGCGCCATAGACGCTGACCCAATAGTATGCAGACACCCTAGCATAGGTGAATCCAAGGATGATTGACCAAACATAAGCGGAGAAATGCAAGTTTTTGGTAAAAATGAAAAGGCGGCTCGTGGAGTGAGCCGCCTTGTGAAGCGGGGAAAGTGTACCGGACGGGGTCCTAGGGCCGGGTTTTAATCCGTGGCCAAGACCACAGTTCCGGTCGAAGACAGGGAGCCGCCGGTGCCGTTGACCACGGCCAGCTTGGCGTTCTGGCTGGGGTCGCGCTTGCTCTTCACTTGCCGGTCGCCAGCCTCGCCCCTCAACTGCCGGACCGCCTCCACCAACAGGAAGCTGCCGTACATGCCGGGGTGGGTGTACGACAGTCCGCCGCCACTGGTGTTCAGCGAGAAATCGCCGCCGGGCGCCGTCCGTTGGTTGGCCACGAAGTCGGCGGCCTCCCCCGGTGCGCAGAAGCCCATGCTCTCCAAAGTCACCATCACGGTGTAGGTGAAGGAGTCATAGATCATGGTCAGGTCCAGATCGTCGTGGGTGATGCCGGCCCGTTGCATGGACAGCGGCCCGGACCGCCTGGCCCAGGTAGAGGTGTAGTCGGGCATCTGGCTAACCAGGTTGTGGTCGTGACCTTCACCGGCGCCCAACACCCAGACCGGCGCTTTCTTGAGGCTCTTGGCCCGTTCGGCGGTGGTCACGATGATGGCCGCGCCCGAGTCGGTTACCAAACAGCAGTCGAAAAGGTGGAAGGGCCAGGACACCCAGCGAGAGTCGTGGTACTCATCGAAGCTCATTGTTGTGTCATGCATCAGGGCCTTGGGGTTCAGGTTGGCCCATTTGCGGGTGGCCACGGCGATCTCGGCCATGCCCTGGCGGGTGCGGTCCTCGCCGAACTGGTGCATGTACCGCGAGCAGGCCAGCGAGTAGTTGATCGGCGCTCCAATGAACCCATAGGGCGCTTCGTATTGCTGGAAAGGCAGATTGCCGTCCGCGGGGAACCGGGCCCTGGCCGAGCGACCGGCCTGACCGTGGGTGATCAGGGCCACCTCGCAGTAACCGGCGCGGATGGCTGCCATGGCGTGGGCAACGTGGATCACGAAAGAAGACCCGCCGACGGTGGTGCTGTCGGTGAACGTTGGGTGGATACCCATGTACTCGGCGGTGACCAAGGTGGAGCCGCCGGCGGTCAACAGGCCGTCAACGTCGCTCTTGGACAGTCCGGCGTCAGCCAGTGCGTTGTGGCCGGCTTCGGCGTGGTGTTGCAGCGAAGACTTGTTGGGGACCGTACCCATAACGTCTGATTCGGCCACGCCGACGATGGCGATGTCCCGTTGTCCCGTGTTCCCAGTGGTCATAATGATTATTCCTCTTAAATGATCCGCGATTGCCGCGAGTGCCGAGCCGGGGTCAGCCAAGCCTGCCTAGTGGAAACCTGCCGAAGCCCGCCTGATGTTACAACACCCCCCAAGACAGCACAATATCCCGGAAGAAATTGCCGGAAGATCAGACACGGCGGCCCCATCATCATTGATATCTTGCTGTCTTCAGCTCTTTAGCGATTGAT
Source organism: SAR202 cluster bacterium Casp-Chloro-G2 (assembly GCA_002816575.1). Lineage (GTDB taxonomy): Bacteria > Chloroflexota > Dehalococcoidia > Lucifugimonadales > UBA3495 > UBA9611. Next base: position 58,262 of record MUCI01000023.1, on the reverse strand, counting down.
AGTCTTTATCATGATAGAATGAAGCGGGTTTGGCTGTAGGGCGTGAGATGGCCCACGGTCTGGTTTTCGAGGTGTGTATGCCCAGCAATTTTTGGATGATGATCAATAACGAGGAGAATTACCGCATCACGAAGGAGCGGGGATTCACTCTTTTGGGCCTGAAGGCGCAACACCGGCGCAAGGTGCAGCGGATCACCGAGGGAGACCGCGTGCTCCTTTATATCTCCCACCGGCGCTGCTTCGCCGCCACCGCGACCGCCATGTCCTCGTTCTATGAAGCCGAGGAAGAGATCTGGGTCAAGGAGGGTAGTACCGGCTTCCCCTACCACATCAAGCTGAAGCCCGGTGTGATCCTGGAGGACAGTCAGTTCATCGACGCCAACATGCTGGCGCCCCGCCTCGAGTACATCAAGCGGTGGAACCCCGAGGATTGGTACATGGCCTTCCAGGCCAACCTTCATCTGCTGCCCAAGAACGACTTCATCCTGATAGAAGAAGAGATGAAGAAGCTCCACTTCGGCAAGGGCTACGTTCCCGCCGACTTCAACCCGCCGGCCAACAACCAGCGCCGCCGCCGTTCCGGAGGCCGCAAGAAAGCGGGGTCAGGCAACGCCCAAACGGCCCAGTCCGCCTAGTCGAGTTCGTAGTCGAGTTAGAGAACGAACTCCCGCAGCGCCGCCTCAATCTCTCCCCGGACGTAGGGGTCGTCTTCGGTTGTCAGCGACTGGTCCAAGACGGCCTTTGCCTTTGGACCAGCGATCTTCCCCAGGGCCCAAGCGGCGTGCCCCCGCACCATTGGTTCGCCGGTCTCCATGGCGCGCTCCAACGCCGGCGCCGCCGACCGGTTCCCTGCGTTCCCCAGCGCCACACAGGCATTCTTCTGTAGGCCGACGCGTTTGGCCCGCATGACCGACGTGCCCTGGAACCGGTTTCGGAACTCCTCTTCGGTCAGTGACAGTATCTCCTCCAGATCAACCTCTCCCGCCGCGCCCACCGCATCAGCCGGGGGGATGGGCAACTGGGGCAGCTTTGATCTGCGGTTGACCGGGCAAACGTCCTGGCAGATGTCGCAGCCGAATATCCAATCGCCGATGAGCGGCCGCATCTCGACGGGAATGACGCCGCGGTTCTCGATGGTCTGGTAGGAGATGCAGCGGGCGTTGTCGACCACGTACGGGGCCACGATGGCGCCGGTGGGGCAATCGTCGATGCAGCGGACACAGGCGCCGCAGGTCTTTTTCGAGGGTGCGTCGGGCATCAGTTCCAGGTCGGTGATCACCTGCCCAAGCAGCACCCATGAGCCGTGGGACGGGGTGAGGATGTTGGTGCTTTTGCCGAACCAACCAAGCCCGGACCGGGCCGCAGCCGCGCGGTCCAGCATGGGGCCGTCATCCACGTACCAGCGTGCCGCGACAGTTTCTCCGAGATGCTCTTCTAAGCCGCGCACAAAGGCCTTCATCCGCCGCTTCATGACGCGGTGATAGTCCTTCACCCTGGCGTAGCGGGCGATCTTTCCCCTACCGGGTTCCGGTGGTTCCTCTGATCCGGGGCCAAGATAGCTCAGACCCAGACAGATGATGGACCGCGCGCCGGGGAGCAGAGCTTCTGGGTCAGCGCCGCGCCGGACCCGGGACTCGGTGAACCAGGGCAGGCCGTCCATCTGCCCGGCCTGGATGCGCGCCAGAGCGGCGTCGCGCTCCTCGGCGAACGCATTGGCCCCGGTGATCCGCACCAGGTCGAACCCGCACTGGCCGGCATACTCGGTGATGTGGGTTTTCAGGTCTTGCATCGCGCCTGCTGCTGGACCCATCGGCGTTTAACTATCCTAGAGATTCTCGGACTGGAACCGGCCCTGGTAGCCTTCGCCCACGGCGGTCTCCATGCTGAAGAACACCAGTTGCATCAGGCGGGCGTCGCGCTGCACCCGGTAGCCGCCCGGCTGATAGACCACCAGCAGGGCCTGGGACCGCCCCCGGTAGCCGGCATCCCAAACGGCGGTGTGGATCGCCACGCCGCTGCGGAGCAAGCTGGAGCGGGGCCGTCCCAATGCCATGACGTTCAGCGGCAGGTTGACCACTTCATTGAAAGTGACCAGATAGGGGCCGGGCGCCAGTTGCAGCCAGCCGCCGGGCCCAAAGTCCATCGGCTCGGTTTCCGACAATTCCCGGTCAGCGTCTTCCGCGCCGACGGCTCCGGGTGTCGTCAGCCCGGCTACAGCCTTTAGAGACAGATCAAACCCGTTGGGCTGCAGTTGTGCCTCCAACGACAGATAGTCCGCCAACAGAGGCGGAGACCCGTAGATCAGGCTGGCGATGGAATCGCGGTCCAGCGGTGTACCCGGCATTAAATCATCCAATCAGCGGCTTCAAGCCGCAGAAATAACTAGGCCCGGCCGGCCACTTGAGTTCGGTGGCTGGACCGGGCCGGTCTTCGCATAGGCTGGGATGCCGCGTGCGGCTAGTCGTGCATAAAGTCTTGGATGTCTTGGGGCAGGGGCACGAACTCTGGAATCTCCGTGATGATCGCCTGGGTGGTCAACATCATTCCCGCGATGCTTCCCGCGTTCTCCAGGGCGGACCTGGTGACTTTCACCGGGTCGATGATTCCGGCCGCGATCAAGTTGCAATATTCGCCTTTGTCGGCGTCGAAGCCCCAGTCGCCCTCGCCGGTGCGAACACCTTCCAGTACCACTTGGCCTTCATGTCCGGCGTTCTGGCAGATGAGCAGCAACGGCGCGCTGAGGGCGTCGCGGACCATCCGCGCGCCGACGGCTTGGTCGCCCTCAAGGCCACTGATCAGGTCGTTCAAGACATGCCCGGCCCGAACCAGAGCGACCCCGCCGCCGGGGACGATCCCCTCTTCGATGGCGGCCCTGGTGGCGGAAAGAGCGTCTTCGGCCCGAGACTTGCGTTCGTTGATCTCCGGCTCGGTTGTGCCGCCGATCTTGAGCACGGCAACGCCGCCCACCAGCGCGGCCATGCGCTCTTGGAGTTTCTCCCGGTCGTAATCGGAGGTGGTCTCTTCGATCTGGACGCGCAGTTGGTTCAATCGATCTTTGATGGCCGTGTCGTCGCCGTGTCCCTCAACGATGGTGGACTCGTCTTTGCTGGCCACCAGCCGGCGGGCGGTGCCCAAGAGCGGGATGTCGGCATCCTCGACCTTGAGGCCCCGGTCGGCGCTGATCACGGTGCCGCCGGTGACGATGGCGATATCCTCCAGCAGGGCCTTGCGCCGCTCACCGAAGCCGGGGGCCTTGATGGCCACGCAGTCGATGGTGCCCCGCAGCTTGTTGACCACCAGGGTGGACAGAGCCTCGCCGTCAACATCTTCGGCGATGATGACCAACGAGCGTTTTCCGGCCTGCAGCATCTTTTCCATGATTCCAACGACCTCGTTGGGGGAGCTGATCTTCTGGTCGGTCAGGAGGAACATGGGATTGTCGATGGCCGCTTCCATCCGCTGGGTGTCGCTGACGAAGTGGGGGGAGAGATAGCCGCGGTCCACGCGGACGCCCTCCACGAACTCCAATTCGTCAACCAGTGACTTGGATTCTTCGATGGTCACCACGCCGTCCCGTCCCACTTTGTCCAGGGCATCGGCCAGCAATTCGGCGATGGGTTCTTCGTGGGCGGAGAGGGCGGCGACTCGGGCGACTTGGTCGCGGTCCTTCACGGGGATCGCCATGTTCTTCAGCTCGGCGACCACGGCCGCCACCGCGAGGTCAACGCCATCGCGGATGCCGATGCCGTTGGCCCCCGACGCCACGTTCATAAAGCCGTTCCGGAGGATGGACTGGGTCAGCACGACCGAGGTGGTGGTGCCGTCGCCAACCGCGTCGTTGGTCTTGGATGCGGCCTCCTTGACCAGTTGGGCGCCCAGGTTCTCGTAGGGGTCGGGCAGTTCCACCTCTTTGGCGACGGTGACGCCGTCGCTGCAAACGATGGGCAGTCCAAACATTCGGCTGAGCAGAACGTTGCGGCCGCTGGGGCCTAGGGTTAGCCCAACCACCCGTTTAAGCTCATCCACGCCGCGCATCAAGCTAGCGCGGGCATCTTCGTCAAATGTGAGTTGCTTGTCGGCCATGACTGTCTCCTCGTTCCTATAAGTGCCGTCGCTAGAACAGCCGTCAGCTCGGGCGATTTTTGTCCGTAGATTGATACTGGGGCACTCCCGATTGAAAATCATGCGTCAGACGGGCCAGATTGTCAACCGGGCGTCGCGACTGCTAATCCATTTCAGGCACGAATCGGCCCATCTGGGATTAACCGATCGGATTTAGACGCACCGGGTTACGCCGTCCAAACCGTCTACCTGCCCGGCCAGGCCGGCGATGGTCGCGCCAAGGACCGGGTGCACCGCCTGGGGCGCCAACTCGGCCAGAGGGACCAGTGCGAAGGCCCTGAGATGCAGGCTGGCGTGGGGAATATGTAGGTCTGGCTGCTCCACCACTTGGTCTCCGTACAGCAGGATGTCCACGTCGATCAGGCGGGGGCCAAGCCGGACACCGGGCACCCGGCCCAAGTCCTGCTCCAAGCTTTTTACGTGCTTGAGCAGGTCCTGGGGCGACATGACGGTGGATATCTCAGCCACCATGTTAAGGAATTCGGGCTGGTCCAGCAGGCCCCAGGGGGCGGTCTGGTAGACGCTGGAGGTCCGGAGCACCGTCAGCTCTACGCCGGATCCCAGTCCCTGAACGGCAAGGTCCAGGTTGCTCCGCCGGTCGCCCAGGTTGGCGCCAAGCCCCAGATAGCAGATGACACCGTTCAAGACGTCTTCCAGTCCGCGGGCCGCCAACCCCGGACCACGGCGTCGGTTACCCGGCAGACCCGGACCATCTCCTTGACGTCGTGGACCCGCACGATGTCGGCCCCGCCGGCGATGGACAGGGCAACCGTGGCCGCAGTGGCCTCGACACGCTGGTCGGGCGGCAGGTCCAACAGCAGCCCCAAGGTGGACTTGCGGGACGTGCCCACCAACAAGGGGCAACCGATGGCTTGGAGTTCGCCCAGTCCAGCCAAGACCGCCAGGTTCTGGTCGGGTGTTTTGCCGAAGCCGATGCCAGGGTCAACGATGATGTTCCCCTGCGGGACCCCTGCGGCGATGGCCGTGGCGACGCTGGCTTGCAGGCTTGCGGCCACGTCCGTCAGCAGGTCTTGGTACGCGGTCCCGGATTGGTTGTGCATCAGGACCAGACCGGCGCCGGTGTCGGCGGCGGCCTGCGCCAGCAGCGGTTCGGCTTTCAGCCCCCAGATGTCGTTGATGATAACGGCTCCGGCATCGACGGCGCGGCGGGCCACATCAACCTTATAGGTATCAACGCTGATGGGCAGGTCCACCCGGTTGGCTACCGCTTCCAGCGCGGGCATCAACCGGTGTAGTTCCTCTTCCAGTGAGACCGGTTCGTGGCCGGGACGGGATGACTCGGCGCCCAGGTCCAGAAGGTCCGCGCCCTCTCCTTGGAACCGCAGAGCCTGGTCCACCACCGCCGAGACATCGCCGCCGAGTCCGTCCCCCGAGAACGAATCCGGCGTAAGGTTGATGATGCCCATCACATAGGTGCGGGTCCCCCAGGCCAGCCTTTCGCCGTTGGCCACGGTCAGATCGCTCATGGGGGTCTGCACTTGGGGCATGGTTTGGGCACTCCGTGGAAATGAAAGAGGATCTGCAGGGAAACGCCACCATTTTATCACTGTGGGGCACGCCCAGGCTCCTTGCTCCTCGTTCGGAGCGTCTGCTACTATGAACCACGGTCGAGCGTGCCTGTTCGCGATGTTTCGGGAGGGGTTGTGACTGCGGAAAAAAGGCAGATGGACGAGAAGATAGAAGCCCTGGACGCCATGCGCCAAGAAGCGTTGAAAGGCGGCGGCCAGGACCGGATAGACCAACAGCACAGCCGGGGCAAGCTCACCGCTCGTGAGCGATTGAACCTGCTGATGGACGACGGCACCTTCCAGGAGTTGGACCCGTTCGTCACCCACCGGGCAACCGACTTCGGTCTGGGCGACCGCAAGATCCTGGGCGACGCGGTAGTGACCGGCTACGGACTGGTGGAGGGCCGGCAGGTCTTCGCCTTTGCCCAGGACTTCACCGTGATGGGCGGCTCCCTTTCGGAGGCGGTCAGCCAGAAGATCTGTAAGATGCTGGACCTGGCGGTCAAGGCCGGCTGTCCCGCCGTGGGGCTCAACGACTCGGGCGGGGCCCGCATCCAAGAAGGGGTCACCAGCCTGGGGGCCTACGGCGATATATTCCTCCGCAACACCATGTATTCAGGCGTCATCCCCCAGATATCGGTGATCGTTGGCCCTTCCGCCGGCGGCGCGGTGTACTCTCCGGCAATCACCGACTTCGTTTTCATGGTCAAAGGCACGGGCCAGATGTACATCACCGGTCCCGATGTCATCAAGGCGGTGACCGGCGAAGAAGTGACCCACGAGGACCTGGGTGGCGCGGCGACCCATGCCACCCGGAGTGGTGTGGCCCAATTCGTCTACGAGACTGAAGAGGAGTGCATCAACGAAGTGCGCCGCCTCCTCGGCTTCCTGCCCAGCAACAACATGGATGAGATTCCCGAAGTCCCCACGGACGACCCGCCGACCCGGAACGAACCCGACCTGCGATATCTCATTCCCGACGACTCAAACCGCCCCTACGACATGCGGGAGGTCATCTACAAGATCATCGACGATGAAGAGTTCATGGAGGTCCATCAGAACTTCGCGCCCAACGTGGTGGTCGGGTTCGCCCGGATGAACGGAATGGCGGTGGGCCTGGTGGGCAACCAGCCCGAGTACTTGGCCGGAGTTCTGGATATCGACGCATCGGCCAAGGCGGCGCGCTTTATTCGCTTCTGCGACTGTTTCAACATTCCCATCGTGACCTTGGTGGATGTCCCCGGTTTCATGCCCGGCGTGGAGCAGGAATACGGCGGGATAATTCGGCACGGCGCGAAGCTGATATACGCCTATGCCGAGGCCACGGTGCCCAAGGTCGCGGTCATCATCCGCAAGGCCTACGGCGGGGCCTACATCGTGATGAGCAGCAAGCACCTGCGCTCCGATATCAACCTCGCCTGGCCATCGGCGGAGATCGCCGTCATGGGGGCTGAAGGCGCAGTGAACATAATCTACCGCAGCGAGATATCCCAGGCCGATGACCCGGACGCCAAGCGCCAAGAGTTGATCAAAGAGTACCAAGACCGCTTCACCACGCCCTATATCGCGGCCGGACGCGGGTTCCTGGACGACGTGATCGACCCCGCCGAGACCCGGACCCAGATCATCAAAGCTCTGGTGATGCTCCAAAACAAGCGCGACAGCCTCCCCCCCAAGAAGCACGGCAACATCCCGCTGTAGGGCGGCGCTACCGGCCAGCCACAGTTCAGACTCGCCGATCCATCAACGGGGGCGGCGGCAAATCGACCCCATACGTTTGTATTAGAATAGGCGGGCCGCTAGCTCGCCATGGTTCACGGCTTGCGGCCTGGCGATTCGCTCTACCCCAAAAGCCATCAGATGGAGACACCAATGGAGTTCGGCATCTTTTTCCAACTCCCTTGCGCGGTGGACCAAGATCCAGCCGCCCGCGTCCGGGACACCATCGCCCAATGCCAACTGGCCGATGAACTTGGTTTTGACTCAGTTTGGCTGGCCGAGCTTCACTTCAATCCCTGGTTCTCGGTCATGTCGGCCCCGTTGATGATCGCCTCGGCTGTTGCCCAGGCCACCAAGCGCATCCGGATCGGCAACGCCGTCAGCCTGCTCCCGCTGCACCAGCCCATCCGCCTGGCCGAAGAGGTGGCGACCCTGGATGTGCTATCCAACGGCCGGGCCATCTTCGGCGTGGGCCGGGGTTCCATGCCGACCCACTTCGAGGGTTACGGCATCGACCAGGAAGAGGGCCGGGACCGCTTTCTGGAAGGGCTGGAGGTGGTGCTGGGTTCGTGGGCCGACGATAATTTCACCTACCAGGGCAAGTACTTCCAGGCCCATGGCCTCGGCGTGATTCCCAAGCCGTTGCAGCAGCCCCATCCTCCGGTGTACGTGGCCGCCAACAGTGCCGACACCTTCGGCATCGTCGGCGAGTTGGGGCACAACATCCTCGTTGCGCCGACCATCGTGAGCAGGGAAGGAGCTCTGGCCGGGTTGGCGTCTTACCGGGCGGAACTGGCGGAGAACGGCCACGATGCCGCCGATGTGAAGGTCAACGTAAACGTCCCGATACACGTGGCCGCTTCGGAGAAAGAGGCCAGGGCCGGGTTTACCAAAACCATCGACAACTACCTGGACACGCTCCGGGACATCGGCCGGGCCAGGGGCGCCAGCAAGGGTTCCAGCCGGGCGTCGACCCTAACTGCCGAGAGTGTGATGGAGGAGTTCGCCGCCGTGGGCACGCCGGACCAGGTGACGGCCAAGCTGGAGAGATTCAGGGACCTGTACGGGCCGGAGGAGTTCATGTGCTGGTTCAACATTGGCGGCATGCTTCCCCACGCCGAGGTCCAAAGCTCAATGCGGTTATTTGCCAAAGAAGTCATGCCCCGGTTCCAGTAGTCCCGGTTCGAGTAGCCCAGGTGGGAGGTGAACACCAATGAGCACTTCCGAGTCATTGTTCGAGCACGGCAGAAAGGCCCAGGCCGAGCGTGACGCTCCGCTGGCTGAACGCATGCGGCCGAAAACGTTTGACGAGTTCGTGGGCCAGGACCAGATCGTGGACCCCGGCCGGGTGCTGCTCAAGTCGATCGCCGCCGGACGCCTGCCGTCCATCATCCTCTGGGGCCCGCCCGGCACCGGCAAGACCACTCTCGCCCGGATCGTGGCCACGTCTACTCAGGCCGATTTCCAACCGGTCAGCGCCGTCACATCGGGGGTGGCCGACCTGCGCCGCATAGTGGGTGAGGCAAGAGACCGGAAGGGGATGCACCAGCAGTCCACCATCCTCTTCGTGGACGAGATTCACCGCTTCAACAAAGCCCAGCAGGACGTCATCCTGCCCCATGTCGAGGACGGCACCATCACCTTCATCGGCGCCACCACCGAGAACCCGTCATTCGAGGTCATCGCCCCGCTGCTGTCCCGGTGCCGGGTGTTTACCCTGCAGAGCCTGACGCCGGACCAGATGAAGGCCATCATCCAGCGTGCCCTGGCCGACCAGGCACGGGGGCTTGGCCCGATGCACGCGACGCTGGCCGATGACGCGATGGGGCATCTGGTGAATATCGCCAACGGGGACGCAAGGATCGCCTTGAACGCTCTGGAGACGGCGGCCTACGCCAGCACCCCCAGCGCCGATGGCAAGCGTGTGATAGATCTGGAGACCGTTTCAGATGCCCTCCAAAGGCGCTCACCCATGTACGACAAGTCGGGGGAGAGCCACTACGACACCATCTCGGCGTTCATAAAGTCGGTCCGGGGTTCGTCGCCAGACGGCGCCATCTACTGGCTGGCGCGGATGGTCGAATCGGGAGAGGACCCGCTGTTCATCGCCAGGCGGCTGGTGATTCTGGCGTCAGAGGACATCGGCCTGGCCGACCCGCAGGCGCTGCCGGTGGCGGTGGCGGCCCAGCAGGCGGTCCACTTCCTGGGCATGCCCGAGGGACGGATCGCGCTGGCCGAAGCGACCGTTTATCTGGCCGCCGCCCCCAAGAGCAACTCGGCCTACGCGGCGCTGAACCAGGCGATGCGCGACGTTCGGGAGCAGGCCAACGAGCCGGTGCCCATTCACCTGCGCAACGCCGTGACGGGGATGATGCAGGACATGGGATACGGCAAAGACTACAAGTATTCCCACGACTTCGAGGGCCATTTCGAGGAACAAGAGTATCTTCCGCCGTCCCTGAAAGGACGCCGTTATTATCAACCCAGCGAAGAAGGGGCAGAGCGGGAGATCGGCCAGCGGTTGGAACGCTGGTGGCATGGCAAGGCCGGCGATGGGGACGCCTAAGTCGCGTCGCTACGTGGACGTGAATACCTGGACGTCGCGCTCCAAGTGGTAGGCCTCTTTGGTCTGTTCCGTGTCCACCACCGCTTTTAGACGCCACGACACCGCGGTATGCCCACTCTTCACCGTCGGCAGGGTCTGCGCCGGGACCGGCAGGCTGAAAGCCCATACGTAGGGCTCATCCGAGGTGTTCAACTGTAAGTTGGCCACCAGAGAAACCCGCTCCCGGACGGACTCCACTTCCCGTTCCCCGGCGCTTTCGGAGCTGTGCAGCTCCATCCTGACGTCTTTGGCTTGCTGAGGGCTGTTTACCTTGGCCCGCAGTTCACCCTCGAGGAAGCCGCCAGCGCCGACCACGTCGTTAACCAAGACCAGAGCCAGGGTGCAATCGGTGAAAATGGCCTCTTCTGAAAGAGAGGCCACGCTGCGTCCGGCCTTGACCACCTGAGGAGTTAGAACCGTCACTTCCTGGGACACGGTGATCGGGTTTCCGTTCTCGATCTCCAGCCGGGCGGAGAGTTGCCACGACACCTGTGCCACCGACCCGTGGACCGTGGGCGGGACTTCTTTGGGAATCTGAAATCTTGCGTACCTGACGACCGGTTCGGCGGCGGATATTTCTGTGTCTGCGATAAAAGATTGGACCAGCGGCTGGGACAATACCGAATGCGTTTGAAGCTTCCCGCTACCGCTGTCTCCAGGGGTTTCTTTCTCCCACCATTGCTCGTTGCAGACCAATTCCACCTGGCCGGTCTTGACCTTCATTCCCTTCCGGGGCCGTATCGCGATCTGGACATCCATGGTGCCGCCGGGCTGGGATGACCCGCCTGTTTTTTCGATTTCGAGCTCCGCTGTCTTGCTGCGAAACAAAGAGAGAATACGATCTAGAACCTGAGCACCTCCGCTTGATTGAGTGATCCGCCCGAAGCCTGCGAACTGAGGCCCCGGTCGGTCTTTATGATACGGGACGCGTATCTGAGTGCATATTAATGGCGAAACGCGGCGCAGGCAACCCGCAGGTAGTGCCGGTTCGGGTGACTTATTGGTTTAAGGGACCGCATGGCAACCCTCGTCCCAGGCGGGCATCAGCGATCAATAATCGAAAACGTGGTCGCGCAGGAATGCGTAGACAACGTGGCCGATGGCGATGGCCAACGCGGCGACGGCGATGTACCGGGTGCGAATCTGGTAACGCCGGGAGCTATCATGCTTAGAACGCTGATCCGGGGGCAGGTCGGCCAACTATATAGCTCCCAACGCCCGGATAACATCGTCCGAGCCGCACACTTCCGCCTGGCGGGACAGGATGCGCTGGGTCAAGAAATCGTGGACGTCGGCGTCGGAGTCGGAACAGCAGTCCTCGACCACGAAAAGGTTGTAATCCAGGTCGGCGCCGTAGCGGACGGTCGACAAGACAACGCCGCTGGTGGCGTAGCCCAGGACCACCAGGTCGCGGATATCGTTGGCCCGCAACGCCACGTCCAGTCCGGTGCCGTAGAGGGCGTTCACCCGGTGCTTGCCCACCACAACCTCACCCTCTTGGGGCCTGACCGACGGGTGGATGACGTCCATGGGGTCCGGGTTGGCGGTCTGGCCCGAGGCCTTGCGCTGGCTGAACGTCTTGTTCCTCTGGCCGATCTCGGGATAGCCCGGCCGGAACACGGTGGCGCAGTAGCAGACCATGACTCCGGCCTGCCGGGCGGCGGCCTGCACCGCGGCGGCCTTGGCCACCACGCCCCGCTCGGTGGCGTGGGGCAGGGTGTTCATCATCTCGGCGTAGAAATCGGCGATGAGTAGCGCCGTGTGACCACGCTCAAATGTTATCTCCGCCATTACGCCCCAAGCTCCCGGACGACTCTTGAAGTGCGGGAGAGCGCTTCTTCAACGTCATCGCCAGAGATGTGCCGGTGGGTGACCATCCGGACCGACCTCTCGCCCGGATACGAGACCAGCACCTGGGCGGCGGCCATCGCCTTGATGAAGTTGGGCGCTTTGCCCACGGTCTCGTTCACCTCGAAGATGACGATGTTGGTCTGGATGCTGTCGGCGTCCACGGTGATGCCGTCGATGTTGGCCAGCCCGGCGGCCAGCCGGCGGGCGTTCTGATGGTCCTCGGCGAGACGGTCAACCATGGTGTCCAGCGCCACCAGCCCGGCGGCGGCCAAGACTCCGGCCTGGCGCATGCCGCCTCCAACCATCTTGCGCCACCTGTTGGCTTCTTGGATGAACTCTTTGGAGCCCACCAGAACCGAGCCGACCGGACAGCTCAGGGCCTTGGAGAGGCAGAAGCTGGCGTCATCCACGTCGCGGGTCAGTTCCGCCACCGGGACTTCCAGGGCCACGGCGGCGTTGAAGATGCGCGCGCCGTCCAGATGCACGGCCACCCCCGACCCGTGGGCCACGTCGCATACGGCTTTGGTTTCAGCGGGGGTCATGACCATGCCGCTGCACCGGTTTTGGGTGTTCTCCAGGCAGACCATCTTGGTGACGGCAACGTGGGGGTTGCCAGCTGGGCGGATGTTTCGGGCCACGTCCTTGGCGTCGATGCCGCCGCTGGCGGTCTGGGGGACCAGTCTGGTTTGGACGCCGGCCAGTGCGGCCTGTCCGCCGCCTTCGTTCCAGAACATGTGGGCCTGGTCGCCCATCAGGATCTCGTCGCCGTGGTGGCAGTAGCTCAGCGTGGCCAACAGGTTGCTCATGGTGCCGCTGGCGGTCAGGAGGCCCGCTTCGTGCCCCAGCAGGGCGGCGGCCCGCTCTTGCAACTCGTTGATGGATGGGTCCTCGCCATAAACATCGTCGCCCACCTCGGCCTCGGCCATGGCGCGGCGCATCTCGTCGGTGGGCTTGGTGACAGTATCACTGCGCAGGTCAATCAATGACATTAGACGATCCCTTTTCTCGAAATGATTCGGTAGATTTGGCCCGGAAAAACTACCCGGAAAAACTACCCGGTATTCTAGCAGGATTGCGCCTGAGAAACTAACGGATGCTGCCCTCCACCGGAACGACTAAGCCATGTGTGCCCTCAGTGTTAGGCGGTGCCGGGAGCCTTCTGCAATTAGGCAGCCCGGGAGAGCCCCATTTTCTTGCCAAAGGTCGGGCGGTTACCTAAGATGGATATACGCTGCTTGAGACCAGCCCGAAGAGACCAACCCAAGGAGTTATCGCCGTGCGTCAGAGCGCCGTTTCGTTCAAGACCGAAGGACTGACATTCGAAGGTGTGGTAACCCAGCCTGACGGCGCAGGCCCTTGGCCGGGCGTGGTCATCTGCCATCCCCATCCGCTCCACGGCGGCAGCATGGACAACAATGTGGTCCTGGCCCTGGCGTTGGGTCTGGTCGAAGAGGGTTTCGTCACCCTGCGGTTCAACTTCCGCGGGGTTGGCGCCAGCGAGGGCGAGCACACCAAGGGCGAGAAGGAGTTCCAGGAGGTTTTGGGCGCTCTAGACCTGATCAAGGCGTGGCCCGACACCAACGATAAGACCGGGCTGACCGGCTATTCATTCGGAACCTCGGTTATCTTAGGTCATGGCGAACTGCACAGCGAGGCCGACGCCATCGTTCTGGTTTCTCCGCCCATGCGCGCCATCGAAGGATCGCCGCTGAAAGAGTCCAACATGCCCACGCTCATCACAACCGGCGACCGCGACCGCCTGGTGGACTCGGAGCAACTTAGCGCCGAACTGGCCAGTTTCAACCACCCTCCCAAGTTTGAGCTCTTCGACGGTGTGGACCATTTTTGGTACGGCCAAGAAGGGCGGCTGGTGCCGAAAGTCGCCAAGTTCTATACCGAACAGCTTAAGTATCAGTAGCGCCCCGAGTTTGAAACGGACCGTCCCATCCAGCCGGAGACCATAACGTGAGCGCCGAAAACCCCCGCACTCCGATCTACAAAGATTTTGTCCTGATTCAACTGGCTATCATCGTCTTTGTTATCGACCAGTTCAGCAAGCTGATCGTCCGGGACCAACTATTGTTCCGCGAGTCGTTCCCCGACACCGGTTTCTTCCGCTTCACCCATACCTTCAACACCGGCAGCGCTTTTGGCATCTTTCAGGACCAGAACACGCCTCTGATACTGGTCTCCGCGATTGGGATAGCCATCCTGGTCTTGATCTACCGCAGCCAGCGGGTCCCGACCGCCCTCCTGCGGCTTAGCCTGGGATTGCAGGTGGGCGGGGCTTTCGGCAATCTGATCGACCGGGTGCGGCTGGGCCATGTGACCGATTTCATAGATGTGGGCGACTGGCCGATCTTCAACATGGCCGACGCATCAATCATCACGGGCCTAGTGATTATGGCCTACATCTTCCTGATCGCCGACCAAGGGGGCTCCAAAGCCTCCGCCCCCACCAGCGGCTACGGCTGGTGTCCCGTCTGCGAGGGCGAGATGCGCACGGTGGCCGGCGGCTGGCGGTGTTCCACCTGCGGAGTGAAAGAGCGGTTGATCGGCTCGGCGCATTGACCCCGGTGACTAACGCCATGGGCGTGAAGCTGCCGCCTGGGTTCTGATAGCCATGACAGAGAAGACTGCGGTCCACCGGTTTGAAGTATCCAAGGGCGAGTCCCGCCTGGACCAATACCTGGTTGGCCTCGACACAGGACTGACCCGCAGTCAACTGCAGCGTCTGATCGCCGACGGCCAGGCGCTGGTCAACGGAACACCGGCGAAACCTTCCTACAAAGTCAGGTCCGGCGACCAGGTAACCCTATCCGTCCCGCCGCCCCGGCCCGCCGGTGTGGTGGCCCAAGACATCCCGGTGAACGTGGTCTACCAGGACCAATATTTGGTGGTGATCGACAAACCCGCCGGGCTGGCCGTCCATCCCGGACCGGGGCATCCCGACAGCACCTTGGTCAACGCCCTGCTGGCCATGTGTCCCGACATCAAGGGCATCGGCGGCGAGATACGGCCCGGCATAGTGCACCGTCTGGACAAGGACACCTCGGGGTTGATGATGGTGGCCAAGACCCACGAGGCTCACACCGACCTCTCCGCCCAGATCAAGGCCCGCCGGGTCACCAAGGGTTACCTGGGCCTGGTCGAAGGGAAACCAACCCCATCCAATGGCAAGGTGGACGCTCCCATCGGCCGCCACCCGCGCCGCCGCACCCGCATGGCGGTGGTTGTTGGGGGGAAAGAGGCCCGGACCAGCTACACCGTGCGGGAGAGCTTCCGCGAACACAGTCTGTTGGAGCTTTACCTGGAGACCGGCCGCACCCACCAGATCAGGGTACACATGGCGCACATCGGCCATCCGCTGGTCGGCGACACCACCTACGGCAAAGCCAGTCCCTTGGTCGACCGCCACTTCCTGCACGCCTTCCACCTGGGCTTCAACCACCCGCTGAGCGGAGAACCCCTAGAGTTCCGTAGTAGCCTCCCGCCCGATCTGCTCCCAGCTATCGACGCCCTCCGCTGACGGCCGGCTCTCGCCCCAACCAGGCGTTTCCAGGCACGAGACCAGTCGTGAACCATGCTACAATATTGTCTGCCCATATCTTCGCCGTGGAGAATCGATTTGCCCGGAGAAGTCCGCGTCCGGTTCGCCCCCAGCCCCACCGGACTGCCCCACATCGGCAACATCCGGACTGCCCTCTTCAACTGGCTTTTTGCCCGTCACAACGGCGGTAAGTTCATCGTCAGGGTCGAAGACACCGACCAGGCGCGTTTGGTTCCGGGGTCCATCGAAGCAATGTTGGAGGGCCTGCGCTGGTTGAACATCGATTGGGATGAGGGCCCGGAGGTGGGCGGACCCTACGGCCCTTATTACCAGTCGGAACGGCTGCAGATCTACCATGACCTTGCCGACAAGCTGGTTTCCGAGGGCAACGCCTATCATTGTTTCTGCAGCCAGGAACGGCCGGCCCAAGATGACGGGCGGCAACGCGACCGGCGCACCTCGGCCAGCGCCGATTGCCACTGCCGCGAACTGAGTAAAGACGAGATCGCCAAGCTGAGCGCCGGGACCGACTCCAAGGTCATCCGGTTCGCCATGCCCAGAGAAGGGGTTACCAGGGTCAAAGACCTGATCAGGGGCGAGGTCGAGTGGCGTAACGAGACTCAGAACGACTTCATCATCTTGAAGTCCGACGGCTTCCCCACCTACCACCTGGCCGTGGTGGCCGACGACAATCTGATGAAGATCAGCCACATCATGCGCGCCGAGGAGTGGCTGCCCAGCACACCACGCCATCTGCAACTCTTCTACGCCCTGGGGTTCGAGCCGCCAGAGTTCGCCCACCTGCCCATGATCATGGGGCCGGACCGGGCTAAGCTCTCAAAGCGTCACGGCGCGACCGCCATCGGCGAGTATCAGGTCGACGGTTACCTGCCCGAGGCGTTGACCAACTTCATGCTGCTCTTGGGGTGGGCGCTGGACGACAAAACGGATGTTGTTCCCATACAGACCGTTATCGAAAACTTCACCCTGGACCGGGTCACCAAGTCGTCGGCCATCTTCGACCAGGAGAAACTGCTCTGGATGAACGGGGTGTACATCCGGGAGTTGACCCCGGAAGAGCTCGCCAGCCGGATGATGCCGTTCTTGGAGCGAGACCTGCCCAAGGACATGCTCCCGGTGGACGAGGAATACCTGCGCCGGATCGCCCCGCTGGTCCAAGAGCGCATCAAGCGGTTGGACGAGTCGGCTGACATGACGTCTTACTTCTTCAAAGCCGACGAAAATTTCGATACGGGGACAATCATTCAGAAAGGCATGGACCGGGACATGACGCTAGCGGCCCTCAAAGCCGCTTTGGCTGACCTTAGCGCCACAGACGATTATCAGCATGAGAAACTGGAAGAGATGCTGAATGCCACCGGTGAGCGGCTTTCACTGTCGCGCCGCCAGTTCTTCGGCGTGCTGCGGGTTGCCGCCACCGGCCGGGCGGTTTCGCCTCCGCTGTTCGAGATGCTGGAAGTTTTGGGCAAGGACCGTACCGTGAGCCGCTTGAAGAACGCGCTGGAACGGTTGAGCGCCTCCGGATAGCCGCCGAATAGATGGACGGCCACCGGCCATCCAGGCCATCAACGAAAGAACGAGAAAGAATGGTCCGGGGCGGCAAGCCAGACGGACGGCCACCCGCAAGATACTTAGGACGACACGATAATGACACAGACTGAAACATCGGTGGACTTCGTACGCAGCATAGTCGCCGACGACATCAAGTCCGGGAAGTTCGGCGGACGGGTGGTCACCCGGTTCCCCCCCGAGCCCAACGGCTATCTCCACATCGGCCACGCCAAGTCGGTCTGCCTGAACTTTGGGCTGGCGGCTGAGTTCGGGGGCACCTGTAACCTGCGCTTCGACGACACCAATCCCAGCAGGGAGGAGACGGAATACGTCGAATCTATCATGGAGGACGTGCGCTGGCTGGGTTGGGACTGGGGCGAGAACCTGTACTACGCTTCGGACTACTTCGGCAAGCTGTACGAATTCGCCATCCAACTGATCGAAGCCGGCAAGGCCTACGTTTGCGATCTCAGCCCCGAGGAGATCCGGGAAACGCGGGGCACGCTGACGGAGCCCGGCAAAGAGAGCCCCTTCCGCAACCGGTCCGTCGAGGAGAACCTGGACCTGTTCCACCGCATGCGGGCCGGAGAGTTCGAGGAAGGCGCCCGCGTGCTTCGGGCCAAGATAGACATGGCCGCCAACAACCTGAACCTGCGGGACCCGGTGATGTACCGCATCCTGAAACAGTCCCACCACCGCACCGGCGACGAATGGCCCATCTACCCGATGTACGACTTCGCCCACGGCCAGTCGGACTCCATCGAGGGCGTCACCCACTCCGTCTGCACGCTGGAGTTTGAGGTCCATCGCCCCCTATATGACTGGTTCCTGGACGAGCTGGGCATCTACCACTCGCAGCAGATCGAGTTCGCGAGGCTGAACATCACTCACACGGTCCTCAGCAAGCGGCGGTTGATGGAATTGGTGAACGGCGGCTACGTGAACGGCTGGGACGACCCGCGCATGCCCACCCTCTCGGGGCTGCGCCGCCGGGGCTACACGCCCGAGGCGATCCGGGAGTTCTGCGACCGCATCGGCGTGGCCCGGCGCGACAACACGGTTGAGATATCCCTGTTGGAGCATGCCCTGCGGGACGACCTGAATAAGCGGTCGCCCAGGGTCATGGGCGTGCTGGACCCGCTGAAGGTGGTCATCGAGAACTACCCTGAGGGCAGATCCGAAGAGATCATGTCGGTGAACAACCCGGAAGATATGAGCATGGGCGAGCGGCCGGTCCTCTTCTCCCGCACCGTGTACATCGAGAGGGACGATTTCAGCGAGGACCCGCCGCCCAAGTTCTACCGCCTGTCGCCAGGCCGGGAGATACGGCTCAAAGACGCCTACTACATCACCTGTACCGGCGTGGTGAAAGACGAGGCCACCGGCGAGATCACCGAGCTGCGTTGCACCTACGACCCGGAAACCTACGGGGGAACTTCTGCCGACGGCAGAAAGGTCCGGGGCACCTCCCATTGGGTGTCGGCGGAACAGGCGGTGGATGCGGAGGTCCGGATCTACGACCACCTGTTCGTCACCGAAGACCCCGACGACCTGCCGGAGGGCGGTGATTTCAAAGACAATCTTAACCCCGAGTCGTTGGTCGTGTTGCGGGGTTGCAAGCTGGAGCAGGGACTGGACCAAGCCAAGCCGGGAGAGCGGTTCCAATTCCTGCGGCAGGGCTATTTCTGCGTCGACCTGGACTCCACGCCCGAGGCCCCGGTCTTCAACCGCACGGTGGCGCTCCGGGACACCTGGGCCCGCATGGACCAGGCCCGCCGCAAAGTCCGCTAGGCGTTCCGGCCATTAATTGCTCTGGTAGACCTGCAGCCGGTGGCGCAGGCTGTCGGCGACGTATAGGCGGCCTTGGCCGTCTAGCTTGACCGCCGTGGGTCCCCAGAAGTAGCTCTCCACTCCGGCGGATATCTCCCGGTCGCGCCGGGCCGGCGGGTCTAATTCGGGCACCAGGTCGGCCTCGTAGCGTAGCCGTCCTTCCTCGGGGTTGGCTTCGAAGTAATCAGCCGCCCACTTGGAGTCCACCGACTCGCCTCGAAGCGACGCCAGCAAACTACCGTCCGGGCCGATTATCTTCACCCGTTCGTTGCCCCAGTCGGCTACATAGATGTTGCCATCGTCGTCCACCGTTAGTCCGGCCGGCCGGTGAATGGCCTGGCCTTCTGGAAGCGCGGGGAACTCCTCGATCAACCGGCCGTCCGTGGCGTACCGCTGGATGCGGTCGTTCCCCCAATCGGAGATGTAGACGTTACCGGAACCGGCCAAGGCCAACCCCCAGGGTCCTTCGAACTGGCCGGGATCGCTGCCTCTCTGGCCCCAGGCCGATATGAACCGGCCGTCGGATGTGAATTTCTGCACCCGGTGGTTGCCGCTGTCGGCCAGGTACAGGTTGTCTTCGGCGTCGAAGGCCAGGCTGGAGGGATATTCAAGCTGCCCGGCGCCGGAGCCCTTCTCACCCCATTTGCTCAGGAACGTTCCGTCCTTGTCGAAGACCGAGATGCGCTGCAGGCCCTCGTCGGAGACGTAGACCCGGTCTTGGCTGTCGATCGCGATGGAACTGGGCCACCAGAATTCCCCGTCGCCGGTGCCGCCAACGCCGAAGTCTCCGAACCAGTCCTCGTTCAGGTTGCACATGGTGACCCGTTTGGAGGGCAAGCGGATGGGCGTTTCAGGCCCCGCCCGGTTCAACACGTAGATCACGCCCTGGGAGTTGATGGCCAGGTCCACCGGGTTGGTGAAGCCCCGTCCCGTGGCGGCCAGAAAGCCGATGGTGTGGCTATAGGTGAATGTCTTGGTGGTGGTCATTGGTTGTGTCCAGTCACAGGATTGGAAACCTGCCTCACCAGCCTGTCATTCCGAGGCCGGAGCCGAGGAATCCCATCGCTGGATGAAGCCTGGTTCGACTTTGGCAACGAGACCCCTCGCTGCACTCGGGGTGACAACAAGCACTCGGGGTGACAACAAGCACTCGGGGTGACAACAAGCTTGGTTGCTTCTGCTAGCGAGCCGGGCACAGAAGTGCGCCAGGCCCCTAGGCCATCTGGTATTCGCGGGTGGCTAGGACCACTTGGAGCAGCTCGACGACCCGCTGTTCGGAGCAGGCGACGGCGTCTTCGGGAGTGAAACTCACCTCGCCCCAGTTGGCGGCGAATTCCACCAGGCGCTGATGGGTTCCGTGCGACACCTCCAGGCCTCCGGACAAGAGCAGGCAGGCGTCAACCAGCTCGTCCGGCTGATAGGTGTCTTGGCGGTCTTTGAGCCGCTGGATCATGTCCCGGACCCCCGGCTGCAGGGCGTCGCCAATGACCAACGCCGTCGAGTTCACCCGCTCCACCAGAGTCCCGGTGTCCACCCACTCGGTGCCGGTGTGCCAGCCCTCAACGGTGGGCGGATTAAGTATCTCTTGGCCCATGAAATTGGCGTCGCTGGCCAGGTTGGTGATATCCCATTGGGGGGTCTGGTAACTGCCGGCCAACCGGGCCGTGCCCACAACCAGTTCTGTAGGGCTCTTGATCTTGGCGTACCAGACATCCTCCGACTTGAAATAGTCCGACAGGAACAAGGCCCGCAGCATGGAGCGGATGTCGCCGCCTGACTTGCGGTACTCCTCGGCCAGGAACGCTGTCGCCTCCTCATTGGAGGTGTCGGAGACGAAGTAGGCGTACAGCTTGCCGGCTATGAACCAACTGGTGGCCGGGCGCATGGCAACGATGTCGATGACGTCTTCGCCGTTGAAGTTGCCGGTGCGGCCCAGGAACTCTTTTTCGGTCTCGTCGTGGTCTTCGGGCTTGTACTCGAACTGCCAATCGATGCGTCCCGAAGGCCAGATGGAGTCCCGGGCGGCGCGGACGCTCATGTAGTCCTGGTTGGCGATGGTCCACCCGGTGAAGGCCCTGGCGCAACTCTTCACGTCGGCTTCGGTGTAGTTGCCGATGCCCATGGAAAAGAGCTCCAGAAGCTCCCGTCCGTAGTTCTCATTGGGGGCATCCTTATGGTTGTCCTTGTTGTCCAGCCAGAAGATCATGGCCGGGTCCTTGGACAGCTCCGTCAATATATCGTGGAAGGTCCCCAGGCCGTGACGGCGGAAGGTATCGGTCTGGTTGACCACGCCCTTAGCGTGGTTCAGCTTACCGTAGGCGGTGGCGAAGAGGCCGTGCCAGAACAGGGCGATCTTTTCCTCTAAGGGGCGTTTGGAATTGATCATCCTGTACATCCAATAAGCCTGGGCGCTCTCGAAGTACATGATGCTGTTCTGGTCGGGCTGGTAGCGGCGTACCAGGTCGTCGTTCCATTCGGGTGCGTCTTCGGGGTGAATCAACTCCTCCACGGTGGCCTCGTACCCCTTGGCTTGGTACGCTTCCAACTCTTGGAGCGTGGCGCCGAATCCAGCCCTCCGCATCAGGTGGCCGATCAGTCCTAACTCGGTGGTCTCTTTCCGGTCTTTCTCCATGTCGAAGCCTCTCGTTCAACGGCCGTTCTGCTGGTACGGCGGTGGGCAATGCGGCCGGGTGTTCGCCGGGTTTCCCCCCGGTTTTTGGTGATGGTCAGTATCGGAATCCGGCTAGTATAGCATCTCTAAAATCGGCCAAAAAGGGTCCACCCTTAAACGGCAAGGTATACATAACGTCGGAGCCCCAGGCGTGGATTTGACCCAAGCCTTAAATAAGTTTAATATTCCACCGAATACTGACCTCAAAGTCGTGTATTTCCCCCTTGACAGGCGGCGGCGCTCTTACATTAATCTGCTAATTGGGTCAACGAGAGAGAGTGGGCGTGTGTGGTGTGGCCTTACTTAGCGTCAGCGTTAGCTCTAGCCGGTGGCCGATGGTATCGGACCCCGGCTATTTTTGTCTAAAAGGGAAAGTACGGGAGGTAATCATAAGGATATAAACATAAGCTACTTAAAACATAAGCGATCGAAAACCAACGGTCAAAACAATACATAGTATCTGCAGAACGGGCCCGCCAGAACCAACCCGGTAGACCATACTCGCGGTCATCAGCACTATTCTCTCTTCTTCGGCAATCTCTGATGAGACACTTCGGGTCAACTTCGGAACCCTTATTGGTCACGGCACCGGGCGGGGCGGAACGTTCAATAATAATTGAATGAGGGGTTGTGTGTAACGATGATGTCTACAGCTGTAAAGATCATCAGTGATGGAGTAATCAAGATGGACGGGGGGTCCATGTTCGGTCAGGTGCCGAAGGTTGCCTGGGAAGGCAGCGTGGTCACCGACCGCAAGAACCGGATGACGCTGGGACTGAACTGTCTGCTGCTGCAAGTGGCCGGACAGAACGTTCTGGTGGATACGGGGATCGGCTCCAAAGAAGTGGACCAGGACAAAGAGAACCTCGGCCTGGTGCCCAGCCGCCTCCTGAAGGGATTGAAGGGCGTCGGCCTGACCCCCAAGGACATCAGCGCGGTGGTGCTGTCCCACCTGCATTTCGACCATTCTGGCGGATGCACCCGTCTGGACCGCGCCGGCAATCTGGTGCCAACCTTCCCCAAGGCCAAGTACTACGTGCAGCGGGAATGCTGGGACGAAGCCTGCAATCCCAATGAGCGTTGCAACGGAGCGCACCGGTCGGAGAACTTCCTGCCCATAGAAGAGCGGGGTCAGCTGGAACTGCTGGACGGCGATTCAGAGATTCTCCCCGGACTGAACGCGATAGTCACCGACGGCCATGCCTCAGGTCATCAGATGGTCATGTTCAACCACGGCGGCGAGCGGGTGGTGTTTCTTGGAGACCTGGTCCCCACGCCCCATCACCTGAACCTGGTGGCTATTTCCGCCTTCGATAGCTCTCCCGAGGTAACTCTGGAGCAGAAGCGGGACCTGTTGACCCAAGCCGAACAACAGGGCTGGTTGTTGGTCTTCTCCCACGGCCACGATATCAAAGCGGGATATCTTGAGCGCCGCGGTGAGATGGGCTATCTCAGACCCGTTGATCTGTAGACCGGGTTAAACATCCGGTGGCCGAACTATCGGCCCGATGGCGTACAACTTAATATCGGATAACCAGAAGGGGAACACAATCTGGCAAAGGCTTGATGCCGGCAGGACTGCCGGCTGCGGGAGCCAACTGCCGATGTCCTAACTGCCCTGACGAGGGAAGAACAGTTGGACTAGCCCACGCGAAGTCCGGGGGAGTCGATCAGACGACTTCGCCTGTGACCAAGCCATGGTCCATTTCCTTAGGTAGACCTGTTAACCGCACGTCTTTGATGACGTTGCCCAAGTCCTGGTCGGACTGCGCCCGCACTCTAAGGTAATTGTCGGTGAGTCCGGTCCAATACCCGTCGGCGCTTTTTGGGCGGTTATCTAGGCCGGCGGGTTTCCAGAGTACTGGCCTGGTCTGGCCCAATGCCGCCCGGCGGAATTCCAGGCCGGCGGCGGCCGCCAGTTCCAGCAGCTCACCGGTCCGCTCCTGTTTCCGGGCGTCGTTGACCTGCCCGCCAAGATGGGCCGCCGACGTTCCCGGCCTGATGGAGTAGGGGAACACGTGCATGTCGCTGAAGCCCATGGACGCGGCGAAACTGTAACTCTCGGCAAACTCCCTTACGCCCTCGCCGGGGAAGCCGGCAATGATATCGGTGGTGATACCAGCGTCCGGGATCCTAGACCGCACCAACTCCACCGTTTCCGCGAACCGGGCGGTGTCGTAGCGGCGGCGCATGGCCCGCAGGATGGTGTCGCTGCCACTCTGCAGCGGGATGTGGAAATGGGGGCAGAGCCGCGGGTCCTGCCACAGGTCTAACAACTCCGGGGTGATCTCCTGGGCTTGGAGGGAAGACACCCGCAACCGGTCGACGGTCGTCTCGGCCAATATCCGCGCCACCAGGTCCCTCAGGCTAATGTCCGGCAGGTCGAACCCGTAGGTGCCCAGTTGGGTGCCGGTCAATACCGCCTCCCGGCAGCCTTCCGCGGCCCGCCCATTTATCTGGGCGATTATCTCCTCGGGTGGGATGCTCCTCTCCCGGCCTCTGACCTTGGGCACGATGCAGTAGGCGCAGACCTGGTCGCAGCCCTCCTGTATCTTCACCATGGCCCTGGTTCGGCCCGCGTACAGGTCCAGGGGCGAAGCACCGCTTGCCATGGACCGTACCGGCGCGGCATCCAGCCTGCCGGCCACCGTTGAAACCAGTTGCGGCTTGTCGCGGTTGTCCAGAACCAAAGATACGGCATCCATCGCCGCCAGGTCTTGCTTGGCCCGCTGGGCGTAGCAGCCGGTGGCGACCACCAAGGCATCGGGGTTGGTCCGGCGGGCGCGTCGCAGGTACTGGCGGGCTTTGGCATCGGAGGTCGCGGTCACGGTGCAGGAATTCAACACCACCACGTTGGCCCGTGCCGGGGTACGCACCAGGGTGAAACCGGCCTGCTCAAATTGCCGGGCCAGCGCCTGACTGTCGGCCTGGTTCAGCTTGCAGCCCTGGGTGTGGATGGACACGGTGGGCTGACGCCCCATATCGGTTGCGGCGTCCGGTTGGCCGGCCCGTTGATCAGACCTGGCCAAGGGGGCCTCCGTCCATGTCTTCCAGTTCGTCCAGTTCCTCTTGCGTTGGGCCGTTAAGCAGGCTTAGGCCGTGATCATTGTCTGTTTCTTCCGGTGCGTCGAAGTCGCCCTGGACCAGCCTGGAGAGCAGGTCGCCGCCGGGCGCCATGTCCCAGAGCCGCTCGACCGCCCCGGTGACATCTTCCAGCGTGTTTACCAGATGGTCGGCCCTGATCCGGGCCTCGTTCACCCTCTCCGCGGTCTCGCCGAATGTCCCCAGCTTCGTGAAAGCCTCTCTGATCCGGCGGTCCCGGTTCTCGTTGCCCAACTCTATGGCGTATTCCTCGACGGCCTTGGCTCCGTCCAGATCCCGCCCCCGGGCCAGGGCCACGCCCTTCACCGCCAGCGTCAGGCTGCCCCAGAGAAGTTCCTCGCAGCGCAGCCAGCGGCCGACGCGAATCTCGTCCATGGCGTCTTGCAGCAACCGCAGGCTCTGGCCCCGGTAGCGCACCATGCGGGTCTCATCTTTCTTGCTCAGTTCTGGCATGAAACTCTCGTCTTGGGTCCTACACTTGGCTCGATTCTACCACCGGAGGCTGCAACAAGAACGCCGGATTACGCCCTGGGGTGGGATCCGAATTGCCAGCCATCCGCGCCATGGTCAGACTCCGCATACCGGTGATTCTGCACATGATAGCCCACCGGGATTAACTGTCAACAATGGGGCCGGATACGCCGGTTGCCAAATATTGACGTGGGTGGCACCATTAGTCACTGCCCCAGCCAAGCCCAGGAGAATGATTGCCGTGACCACCGATCCCTTCCGTTTCGTCGGCTATCCCGTGCGGGTCCATGCCGGACCGAACGCCATCAGCAAGCTGACCGAAGAGGTCGATCGGACGAGAGCACAGCGGGTGCTGGTTGTCTGCGGGCAGTCCATCGCCAACAATACCGACCTGGTGGAACGGGTGCGGGAAGCCCTGGTAGAGCGGTTCGCCGGTGTGTTCAGCGGAGGAAAGACCGGTTCGCCACTGACATCGGTGTTGGCGGGTGTCGCGGCGGCCAGGGAGGTCGACGCGGACGGCATCGTGGCGGTCGGCGGCGGCAGCGCCGTGGTCACCGCCCGGGGCATCACAATCCTGCTGGCCGAGAAGGGGACCGCCCAGGAACTGTGCACCCAATATCCCGCGGGCAAGCCGCCGGTTAGTCCCCGCCTGATGGCCCCCAAGATTCCCAACTTCATCGTCCTGACAACTGCGACCACCGCCGTCACCCGTGCCGGGACCGCGCTAATCGACCCAGAGTCGGGCCACCGGCTAGAGTTGTTCGACCCCAAGACCCGGCCTCAAGCGGTCATCTGGGACGACCAAGCGCTGCTCACGGCATCACCCTGGCTCTGTCTGAACGCCACCGCGTCCTGCTTCACCGGCATCGCCGCCGCCCTGCAGCGCACTGGCCTCAACCCGCTGGCGGAGAGCGACCTGCTGGAGGCGCTGCGTTTCATGACCGAGAACCTGCCGCTGGTGGAGTCCCAGCCCGATAACCCGGCGGTGCGCATCAACCTGTGCGCCGCGGCCTTCCTGTACAACCGGGCCACCGACGCCGGGGCCGGGGGCAGCGCACTCGGGGTGGTGACCGCCCTGGCCCACTCGCTGGACACTCGCTACCCCGAATGCGGCCACGGCGACGCCTACTCCATCCTGACCGCCCCCGGTATGCGTTTTAATGCCGAGGCCAACGCCGCCGGGCAGGCCCGCTTCGCCGCCGCCATGGGAGTGGTTGATAACCGACTGGACGACCGCGAGTCCGCCGCCGCCGCGGCAGATTCCGTGGAAGAATTATTCCGCGGCCTGAATCTGCCGGTCAGGCTGAGTCAGGTGGGCGTTTCCGAGGACGACATCGACCAGATCGCAGCCGACGCCATGACCGATTTCGGCCTCCACCGAAACGTCCGCAAGATCGAGAGCGTGGACGACCTGAAAGGGATCTTGGCCAGCGTCAGATGATTCGTTGGCGCCGCCGGTCCCCTTTGTCCACCGGCCAGGGTATAATTCGCCGGTCTACTCCCCGGAAGAGTCCCTGCAAGACCTCCCGAGGGAACTTCTCGAGAACACCCCGTTTGGACCAAGATCTCAGGTCACACGAATAACCGCTTTGAGGAGACAGGCATGAAGTACGACTACATCATCGTTGGGGCCGGCTCGGCCGGCTGTGTGGTGGCCACCCGGCTCTCTGAAGACCCAACCAAGACGGTGCTGCTGTTGGAGGCCGGCCCCGACTATCCCGACTACGAGCACCTGCCCGAAGACCTTAAGAAGGGCTACAACGTCTGGCGGTCGGCCTACGGCCCTCATAGCTGGGACTACCGCGCCACGGCCACGCCGCTCCAACCGGAACCGATCATCATCCCCAGGGGCAAGGCCACCGGCGGCTCCAGCGCCGTCAACGGCCAGGTGGTCTTCAGGGGCCTGCCCGAGGACTACGACCAGTGGGCCGAGTGGGGCAACGATGAATGGGCCTACACCAAGATCCTGCCCTACTTCCGCAAGATGGAGAATGACTGGGATTTCCCCGGCGACGACTTCCACGGCAACGAGGGCCCGCTGCCCGTGCGCCGTTTCAAGCGGGAGGACTGGATCCCCGTCGCCGAGGCGTTCTACCAGGCCTGCCTGGGCGTGGGCTTCCCCGAAGACCCCGACCAGAACAACCCCGACTCCACCGGCGTGGCGGCCCGTCCCCTGAACAATATCGACGGTGTCCGCATGAGCACCGCCCTGACCTACCTGAACCTGGCCCGGCACCGACTTAACATAACCGTGCGCGGCGGGGTTGCCATCCGCAAAGTCCTGTTCGAGGGCAAGCGGGCCGTGGGCGTCGAGGCTGAGAGCGGCGGCGAGGTGTTCAACGTGGAAGGCAGCGAGATCATCTTGTCTGGCGGGGCCATCGGCTCGCCCCAGGCGCTGCTGCTGTCCGGGGTGGGCCCGGCCAAGGAACTGGAGCGGATGGGCATCAACGTGGTCCATGACCTGCCCGGCGTGGGCAAGAATCTGCGCGACCATCCGGCGGCCTACATGCTGTTCAAGGGCGAGGGAGACCCGCCCGACATCGACACTCCCAGCCTCCAGGTTGGCCTGCGGTTCAGTCTGCCGGGGTCGCCGACCCGGGGCGATTTCCAGATGACGCCCACTTTGATGAGCAGCGAGCACCGCCCGGCCAGCGTGTCCTACGAGGGCGACACGTTCCACTTTGGACTGAGTGTGGGCCTCCAGAACGCCACGTCGGCCGGTGAGCTTACCCTGAACACGACCGACCCCCACGACCAGCCCTACTTGAACTATGACCTGTTCTCGGCCGACTACGACCGGGAGCGGATGCGCGGGGCGATGCGCATGGCGGCGAAGGTCGCCGAGCATCCGGCCTTCGCCGCCCATGTGGTGGAACAGATCAACCCCACCAAGGAAGAGTTGGCCGAGGATGCTCTACTGGACCGCTGGATCATGACCAACTGCTACACCCAGCACCACGTCTCTGGCACCTGCAAGATGGGGCCGAGCTCCGACCCCATGGCCGTGGTCAGCCAGTACGCCAGGGTCCATGGCCTGGAGGGACTGCGCGTGATTGACGCCTCGGTCATGCCCGACGTGATCCGGGCCAACACCAACGCCACCACCATCATGATCGCCGAGCGCGTTGCCGACTGGATCAAAGAGGGCAAGTAGACGGCAGCCGTGTTGTGCTGGCCATCCAGTGTTTACTCAGGCGGTGGCGTGGCTGGAATACGGCTGCGCCGCCGCCTTTCTCTTTTCTATAATGGCGGAGAGGTTACTTGGGTAGCCGCTCGGCGGAGAGCAACTGCGACCAGGTGACGCCACCGTCTGGCGACACATAAAGCGTGGCGTACGGGCCGGACAAGAATACCTTGTCAGGGTCGTTGCCGCTCCATACCAGAGCGGTTGGAACCCCGCTCTGAAAGGAAACAAACCCAGGCGTGGCGGAGATCATACCCCAGGTCTCACCGCCGTCGGTGCTTTCCTGTATCGATTCCCCATTGCTGCCCAGCATGTGCAGGCCTGCGCTATCGAACGGATCAAAGACGAAGGCCGTCATCCTGCGGGACGGGTGGAAAGTCTCCCCTGAGTCCGATGACCAATACGATGTGTTGCTTGAGGCGGTGACGTACAGTCGGGACCGGTTACGAGGTGATATCTCAAGGCCGAGAAGGGCCTGTTCCCGTGGAGAATCGTTCATTCCGTTCACCGAACTACTCCAGGTCTTCCCGCCGTCCTGGGACCGGATGAGTCCCAATTGGGTTGATCCTTCAAAATTGCCGGCGTTTCCCCCTTGAACCGTGACCTTGGAAAAGGTCGCCGCCACTATCAGATGGGGGTCCAATGGGTGAACGCGCACCGAGATTACCCTAACGTCTCGCGCCGCCAATGTGTTGAGTTCCGACCAAGTCAGACCCCCGTCCTTGGTCTGGTACACCGACCCCACCGAGTTGAAATAGGTGTCGGGGTCGCACACAGGTGGCAGGTTGGAGCAGGAACCGCCGTTCACTCCGGCGTACATAACGTCGAAATCTTCCGGGTCAGCGGAGATGGAATATACCGCTGTATTCATGTGGGGGCTCACTCTCTGAGTCCACGACTCCGCTCCATCCACCGAGCAGTACACTCCGTTGTTTCCGGCGCTGGTGTTTGTGACGCTGACCGTGCCCGGACCCCCGGCCATGGCGATGCAGATGTGGTCCGGGTCATCGGGGTCGATGATTGTCGAGTAAAACTCCTCATAGCAGAGGCCCGTCCCGTCAGTCCTGTCCCAGGCTTTGATGCCGGTTACGGCCCTTTGCCACGTTTTTCCACCGTCATGCGTTTTGAAGAAGCCCTCTTGCTCGACGCCGATATAGATCTTGTCATCGTCATTCGGGTCCACGGCCAACGACCGCTGGGTGCGCTGAGGTAGGGAATGCGGAGTGCAATCCAGCAGGGGCTCCGAAGCTGCCTGCTGGCTGGCGGGCCGAGGAGCGATTGTGGAAGAGCGCGCCGGCGGCCGGGTCGGTGAAGCCGCGGGGTTTTCGGTAGCCACTAGAGTGGGCGTCGGCGCCCTCTCTGCGGGGGTTGTGACCGGTGTATCGGTTGGTTGTGCCAGAACAACCTCGGACGGGCCCGGTGACGCTGCGCCGCAGGCGACGGCAAGCGTCACCAGGAAAGCGATTATCAGTCTGCGCCCGATCCGTCGAATCATCTGGATATATTACAGTCAGCAATCATAAAATATCGAGCCGCTCCCGGGGAGGCGTGCGGCCCAGAAACCTTGTGTCTGATACCGCCCACTACCCAAGTCGACCTGCAGCCGCTAGAATCATGTGGGTTTGGGCTTTGGCCCAACATGAGATTTGATTTAGGACGGTACCGCCATGTCCACGCGCCCCAAAGTGAGAATTGAACGGGACTCCATGGGTGAGATGGAAGTCCCAGCCGACGCCCTGTACGGCGCGTCAACCATGCGGGCGGTTTTGAACTTTCCCATCAGCGGCCTGGTCTTTCCCCGGGCCTTCATCCGGGCGCTGGGCCTGGTTAAACAGTCGGCGGCCAAGACCAATATGTCGCTGGGCCTGTTGGAGGAGAAGGCGGGCAACGCCATCGTCGCCGCGGCCCAAGAGGTCATCGACGGCACGCTGGATGAGCACTTCGTCCTGGACATATTCCAGACCGGCTCCGGCACCTCCACCAACACCAACGCCAACGAGGTCATCGCCAACCGCGCCAGCCAGATCCTGGGCGGAGACCTGGGCTCAAGGCTCGTCCATCCCAACGACCACGTCAACATGGGCCAGTCGTCCAACGACGTGATACCCACGGCCATCCACGTGGCGGCGCTGCTGTCCATCAAAGAAGACCTGATTCCTTCGCTGGAATTTCTTGCCGAGGAACTGACCAAGAAATCCGACGAGTTCTGGCCCATCGTCAAAACGGGACGCACCCACCTGCAGGACGCCACTCCAGTTCGGCTGGGGCAGGAGTTCCGGGGCTATGCCGGGCAGGCCGAGTACAGCATCCAGCGCCTGCACCGCGCTCAAGAAGCCTTGGCTGAGGTCGCTCTGGGCGGCACCGCCGTGGGCACCGGAGTGAACACCCACGAGGAGTTCTCCGGCCGGACCTGCCTAACGATCTCCCAGGCTTCGGGGATCGTGATCAAAGAGACGGCCAACCACTTCCAGGCCCAGTCATCTTTGGATGCGTTGGTCGAGGCCAGCGGCGCGTTGAAGACCATCGCCATCAGCATGCACAAGATCGCTAACGACATCCGGTTCATCGCCTCCGGACCCCGGGCGGGCCTGGGCGAGATATCCCTGCCGGAGGTGCAGCCGGGCAGTTCCATCATGCCGGGCAAGATCAACCCGGTGATCTCTGAGTCGGTGATTCAGGTGGTGGCCCAGGTGATCGGCAACGACGCCTCGGTGGCCCTGGCGGGTCAGGGCGGTTACTTCGAGTTGAACACCATGATGCCCGTGGCGGCCTACAACATCCTGCAGTCAATCTCCCTTCTGGCGGCGTCGGCCCATAACTTTGCCGACCAGTGCGTCAAGGGGATCACGGCCACCAGTGTAGGGCCGGACATGGTTGAGAAGGGGCTGATGCTGGGGACGGCCCTGGCGCCGGCCATCGGCTACGACGCCGCGGCCTCCATCGCCAAAGAGGCTTCGGCCAAAGGTACGACCATCAGAGAGATGGCCAAGGAGAAGACAGAATTGTCCGACGCCGAGTTGGACAAGCTTCTCGACCCTGCCGGCATGACCGAGCCGGGCATCGGCGCAGGCGGCCCCGGCGGTGGGGGCTAGGCGTTCCAGCCGGCACCGACCATTGATAGGCCCCGGATAAACCCTAGTCTGTGAGGTCTTCCTCGAACAGAGGCAGTCCCTGTTCCGTGGCCCGCATCAGGCATTCCAGGCAGCGGTCGTTCCGGGAATGGCCGGCAGACGGCCAGAGGTTCTCGGAGGATAGCCCACAGAGGTAATCGGGCTCGACGTTTTCGATGCCGGTCCTCTCGAGATAATGGACCGACCCGGTCTTATGCTCGTTGACCCACCACCACCGGGTGATGCTGGCGTCCAACTCATCCAGGTAGGCCTTGAAATGGTCTTGCCAGCCTTCCTCGGGCATGATCACCAGCCAGCGGCCATGCTCCGAGTCTGGGTCGCGTTCAGCCTTGAGTTCGCCCTTCCGGATGTATTCCCGCACATCGCGTTGGGATATATTCAGCCGGCGGGAAGCGTCCTGAATAGATAGCTTTTCCACGTGGACTCCCGTAAATACGCCCCGGCCATCGTTAGATAAATTTGGCCGGGGGTTGTTCAGTTATTTTTCCGTTGGGTCCCCCGCTAGATCCCTTTGTGGTTGCTCATGGCCGGGTCCTCCAGCGTGTCGGCTAGAGAGCCGCCCGGCGGGACCATGGGATAAACGTTGGTGTCTGAGTCTACCACGAACTCGATCAGGAACGGGCCGTCGTGGGCCTGGGCCTTTCGCAGCGCAGGCAGCACATCCTCATGCTCCGTGACCCGGAGGGATGCTATGCCATAGGCGTCGGCCAGCTTGATGAAGTCGGGGCCGTTCACCGGCACCGCCTTCAAGTGGTTGTCGAAGTACATCTCCTGCCACTGTTTCACCATGCCCAGGTAGCCGTTGTTGATCAAGGCGATCTTCACCGGCAGCTTCTCCTCCGACAGTGTGACCAGTTCTTGAAGCGTCATCTGAAAGCCTCCGTCTCCGGCGACCGCCCATACCGGCGCGCCCGGCTTGCCAACCTGGGCGCCCACGGCGGCTGGCAGCTCGAACCCCATGGCCCCAAGCCCGCCGGACGACACGAAAGTGTTGGCGTGTTTGAACGACAGGAATTGGGCGGCCCACATCTGGTGCTGGCCCACTCCGGTGACCACCGTGGTCTCCGGGTCGTCTTGCAAGATGGTATCCAGAGCACGGATCACCTGCTGGGGCTGGAGCTTATCGCTGGGCGGGATGGTCAGCGACGGGTGGTCCTGCTTTAAGTTCTGGATGTACTGCATCCAGTCGGGCCTGGGAACGTTGGTCACCATGGGCGTCAACTTCTGTAGTAGGGCCTTGGCGTCGCCGACCACCGGGACCTCCACCGGAACATTGCGCCCGATCTGGGAGGCGTCGATATCCATGTGGATGATCCTGGCGTGTGGGGCGAAGGTGTCGACCTTGCCGGTAACCCGGTCGTCGAAGCGCATGCCCACCCCGATCAGCAGGTCGGCCTGGTCCACCGAAATGTTGGCCCAGTACATGCCATGCATCCCCAGCATGCCCATGCTCAGGGGGTGGCCGGCGGGGAAACTGCCCAGTCCCAACAGGGTGTTTATGACCGGTATGCCGGACCGCTCGGCCAGTTCCAGAAGTTCTTTGGATCCGCCGGAGGTCATCACGCCGTGGCCGGCGATGATGAGCGGGCGCTCGGCTTCGTTGATCAGGCGGGCCGCCTCTTTCAGGCGCTCCAAAGCCTCATCGGAAACAGCGGGCGCGGTGATGGGGGTCACTTCGGGGAAATTGGCTTCGGCGAGTTCTAGCTGGACGTCCCGGGGAATATCGATCAACACCGGGCCTGGCCGGCCCTCTTGGGCGACGTGGAATGCCTCTCTCACCGTGTCCGCCAGGTCGGCGGCGGACATAACCATGAACACCTGTTTGGTGGTGGGGGCGGCGATGGCGCAGATATCGCACTCTTGGAAGGCTTCGGTACCCAGGGAAGCCCGGGCGACCTGGCCGGTGATGGCGACCATGGGCACGGAGTCGGCCTTGGCGCCCATGATTCCCGTGACCAGGTTGGTGGCGCCGGGTCCGGAGGTGGCCACGCAAACGCCGACCTTGCCGGTGACCCTGGAGTAGCCGTCG
Organism: SAR202 cluster bacterium Casp-Chloro-G2; assembly: GCA_002816575.1. Taxonomy (GTDB): domain Bacteria; phylum Chloroflexota; class Dehalococcoidia; order Lucifugimonadales; family UBA3495; genus UBA9611. Next base: position 24,896 of record MUCI01000023.1, on the reverse strand, counting down.
GCGGCGTGGGCAGAGGCTTGCTCATGGCGCACCAAGATGTGGCGCAGCTGGGGGTATGACCAGAGCGCGTCGTAGAAGGGGAGGATCGCCCCGCCGGGATAGCCGAAGATAACCTCGACACTTTCCCGGAGCAGGCTTTCGCAGAGGATCTCAGAGCCTTTCATTTGCATGGCAGCCTCCATAACTGGCAAAACTTTCACTAGCAAGAATTCCTCCTGCAGAGAAAGGACCGGAGAGCCGCTTTTGGGCAATAAAAAAGCCCCATCCCAACATAGGGACGGGACATTACGTTCCCGCGGTACCACCCTAATAATCCCGTTTTACCGGGACCTCTCTAGCAGGACACCAACATGTCCCGTCTTTCTTAACGGGGGAACGAACCCCGGCTCGGTCTACTGGCCCTCTTTCATCTTCAGAGGGTTTTCGACTGGCGGCTCCGGAGGGATTTTCAGTCAGCTTCGGCGCGCCTGCTTTCACCATACCAGGCTCGCTAGGCGCCTACCCCTGCCTACTCGTCTCCATCTCAGCCTTTGATAATAAAGATTAACAAAGCCCGCCAGCCGGTGTCAATACATCGTGCCTAGTCTGGCGAATCACCGGGCAACGCCGTCAACTGCGCAAGCGCAGGGCTCTGCCGCTGTCCGAATCAGGGCCTTGCCGCAGGTGTGAGTTAGCCTCTTCCCTATGATAATATGGCCTTTGGAAGGAGTCGTTTTTGTACCGTAATCTGCCAACGGACCCGCCGGTCAGACGGCGGCCCAAACAATTTAGTAACCCAGGGAAAAGACGGCCGGTGACGCGAACGGGCGCCACCGTGGGACTCTCACAGGGCCAGTATCAACCTCTTTGGCAGCAGTTGACCAAAGGCCTGCATCAGGGCTTAACACCCTCACCTGCGCCGCCCCCCACCCCATCCCCAGTTCCGCGGCAACCCGAAGCCAGCCCGCCCAGCGGCGTGGCAACGCCCGGCACCGGTGCAAAGATCCGGATGGTGAGCCTGCTCCCCGGAGAGTCGGTGTCCCATACGTTCAGTCACGAAAGAGGACTGGTTCCGCAGCCCGAAGACCAGGGCCGGATGCTGGTGCTGACCAACCAGAGGGTCATCGCTTTCGGCCAGAAAGACGGCAACAGAGAAGTCGTCGTGATGCCGCTGAACGAGGTCAAGGCCGTGGCGGTGAATTCGGCCCGGCGCAGCAAGGGTTCGTTGATCCAAGGCGGCCTGATGGTTGTCGCCGGCGTCTTCTTGTACGTGCTGTTGGCGTACTGGCTGACGGGCCGGATAGACGGTCCGACTGTTCCCGTGATCCGCATGGACCTGTCGGCCTTCCTGGTATTTCTGGCAATTCTGTCGGGGGTCGGCATCATGGCCCAGTTCTACTTCGGCAAACCCGACGGCGAAGTGACGTTCCAGGGAGACGGCGTGAGAGTTACGTTTCCCTTCAAAGGGGCTACCGCGGAAGAGCAGATATTTGAGGTTGTGAACTCAACCTTCGCCGCCCGGCAGAGAATCGTAGGATAACTGCATCTCACTCCCCGCGCGGCTGATGATGGCCCTAACCCAGGGGCAGTCCGGGGTCCACATCTATGTCCAGAGCCGTCTCTTCACCCCGTTTGAATTGGAAGTAGCCGCAGGCCGCGATCATGGCTCCGTTGTCGGTGCAGAGGACCGGCGGAGGTATGACCACCGGCAGAGGTGAACGCCTGACGATCTCCTCACGCAGACGGGAATTGGCCGTCACGCCGCCGCCCAACACCAATCCCTTGACCTTGTAGTCGGACGCCATGCTGATCAACTTGGACGATATGACGTCGACCACAGACTCCTGGAACGCCGCCGCCATCTCGCGCACCAGCCGCGCCGCGTCCGTCCCTTCTTGCGGAGACGGGTAGACGCCACGGTCCTGGGCCATGTGCAGCAGGGCGGTCTTCAGTCCGCTGAAGCTGAAATCCAAAGTGTCTTTCATCCAAGCGCGGGGCAGCCTCTCTTCGCCGGTGGCCCCTTGGGATACCCGCTGTATCTCCGGGCCGCCAGGGAAGCCCAGCCCCAGGATACGGGCCGCCTTGTCGAAGGCTTCGCCGGCCGCGTCGTCGCGGGAACGGCCCACCAGCTTGTACCGGCCGTGCCCTTCCATCAGTAGCAGGTCGGTGTGGCCTCCCGACGCCACCAGGCAGGCGAGCGGAAAGCCGGGGTCGTCGGCCAGGTCCGAGTGGGCCAACCAAGAAGCGTAGATGTGTCCCTCAAGGTGGTTCACGCCGATCAAAGGTATCCCCAGGGAGTAGGAGATGGCCTTGGCGGCGTTCAGTCCCGTGATTAAAGACCCGGCCAGTCCCGGCCCGTAGGTTACGGCGATGGCGTCCATATCTTCCAGCCCGTAGCCGGAATCGGCGGCGGCCTGCTCCAACACGGGGACCAGGTCGTGTATATGCTGCCGTGACGCAACCTCGGGCACCACGCCGCCGGTGGCCGCATGCAGGTCGGTCTGAGATGAGATGACGTTTGATAGAAGATTGTGCCCGTCTTCAACAACCCCCGCCGCCGTTTCGTCGCAAGATGTTTCTATGCCAAGTATCTTTGTCGTCATTGTTCGTTGGTGAGTATCTATGGCTGTGGTTGATATGCCGGTCTGCGTTCAACTTTACACTAATTTACGACCGATGCTATCATCGTGAACAGACCCGATATTGCCAAGCGGCAACTTTTCGAGGTCTATGGAGGTGGCCTCCGATAATGGAAGCCGGTGATACATGGCGTATAGCATTATTAATAGTTAGTCTAGCCTTATCCGGATTCTTCTCTGCGTCTGAGACCGCGTTTATCGCTCTCCCACGGGCGCGTCTCATGCACCTGGTCCGTAGCGGACGGCCAGGCGCGGACCGCGTCTCCCACATCATCCAGCGTCCCGAGCGTTTCCTGGCGACAGTGCTGCTGGGCAACAATCTGGTTAACACCGCCGCCGCCGCCCTGGCCACCGTCTTGGCCCTGAACCTGTTTGCCAACGAGAGCTTGTCCGTACTGATCGCCACCGCCGGCGTGACCACGTTCCTGCTACTGTTCGGCGAAACGTTGCCCAAGAACGTAGCCTGGCGGCGTTCCGAGCGCGTCGCGTTCGCGGTGTCCCGGCCCATCCGGCTGTTCGAGCTAGCCCTTTCACCCCTGGTGACGCTGCTCCAACTCTTCAGCACCCTGAGCAACCGGGTGCTCGGCATCACCGTGTCGACGCCCCTGATGGGTGAGGAAGAGATTCGCACCATGATTGCCGCCGGCGCCCAGACCGGAACGGTGGAGGCTGGTGAAGCCGCTCTGCTGGAGAAAGTATTCCGATTCGGCGACCGACAGATGCGGGAGATCATGACGCCCCGGCCGGAGATAATCTGGATCGAGAATGGCTCAAATCTGGACGAGTTCCTGTCCATCTATTCCGAGAACACCCACACCCGGTTCCCCGTGTATGAAGGGTCGATGGAGAACGTGGTGGGGGTTCTTTCGGTGAAGGACGTTCTGGCCGGAGTGCGCGACCTGCAACGGGAATCCGGCGGAGATTCTGGAGTGGCGGCCACCGACCAGATCAGGCCGGCCTTCTTCGTCCCCGAGACCAAGAGTGTCAGCGAGACCTTCAACGAGATGCGAGAGGGCGGGCATAGCATGGTGCTCACCGTGGACGAGTTCGGCGGCATCGCCGGCTTGGCGACCATGAAAGAGATGATGGCTGTGATCGTCGGCCAGATGGGCGATGAAGGCTCAGCTCCTGAAGAAGCGGTTACCGCCTTGGGCCGCGGGCGGTTCCGCATGGACGCGGGTCTGGCAATCTCTGATATCAACGAAGAATTGGAACTGGGAATCCCGGAAGGTGATTACCAGACGTTGGCCGGATATATCCTGGACCGCCTGGGCAGCATCCCCGAGGTTGGGGATGTCATGGAATTCGGAGGCCTGCGCATAACCATCAAGGTTATGGAAGGGGTCAGGATCGAAGAAGTGGAAGTGCGTCGGATAAATCATGGGGCCGACTTAGGCCGGATCGAGCCTGGCCCCCGCCCGGATCCGGGTTCAAATCGATGAGGTTCTTTCTGGTGCGTCACGGCGAGACTGAATGGAACAAGCTGGGCCGTTTCCAGGGTCACGAGGACATCGAGCTTAACGAGCGTGGTCTGTCCCAGGCCAAAGAGACGGCCCAGGCCGCCGCCGGCTGGGGCATGAACGCCATCTACACGAGTCCGCTGCAGAGGACCGTAAAGGTCGCCGAAGAGTTGGCGGCGGTGACTCCGGTGACCATCCACCAGGAGCCCGGCCTGAAAGAGCTCTCCCTGGGTGACCTGGAAGGGGTGACCGGAGATGAGATGCGGGTTGGCTGGCCCGAGTTCATCTCGGAATGGCGCTCGCATCCGGAGACCGTGCTCTTGCCCAACGGCGAGTCGCTGGTCCAACTTCGCGAACGGACCTGGCAGGCGATCCTCGGTATCGAGCAGAAACACGCCGGCGAAGATTCAGTCGTGGTTATCTCCCACAATTTCGCCATCCGCTGCATCGTTGGTAAGCTGCTGGGGGTGCCCCTGGCGAACTTCCACCGCATGTCATTGGACCTGGCATCGGTCTGCAAGTTTGACAGCGACGACCGGGGCCGCCGGCTCATCTCCTATAACTCCACCAGCCACCTGTCCCCTGAAAACCGGTAACCGGATACCAATCTTGGCCAACGCCGCCGATCTAGAACGACAGGTGGCGTCTGCGCTACAGCGGGCCGGCTACTCCAACTCCGGCGCCACTCTCGTCGTCGGCGCGTCTGGCGGCCCCGATTCCTCCGCCCTGCTCTACGCCCTGGACCGCCTGAAAGAAGCCCACGGCCTGTCGCTGCACGTCGCCCACCTGAACCACAACTTTAGGGGCCAGGAGGCCGAGGACGACGCGGCTTTCGTGGCCCAGATCGCCGGGGAGCTGGGCCTGCCGGTGACCGTGGTTAAAGAAGACCCCCACGAGTATCAGAGAGAGCGGGGCATCTCGTCATTCGAGCAGGGCGCCCGGGAGATGCGGTACGCCTTCTTGGCCCGGGTCGCCAAGGCAGCCGGGGCGCGGGCGGTGACAGTGGGTCATACCTCAGACGACCTCGCCGAGACGGTGCTGCTCCATGTGCTCCGGGGCGCCGGTCTGCACGGTCTCCGGGGCATGGCCGAGGTTTCCAAGTGGCCCTGGCCCGCCGGTTCGGATGGGCTGCAGTTGTTCCGGCCCCTGTTGGATGTCACCAAAGCCCGGACCGGCGACTACTGCCGCGAGATTGACCGTCCGTACCGGACCGACAGCGGGAATTATATGTGGCGGTTCACCCGCAACCGGGTGCGCCAGGACCTTATGCCCCGCCTGGCCCAGGACTATAACCCGCAGGTGCGCAACGCCCTGGTGCGCCTTTCTCGAACCGCCGCTGACCAACTTGACTTCGTGGAGCGGGAACTGGACCGGGTGTGGCCGGGCTTGGCTGAGACCACGCCGGCCGACAGCTCCCAACCGGTTAACGAGGTCTGCTTTGCCAGGCCGGAGTTGGCGGCCATACACCCGGCGCTGCAAAGGCTGGCCCTGCGGCGTGGCTACATTCTGGTTACCGGCGACGCCACCCGGCTTCGAGAGAGCCATTTGGTGGCGATGGAAGAACTGGCCCAGGGCGGGCGCGGGGGCCGGAGACTGGAGTTGCCCGGAGGGGTGGTCCTCCGGCAGGACTACTCGAACCTGACCCTTACCCGCCAGCAGGAGGCGGACTGCCCTTACCCCGAGTTTGACGGCGAATACCAGATCAAGCTGCCCGCTACGCCCGGCGCTGCGATTGCGGTTTCGGCCGGACCTTGGAGTCTGAGGATGCAGCTCGGCATGGCTGGCGTTGAGCCTGCTTGGGCAACGGGAGTATGGGACGAGTGGACGGCCCGCTTGGACCGAAGGGCGCTGGGGGATGGGGCAACGGTGCGGACGTGGTGTCCCGGTGACCGTATCCAGCCATTGGGGATGACGGGGCAGAAGAAATTGCAGGACCTGTTCACCGACCTGCGGGTGCCACGGCCCTGGCGGGGAAAAGTGCCCTTGCTGGAGACCGAAAAGGGTATCGCCTGGGTGGTCGGCCACCGCATTGCCGACTGGGCCAAGGTCGATGCCGATGCCGGTCGTCCGGTGCTGTGGCTCAGGTTTCGCCTGGACCCGGCAGACTAGCCTGCTCGAGGACCGGGTTCCGTTTAGGTTCCCATCAGCCGGGAAGGGTTGTCCTTCACCAGCATGCCCACTTCCACTTCCTCCAGGCCCGAGCGGAGCATGGTGGCGATACCCATCCGCATCCCTTCCGCGGGCATGGGGTGAAAGTCCTGGCCAAAGTCGGTGCTGAGGATGCACTTCTCCGGGCCGATGGCCAAGATGGTCTTGGCCAGGTCCTTGGGGTCCAACCGGTGAGTGGTCGGCATCACAACGTGCAGGCAATGTTCGATGTACGCCCCCATTCCGGCCAGGGCTTTCATGTCCTCAACTGTCATGCCGGTCCAGAATGCCATCGTGGTGCCGTGCGTGACCACCACCCGCTGAATGTCCATGTTGCGGGCTTCCGCCACTAGAGCCATGCTCTCGGCCGTGGATATGTGCCCGGTCGCCAGGACCATGTCGTGGGATTTGATGGTTTTCAGGATGGAGTAGACCTCGGGCACCAGCTTTCCCGAGTCGTCCAGCAGGGAGATGCCGCCATCCAGCCCCTTGGCTTCCCGGTCCGCTTTGGCCGAGTAGGTTGGCATCCAGACGATCCGGCCGCCCATGTTGGCCGTGGCTTCCACCGCGCTGGGATTGAGCCCGCCAACCTCATGATCCAGGGCGATGCCGCCCAGGACCGTAACGTCCGGCACCAGGTCGCTGGTGGTGGCCGCCACCGGATGGGTGGGGTATTCGTGGCTCTTTAGGACCACCCCCTGCATCCCCATGTCCCGGGCCTGTAGGGCGATCTCCACCGCGCCGGCCCGGCGCTCAACCCTGGGGTCGGGGCCGAAATGCACGTGGATATCCAGGGCGCCTTCCAGTATGCGGTCTACGTTGCTCAAGATTTCACCATGCGGCTGATTGAGGAATGGGAGGGGTTAAACACCCCATTTTCGGCGCGGGCCGAAGGGCCTGCATGCGCCGATTCTGAGGCTTGGGCCAGCATATGTCAGGCTTCTATGGGTGTCAATAGAAGACCGGGTCGCAGGCCGGTTGCCACTGGAATAGCCGATTGGTAGCATGTTGGCACTAGAAACACGCAGGCTTGGAGGAAACGGATGGACCTGGGACTGAAGGGCCGGGTGGCCATAGTTGGCGGCGGCAGCAAGGGGCTGGGGCGCGCTTGCGCCGACTCGCTGGCCCAGGAGGGCGCGAACCTGGTGGTCTGCAGCCGCAACGCCCGCGAGTTGGACCAAGCCGCAGGGGAGATTCGGGCCGCGACGGGTGTCGACGTGCTGAGCGTGGCCGGCGACCTATCCCAATTGGCGGATATCCAGAGGTTGGTGCAGAGGACGGTTGACCACTTCGGCCGCATCGACGTTTTGGTAAATAACTCCGGTGGGCCGCCCGCGGGCCGGGCCGTCGACACCACCGAAGCGGTCTGGACCCAGTCGGTGGACATGGCCCTCATGTTCTTCATCCGAATGAGCCGGGAGGCTGTTCCGCACATGAAGGCCGGCGGCTGGGGGCGTATAGTCAACGTCCTGGCCAGTTCGGTGTTTCAGCCTATCGACAACCTGGTTACGTCGGGAGTGACACGGATGGGCGCCGTGGCATTCGCCAAGAGCCTGTCCGACGAGGTTGGCCGGGATAACATCCTGGTGAACAATGTGGCGCCAGGATATCTGTTAACCGACCGGATGATGCACATCTTCGAGACCCGTTCGGCGGACACTGGCGCCAACGTTGAAGACCTGCTGCACGCCCACTCCGCCACCATTCCCGTGGGGCGTTTGGGACGCCCCGAGGAGTTGGCCGACCTGGTGGCCTTTCTGTCCTCGGAGAAGAATAGTTACACCACCGGCGCAACCATCTTGGTGGATGGCGGCGTGGTCCGGTCGGTCATGTGATCAAGCTCGGCTAACCGCTACTCAAAGCCAATAGAAAAGGCCCATCCTTCGGCTGAAGGATGGGCCTTTTCCTGTTTGCGGTGGCCGGGAAGCCGGTGGGTCTACCGGGAGCCCTTGACCTGGTCCGGGAGCCAAAGGGCGATCTCTGGGAAGATGATCAACAGGATAATCATCATCGCCATCACCGCCATGAAGGGCAGCACTCCGATGTAAACATCCGTGATGGTTCCCGCCTGCTCCTGCAGACCGGAAGCCTCTTCCATCTCCGCCTGAACATCCCGGCGCACTCCGTGGAGCACGTACAGGTTGATGCCCTCAGGAGGGCTGATGAGCGCGGCCTCCACCAAGAGGACCATGATGATACCGAACCACACCAGGTCCACCCCGGTGGCCACCAGGGCCGGCGCCAAAATGGGCACCGTGGTCACCAGCATGGCGAAGCTCTCCATGAAGGTCCCGAGCAGCAGGTAGAAGATTACCAGTACGATCACAAGCTGGGTCGAGCTGAGGTCCATGTCGATGATCCAGGTGGAGATGTCGTGAGATATCCCCAGCCGGGCGAAGGCAAAGCTCAGGGTGAACGCCGCGATGACAATGAGCATGATCATCGACGAAGTCCTGACCGTGGAAAGGATCGAGTCTTTAATCATGTCCCAGTTGATGGTCATAGACTCGCGCATCTGTCCGTCGATGATTGGGTACCTCTCTTGCAAGGTGGCGACGAGGCCCGTCTGGGAACCGGAATTGTTCAGCTTCTTGAGCAGCCAGGCCGTGATTGGCGGGCCTGAGTTGTTGATTAAGGCCAGAATCATCGCCCCGGTAACACCGAACGCCGCCGCTTCAGTGGGGGTCGCCCAGCCCAGGTAGATCGAGCCCAGCACCACCAGAATTATGACGGCGATGGGGATCATGGATATTAGGCCGATAAACTTCAGCCGCCAACTCGTGCCCGGCTCTTTCGGGGCGATGCTGGGGAACATGATCGATGCGCCGATGATCATGGCCATCATCATGCCGGCCAACATGAACCCAGGGATGAACCCGGCCAGATACAAGCGCCCGATCGACTCCTCAACCAGCACGCCGTAGACAATCAGTCCGATGCTGGGTGGAATCAAGATGCCAAGGGTGCCGCCGGCCGCAAGCGACCCGATCACCAAACGCTCGCTGTATCCCCGGGTGCGGAACGTGGGCAGGGACACCCGGCTGATGGTGGCTGAGGTGGCGACGCTGGAGCCGGAGCAGGCCGCGAAGATGGCGCAGGAGGCGATGTTGGTGTGAATCAGCCCTCCCGGTAGGAACGATATCCAGCGGGAAACCGCGCTGTACATCCGCTCGCCCATGCCGCTGCGCAGCATCAACTCTCCCATCAGAAGGAAGAGCGGGACGGCGATCAAGATGAAGTTAGTGTTGGTCTCCCAGGCCTTGTTCCCCATGATGTTCCACAGGGGAGCATCCGAGAAGAAGTACATCAAGACCAGTGACAATACACCCAAAGCGCCGGCTACATACAAGCCGATCAGGAAAAATCCGCCCATCATTACGAACGCTGAGGTTATGGCCATCTTTGTCGGTCCTCCAAATCTATGGGCGCCGTATCCGACGCCGGAAGGGGACTAATTGTTCTGATCGAGTTGCCAGCAAGGGCTTTCCGGCTATACTCCGGATGCAACCTCTTCGGTCAAGATTGAATTGGCGGAGACCTCACGGTAGCTTTCTGTTCCGCCCTGCCACTTGTGGAAAACGGGCAGCGTTGCTTCGGCGATCATGTGGACCATCATGTGGATCGCGGTCAACGCCAGCATGCTGAAACCGACGGCGACCACGGTCTGGGGTATCCAGAGGGGGGTAAGCGGATAGGTGTTGGTTACGGCGCCGATATCGTAGGACTTTAATACCATGACCCAGGTCTTCCAGCAGGTGATGCCGGCAAAGAAGGCGATGGAGAAAAGGGCTAGCCAGTCCGCCGACCACCTGACCCGGGGGGACATGAACGGCAGCAGGACGTCGATGCGCACGTGGGAACCGGTCCGAAGGGCGTAGGAGAACGCCCAAGTAGAGGCCATCGCCAGCGTGTAACCGCTCATCAGGTCCATGCCGGGGGCCATGATCCATCCCAGCTTCCGGGCGATCACCTGGTAGGTGATGAAGAACGCCAACAGGAGAAACATCGTCCCGCAGATATAACCCATGGTCAGGTAGGTCCGGTCCAGAGTCCTGGTCAGCGTTCTCATGGCGTTGAGAATGGTAAGCGCGGTAGACTGCCCCTCTAGTACCCTTTCCAGCTTGGGGGCTTCTTCAACTTGACCTACGGCTGCAACTTCGCTCAAGAGGTCTCCTCCATACTGGCATCGTGGCCCTTTTGATTGGACACGCCGGACCCGAAAGAGGCTATATGATGCGTTTCGGCCCCTGGATGCGGGCCGGTCGCCGATTTTCGTCTGGTACTTGGTTAGTGGGAGCTTTCTTTCTTGCTTCCTATTCGCGGCACTAGTCTTGGGAACTTGGACCGCCAGGTTGATGACTGTGGCTGGCGGCTAGTAGTTGAGGGTGCGTTTACGGTCAGATCGCCGAGTAGGCTCGTCATTAGCTGCCGGTGACGCCCCGGAGCGTTCCTCTCGGGTGTCGAGAGCTTCGTAATGTCATCACCGGATGGACTTTCGCACGGTATGATATTGATGCTTCTAGCTATGTGATATCCATTTGCGTGATATGCGGAGAAATACACCTGTAAAACGTAGCTAAATCCAGTTTTGCCTGAGGCCCGATTGGTGCGGAAGTATAAACAATAGCTACGCAGTCGTCAATAGGCTTTATTGCGATTTGGAATGGTGAATAATCGTGGCGATTCAGCATCGTTTGTCCACGACTATGTTCTATTCGATGGACCACGATTGAGGGGAAGGCCGATGCCGGCGGGCGATGCGAATCTGGTGAATGGTCCAGTCGCGTTGGGGCTAGTCCAGTTCTCTGACCCGCCGGAAAAACATCAATTGCAGGACCGCCAAGAAGAGGCTGATCCCAGCCAGCGTTGTATACGCTCCGGCGGGACTCCAGATGTATATGGCGAAGCTGATGCCCATGGTTGCCAGTGGAGTTAGGCCATTGTCCAGCATGTAGATGCTCATCACCCGGCCCCGGAGCGCGTCGGGGACAATGGTCTGTATCAGGGTGTTGTTGCCCACCCGGAATAGGTATTGGAAGAACCCCAGCCCGGCCAGGAAGCCCATCGACGCGAGATACCAGGTGGACTGGGAAAATAGCAGGATGAAGAAGCAACCGCCGACCAACCCCGCCAGCGTCGCAGGGCCGCGCCCGATGATGAACCCGCGGCCGGCCACGATCACCGCAGCCACTATCCCTCCGGCGCCCACCGCTCCGGCCAGTATGCCGCCGGCGTCGGCCCCGCGGCCCAGCACCTCGGTGGTGAAGATGGGAAGCACGAAAACCACCGGCTGGAACACCAAGTTGGGAATCACGGCCATCAGGATCAACTGCCGGATGGTCTTTTCTTGCACCACGTACGCCAGACCCTCCCGCATGCTCGCCAGCAGAGAGGTCCCTCGGGAGGTCATACGCTCACTGTAGGGCAGTCTCATGGGGATATAGACGAGGACTATGGTCACGTAGGCCGCCGCTTCGATGAAGAAGTTCCAGTTGAACCCCAGGGTGGCGATAAGCAATCCGCCGATGGCGGGTCCGGCGATGCGCATGCTTGGGTGGGCCATGCCGTTCAACGCCAGCGCGCTGCCCAAGTCTTTTATGGGCACTGTGTTGGAAACCATGGCCTGTCTAACTGGCTGGACGATGGAGTGGGCCACGCCCGAGATCCCCATATAGATGAAGGCATGCCACCACTTGAGGAAGCCGGTCACCGGCTCGGCATCCAGGTCCGTGGCCAGGACCATGAAGGCGAAGACCAATGCCGCCACCGCCATGTAGATCTGGGTTACCATAACGAGCTTGCGGCGGTCTATCCGGTCGGCCAACACCCCGGCCCATGGGCCAATGACCAGGACGGGGAAGGTCCGGATGCCCACCGCGGTGCCGGTTAAAAAGGCGTTGCCTCCGGTCAGTTGCAACACCAGCCAGCCCACTGTGAGTATCTGGATCCACTGAGCGCCGACCATGAAGAAATTGCCGATCCAGAGATACCGGAAATCAGGATATTTGGAGACCACCCAGAAGTTGCTCTGTCTCTGGACCGGCCGTCGTGGCTCCTTGGCTTCGGGTGGGGTGCTCTGAGGAAACGGGCTATGGGCCAATGCAACGCCTTTTCGTGGGCCCGCTCGTTGGTCCGACCTGCGCCATCGCCCGAACCGGAGAGGCTGCAGGGTGCAAACCGAATATTGAGCCGGGATCCATATCTCGGAGATTCATCGGAGAAAGCTTACCACGCCGCAACTGGCCCGGCCCCAACGGGTGCGTCTGGATATTGAGAGACCGGGGAGTCTTACGCGGAGGGCCGGTGCGTTCGGACCGCAGACCGGCCCGGTGCCGATGATTTAGTGGCGCTCCGCGGCCTTACTTTAGATACTTGTCGAACCAGGCGATGGTTTTAGCCCAGGCATCCGAGGCTGCTTCCGGGCGGTAGCTGGCCCGGGCTTCGCAGTGGAAACCGTGCCCCGCGCCCGCATAGCTATGAAACCTGTGGGCCTTGCCGTGCCGATTCAACGCTGCGTCCATCTTGGCCACGTCTTCCGGCGTCGGGTTGGCGTCTTCCTCGCCGAAAAGCCCCAATATGGGACAACCGGCGTTGGCGGTCTGGTCCAATGGCGAAGGGCCGTCGCCCATGGCCACGCCGATACCACCGCCGTAGAAAACGACCGACGCCGAGAGGTCGGAGATGTTGCAGGAAGCCAGGTAAGACACCCGGCCACCGAAGCAGAATCCGACGATGCCGATCTTGTCGCCTTGCACGAACGCTTGTGCTTTGATGTAGTCGACCGCGGCCGTGACATCTGAGAGTATGGTGGCGTCGGTGCACCGGCGCATCCAGCCGATGGCGGTGTCCATCTCCTCGTGCAGTCCGGTAACCATGCGGCCCTCGCGGTGGAACATGGCCGACGCCAGTCCAACGTAGCCGTGGGGCGGCAGCCGGTCCACCCCTGATTGCATGTGCGTTGTATGTGCAAGTTCACCCCCCAGATCTCTTGAATCACCACCACCGCCGGGTGCCGCCCTTCCGTCTCCGGCTGTGTCAGATATCTTTCCATGGTGCTTGCGTTGACGTCGATATACACTCAAGTTGCTGGCATCTATCAGGCTCCTGGTTATCGCTTTTGTTGACCGCGATTAAAGGAATTACCCATGGGGCCCGGTCCAACTGAAAGCCGGAACGGTCTGAGATTTCGTAGTAGTTATATGACGGGATGAGCATCAGAGCGATCAATCGCGCTGGGTACGTTCGTATTCCATATTGGGGGCCGCGCCACAAAGACCAGGCAGCGTTAAACGACGGCCGGCATAACTGAAATGGGAAACTATTTCAGGGGAGATTCTACCAGGGTTCGGATAAAATTCCAGGGTCCGGATAAAATGGATGAATGCTAACCGAAAGAACCGTCCTTCGTTGAACGACTAATGTAGGCTTCTCTGAACCCAACGCTCCAGGCCGGAACGCCATCGAGGACCTGGTGCCTAGCCGGAATATCACCCGGAATATCAGCCGGAATATCGATCGAGCGGTTTTGCGGCGTAGATCGGGATTTTGACCTGTCAAATGCCACTGTGCAGGATTTCAATATCAGTGTAGGTTTTGTATGATGAACAGAGCAGAATGCGGGGCTGACGCTGGCCTTTGGGGCGGCGTGGTCCGCTTTTGGCGAACGCCGGAGGATCTATTTGCGTAACCTGGCCAACTTCCTCGTCCATCTTTTTAACCGTGACGGCGAACCCGACCGGACCTACCTTTCGGTGATCCATGACCGGTGTTTGTTTTGCGAAGAGCCAATCAGCGATTCCCCCTCCTACCTGACCTACCGCGTCTGCCCATTCTGCCGTTTCCACTACACCGTCACGGCCCGGCAGCGCATCGAGCTATTGACCGACCAGGGAACCTTCAAAGAGTCGTATAAGTACGTCAGTTCGGTGGAGCCCCTGTCGTTCTCCCGCCGGAGCCGCTACAAGAAATTCCTCACCCAGGACCAGGACCGCACCGGCCTCACCGAAGCAGCCGTCGCCGGTAGGTGCCGCATCGGCGATACCGAGGCCATGCTGGTCGTTCTGGACTTCGGGTTCATGGGCGGGACCATGGGCAGCGTGGTCGGCGAAAAGGTTTCCATGGCCTTTGAGAGCGCGGCCCGGCGGGGATTGCCGGTTGTGGCCGTCGTCTCCGGCGGCGGAGTCCGGATCCAAGAGGGCGTCTTGTCGCTGATGCAGATGGCCAAGACGGTTACCGCCGCCAACCGGCTGCGTGACGCCGAAGTGCCATTCATCGTGGTCCTGGCCAACCCCTCCACCGGGCAGGCCTACGCCAGCTTCGCCAACCTGGCAGATGTGATCCTGGCCGAACCGGGGTCCTTGATCGGGCTATCTCCCCTGCGAACGCTGCGGGAGGTGTCCAAGATGCCTCTGCCGCTCGACGCCCACACCGCCGAAGCCCATGTTGGTCATGGCCTTTTGGACAACGTGGTTGACCGTGAGAATCTGCAGCCCAGGATCGCTTCGTTGCTGCAGATACTGACGGCTCAGAAACAGGGAAAGTTCAACCATAAACATCTGTTGAAAGTGGAACCCGAGGAGTGCGCCGATATCGAGCCATGGGAGGCAGTGACCGCCGCCCGCAATTCGGAGCGCCCGCAAGCTGGGGCATATTTCCGGTCGATTCTCGACCCGTTCATCGAACTGCGCGGCGACCGGTTGAACAGCGATGACCGGTCTGTGGTCGCCGGAGTGGGGTTTCTAGAAGGCGAGCCGGTGGCGGTGATCGGCCAGCAGCGGCGGCCTCTGGCGGAAGGCGAGCGGTACCACGTTTTCCCCGACGGCCTGCGCAAGGCGCAGCGGGTGATCGACCTGGCCTCCCGGTTCAAGTTGCCGTTGGTCACCCTGATAGATACCCAAGGCGCGGACCCGGGGTTGGAAGCCGAGGAACAGGGCATCGGCAACGCCATCGCCATGACGCTTTCTTCCATGCTGAACGTTCCAACGCCCGTGGTTTCCGTGGTTATCGGCGAGGGCGGCAGTGAGGGAGCCCTGGCTCTGGGGTTGTCGGACCGGATCTTGATGCAGCAGTATGCCATCTATTCGCCCATATCCGTGAACCGCACGTTGGGCGCCGGCCACCACGACCACATGCTGGACCGTGAAGCGGCTGAGGCCCTGATGCTGACGGCCCGGGACTGCCTGGAATTGGGCATCGCCGACCAGATCGTTCCCGAGCCGAAGGGCGGGGCTCACGTTGACCCCCGCGAGGCTTCGGCGGCGTTGCAGGCGGCGATCTTGACCAACCTGGCCCAACTGTCGCGGTTGTCGCAGGGCAAGCTGTTGAAGAAGCGGTACCAAAAGTTTCGCAGGATGGGTGAGGGCAGCGGCCATTCTCAGGAAGCGATGAACCGCGAAGTGGAATTGCTGATGAGTATCTCGTCGGGCGATGCGCCGGCCGAGCGGCCATCCCGCAGACAAAAAAGAAAGGACCGGCCGGAAGAACCTGCGGAGGCCCAGGTTTCTTCCGACGATTAGTCGCCGGTAGCTGCGGCGCGGGCCGGACAGCACGTTTGGTCCACCGCGCCCGTCCTTAACCCCTTTGTGTTAAGCCGCCTGGCAGCCAAATTCCTTGAGGCTTTTCTTGATCGCCTCAGACAGCGCGGTGAACTCTTCTCCCACCGACTTGTCCAGGAGGGCTGTGGGCTTGGATGAGTCGCGGTAGGCGGACCTGAGCGCCAGGTCTCCTAGGAAGGGGACATCCGTCTCTTTCGCCAGGTTCTTTCCGCCGCCGTGCCCAAAGACCTCGCCGGTGTAGTTCTCCACCACGCCCAGCACGTTCAGGTTCAACTTGCGGATCATGTTGATGCAGCGTTTGGCGTCCAGGTTGGCCAGGTCCTGAGGGGTGCTGACGACCACGAACCCGTCCATGGGCAGGCCCTGCATGATGGTCAACGGAGAGTCGGACGTGCCCGGCGGCAGGTCTACGACGAGGTAATCCAGTTCCTGCCAATCGGTGGCCTGGAGGAACTGGTTGATGGCGTTATGAATCATGGGTCCGCGCCAGATGATGGCCTCGTCCTCTTTCTCTTGGAAGAAGGCCATTGAGACCACTTTCACGCCCCATTTCTCCGAGGGAATGATCTGGTTGTCAACATAGTCCGGCTTGTCGGTGATGCCCATGACCTTGGTGACGTTGGGGCAGTCTATGTCCACGTCCAAGAGGCCCACGGTGTTTCCCTGGGCGGCCAAAGTCACGGCCAGGTTAACGGCGACCGTGGTCTTACCCACGCCGCCTTTACCGCTGTAAACGCCGATCTTGGTCTTGATCTTGTCCAGGCGCTCGGTGATCTGGCGTTTCTGCTGCCAGGTTCGTTTGATCTGTTCCAGGCGCGCGGTTTCCTGGGGCGTGGGCATGCGTCCTCCGGCTGTGGCTCAGGGTTTCTGATTGCCGTTTGGTGGCCCTATATTCAGGGGCAAGGGAACCATGCGTCCAAATAGGAGCGCATGGTTCGTGAAAACGGGTCGGGGCGCGGTTTAGATGCCCAGTTGTTCCCGGGCTTCCGCGCTGATCAGTTCGGGAGACCAGGGCGGGTCGAATACCATCTCGATCTGGACCTCTTCGACGCCGTCCAGTTCCTGCAGCGCCCACTCAGCCTGCTGGCCGATGTACGGGCCCATGCCGCAACCGGGGAAGGTCAGAGTCATCTGCACGTAAACATCGGAATCCTTGATCTGGACGTCGTAAACCAGTCCCAGGTCTACGATGTTGACCGGAATCTCCGGATCGTACACCGATTTCAATGCCTCATATATGGCTTCAGTGGTGACGGTTGCCTCTGGCATGTCTGCCTCCTAATGGGTTCGCCTGCCACGATTATATTAAAGTCGACTAACTTGGTCAACAATTATCATGCGGCCTGGTCTCTAGGCTGGTGAAGGGCCGTTCGGCCCTGCTCGTCTGATCCGTCTAGGGAATCAGCAGCAGTTTGCCGGTGGTGGCTCGGCTCTCCAGAGCACGGTGGGCCTCGGAGGCTTCCGACAACGGGAACTCGCCGCCGATGCGCAGCTTCAGTTCACCGGAACTGACCCAGCCGAGAACGTCGCCGGCCCGCTTTTCCAGCTCGGCCCGGTTCACGGTGTAGTCGCCCAGCCCGGGACGGGTTAGCGAAAGTGACCCGGCGCCCAGGATGCCGGGGCTGATGGGGTCGGGGGCTCCACTGGCAGCGCCGTACAGCACCATGTGGCCACGGCGGCCTAGCGAGCTGATGCTCTGGTTGAAGGTGGTCTTGCCAACGCCGTCGTACACCACCTGAACGCCTTCGCCGTTGGTGGCCTTCTTGACCTCTTCGGCGAAGTCCTGCTGGGTGTACATGATCACGTGGTCCGCGCCGGCCTGCTTGGAGAGCTCGGCTTTCTCCTCGGTGGAGACCGTCGAGAACACGTAGCCGCCCAACTTCTTGATCATCTGGGTGAGCAGGAGGCCCATTCCGCCGGCCCCGGCGTGGACTATGACTTTGTCGCCCTTCTGCACGGCGTAGGTGGAGTGGCACAGATAGTGCGCCGTCATCCCCTGGAGGATGGCCGCGGCCCCGGCTTTTGCATCCACTCCGGGAGGGCGGATCATCAGCCGCCAGGCGGGCACGATGGCCAACTCGGCATAGGTGCCGGGGGCGGTGCAATAGGTCACTTCGTCGCCGGCCTTGACCTCGGTCACGCCGGGGCCGACGGCCTTGACCACACCCGCGCCTTCCACTCCGATGATCCGGGGCAGAGGGGGGCCGGGGTTGACGCCTTGGCGGCTGTAGACATCGGTGAAGTTAACGCCGGCAGCCTGTATCTGGACCAGCGCTTCCCCTTCGCCGGGGACCGGGTCGGCCACGTCTGTGTACTTCATTACCTCGGGGCCGCCGAATTCGGTGATCTGTACTGCTTTCATGTCGCGCCCTCCTGTGTTTTGGCCAATGGATCTCGCCCAATGATATTGCGCCCGTGGAGATTGCCCGTGGATACCGGACCGATAAGCCTGGCGTCGGGCCAGACTGGTTTGGCCCCGCTCGGGTCTCAGTATAGCGGGTGTTCGATGAATCGAGGACAGTCAAAAACCGGGACCGGCCGAAGACGACCGAACAGCAAGGCAACCAGTAGAATACCTACGCTGGCCGGCTCCGGACACGCAACCGGCTGAGGGCCGGTCCGGGTCCAGTAGTGGCTTACGGTAGTGGCTTACCCGGTATTGGCCTACTAGGAAGCCTTGATGCCCAGGTTGGCTAACAGAGCGGCGCAGCCGGACGGCAGGGTGATGCCGTTGGCGGCCGCCGCGGCGTACTGCTCTTGCAACTGCCGTAAAACGTCTCCGCCGGGTGCGCTTCCCTCGCCTCGGTGGGCGTCAAGCTCGGAAAGGGTGCTGTATGCCTGGTCGGCGTTCCAGTAGAAGGACAGCAGCCAGGTCAATTCGCGTTCGTTGGCCGGGACCGGAATGTCCGACAGGTCGTACAGGTCGTTCAGGACCTTGGTGTAGCGGAGTATCCCGGCTTTGTCTTCCTGACTCTCGCCGTAGAACCGGCGGCGGCTCAACTCGGTTATGCGATGGGAGTAATCGTCCGCTCCGTAGATGTTCTGCGGCAGCCACTCGGCCCGCAGGTCGACTACCTCATTGCCCGCTGCGTCCACGATGGCCACGGCCAGATCTGAGCCCAAGTTAGGCTCACGTTCGAACTTGACTGCGTCCCGAAGCAAAGCCTCTTGGAGCATCAGTGTCAGTTCTCGGGGTATCTTCTTGTACTTGGCGCCGCTGGCCTGGTCGTTGTTGTCGGCTCCCACGCCACCGGTGTTGAACACGTAGTATTGCTGGTGCAGGCCGCCCTCCTCGATCTTTTTGACGATCTTGTAGAGGTTATTGGCGTTCTCGTCTTCCAGCCCGATGATGAACGGGTCGGAGAAGTATTCCACGTAGGGACGGCCAATGGCCCCGATGGCGGCGCCCATCTGGACCGCTTCGCCGTACATCAGGATGCGGATGTAGGCCTCGGGGGTCAGGCGCCGCAGCGGGGGCACAACCGTGTTCTGGCGCATCACGGCCTGCCAGTACACCTGGTCGGTGTTCTCGATGGGCACGTGGACGCCCTCGGTCTCCCGGCCGTTGGTGATCTTCTTGAGCAGGTCAGCGGCGCCCTTGCGGGCCACCAACCGGGTGCGGGAAAGGGTTACCCGCATGTTGCGGACCGGGTTGGATAGGAAATTGGGGGTCCATGAGTCCAGGTCGACCGGAACGTTCTCCAGTGTCTCCTGGGAGTTGGGGTCCTGTTCGGTGCCCCTGACGGCTTCAAATGTGATGGGGTCTTCCGACTTGTTCAGGCCGAAGGGCATGGCGTAGAGGTTGTTCTCGGTGCCGTCGATGCCGTAGTAGAGGGTGGACTGCTTGCCGTCCTTGGTGACGGTGACCGGGTCCTTTAGCGGCTGCAGCAGCACGATGTCGTCGTTCATGGGGTAGACGCCTTCATCGGCGTCGGTCTTCAGTTTGAGTGTCTTGGCCAGTTGGCTGTTGGCCAACTCCAGCATGATGGTCAGCGTGCTCTTGCCGTGTAGGGACGGCCCCACCGTGATCAGGGCCGTGTTCTTGGTCTGGCCGGACAGCGTCTTGACCCGGGCCATGCTGAGCGCGGCTTGAATGGCCAGTCCGTCGACCTCTTTCACCTTGAACATGGCGATGGACAGAGGTCCCATCTTGTGTTCGCCCACGTAGTCGAAGCCCAGGTGCAGGGAAAGGCCGCGGGTGGGCGCCTTGAACACCAGTTGGGTCAGACCCGAATCTCGGATCCGCTGCTTCAGTCCTTCGGGCATTCCCAGGTCATCCAACCAGTGGGGCAGGGAAACTTCAAGGATGTCCGGTTCCTGGCGGCGGACCTCCTCGCTGGCATCGAACGTTAGTTGACGCCACATGAGGGGGATCTGCATGTACTGCGTGCCGAACAGCATCTGCCGGGCGTGAAAAGAGCGCCCTGGAGCGTCGCCGATCTGCCGGTCGGTCTGGACAATGGTGTCGCCGGACGCCAGTTTCTCTTCCAGGTACGCGTTCAGGTAGGTAAACACCTCGGCGAACAGGGCCTGGCTCGCTTCGCTGAAAAACACGCCGTCCCGGTTCTTGGCGAACCCGTCGATGAAATACTGTGTCAGGTCGGGCCGGCGGACGACGCCCAGTTGGCTGAAGAAGGCGAACCCGCCGGTGTCCAGGCGCACGACGACCCCGGGCCAGGCGCGTCCAGCCGCCCTTCCGGCCGCGTTGGCCTCTTCGGCCTCCTTGTTTATGAGGCTGGCTTCGTTGAGAAATTTCTGCTGGTCGCTGTCGGGAAGGTCTTGCAGCACATTCATGTGGCTGATGAGCCAATCGTTGGAGGGGTTGTTGAAGGGAGTTTCTGGTTTGTGGCCTTGGCGGGCCAGGGCAACCAGGCGGTCCAGTTCTTTCACGAACGCCGGATTGGCTGCGGGACCGGCCAGCGCCGAGCCAGGATTGGGCTGAATTTGGGGGCTCATGTTTCTTATCTCTTAGTTAGGGTGGCGAACCAACACCGTGCTGGCATGGTGGGGCCGGCGACGGTGATTAGGTAAACATATTGCGCAAATGCGAACGTATGCTACATCCTCGCAGGCACATAGTCAAAGATTTTAGATGTGCATCTGAGGGACGAGGACCGTCTGGTTTGACCGGAATTTCCGTTTCTCCGGGAGACCTATGCACCCAGGGGGCATTCTATGGACAGTGGGTTCCCGGGTTCGGTTGCGACCAATCAGCAACCCCAAATCTGGCGGATTTTCCAGGCCATCCGCCGCCGTCCGGGTTGTGTCTTCTGATTGCCTTAACCGGTGAAAACTGCTATATTTAGCTTAGTGTTCGTCTCGAAAAAAGCCGATTTTTCGGACGATTCGGAGCCGCGTCACCCAAGGTTTGGTCCGGCGGCGTCCCCTCTAGGCTCTCCGGCAAAACCTCGAAATATCCCTAAGATTCATGGTGTCCTTCTACGCAATCTGAAAATTGACTGACGGTGGAGGTACTTGAGTGGCGACTGAGCAAGGCATTTCAACAAATATTTCAATCTCGGAAGCTCTGACCCAATTTGTGGCGGCAAAGAAATCTGCCAAAACAGTCCAGCAGAGCCACCAGGAACTAGGCCGGTTCGTGGCCTGGTGTGGCAGAGAACGAAAGGTGTCCGAGCTCTCGCCCTCTGAAGTGGCAGAATACGCTCAACAGATCGGTCTCGGCGGATCAGAGTCCGCGAACCGTCTGGCCCCAGTAAAAGTGTTCCTGGCCTATTGGAAGGACCAGGGTTGGATCGACAATGGCTTGGCATCCCACCTCCGAGTCCCCCGCACCCGCCGCACCACCGGAGCTTCTAAAACCTCCACCCGCTCCGCCTCCCGTGCTATTCACTCCGGTTCCCAACTCAGCCAAGAAGGCTATGACCGCTTGGTTGCCCAGTTGGAAGATTTAAAAGACCAGCGGGCCCTCGTTCTTGAAGACATCAAACGGGCCATGGCCGACAAAGACTTCCGGGAAAACGCTCCTCTAGACGCCGCAAAAGACCAACAGGGAATCATCGAACTCCGTATCCGCGAATTGGAAGCCAGCATCAACAACGCCCAGATACTGCCGGTGGGCGCCTCCTCCAAGGTTGCGCGTTCCTCGGTCGGCGCCAAGATTACCCTGAAAGACACTAACTCGGGCAAGACCGTGGCCTACACCCTGGTCGATGTCCGCGAGGCCGACGTTACAGAGGGCAAGATATCCACCACATCCCCCGTGGGTCAGGCCCTTTTGGACCGCTCAGTTGGCGATGAAGTGACCATCAACGTCCCCAAGGGAACCCTGCGTTACCAGGTGCAGCGAATCACCGGCATCAGCTAACCCCCCGGATACCCTTCGAACGCAGAAAGGCTGGCCCGCATTTGCAGGTCAGCCTTTCTTATCGCCAAAATATGACCCGTGAATGAGCTGGCATAAAAACCAAAGAAAAAGGCGTCCATTGTTTTGGACGCCTTTTTGATGAGCTAAGCCCCGGTGGTTTCCCTGTTAACCAAGGCCCTCCACGAAATCCATGATGACACTCGGGTCAGGCAGGATGCCCGGCTGATAGGTCTCCCGGAACCGGACCACACCCTCTTTGTCGATTATGATCACAGCCCGGTTGCTGGCCCCGCGCTCTTCGTTCCACAATCCGTAGGCCTTGGAAGTTTCGCCCTTGGGGTGAAAGTCGGATAGCTCGGGATAAGGCAGTCCGCCCAGAGCCGTGCTCCAGGCCCGGTGGGATGGGACGGTGTCGCAACTGATGCCCAGGACCTGGGCATTTCCATCCTCGAACCGCTTGTACTCCTGACGGAACGAGGTTGCTTGCGTGGTTCAACCAGAGGTGAAATCAAATACGTGGAACGAAAGAACAACCGTCTTGTTGCCCTTGTAGTCGCTCAGTGAGACGTCCCCATCCGGGGAGGGAAGTTTGAAATCGGGGGCCACATCGCCAATCTCTGCTGGCATATTCCCGCCTTAAGATAAAGATTTGAGCGCTGGGAGATCGAGTCCGCGGGAGCGCCCAGCAGAGTATACCGCACAATGGGATGGGAGGCACCTGTTTCTGCCGATGGGCGAGGCGGTCCGGCAGCTTATCACCGCCGCGCTGCGTGATATACTTGGCCGCGTTGGCCAGCCTGGGAACGGCCGGATATTTGATGTGGGGATGTGTCTGTGCAGGCAGTGTTCAAAAGCGGCGTTTACCTGCCCGAAGTTGACCTCTGGCTGGACTCCACCAGGAAGCGCGAATTCTCCCTGATCTCCCACGCCCACTCCGACCACACCGGCCGCCACGCCCGTCCCGTGCTCACCCCCAACACGGCCAATCTGCTGGGCGATTACCTCGACAGATCGGCGCCAGTGCTCCTCGACTACCACCAACCATACGAGACCCCGTCCTACACCATGACCCTGCATCCCGCTGGGCATTGCCTGGGTTCCGCTCAGGCTTTGATCGTGTCCAAGGAGACGGGAGAGCGGCTGCTCTACACCGGCGACATCAAGAGCCGCCCCAGCCCCACCAACGAGCCGTTGGAGGTGGTGCCGTGCGACACCCTGGTCATGGAGAGCACCTATGGCCGGCCCGAGTACGTTTTCCCGGAGCAAGAACAGGTCTTAGACACCGCCTACAAGACCCTTCGCATGTGGCTGTCCCGCGGTGAGAGGCCGGTGGTTAAAGGCTGGCGGCTGGGCAAGTCACAAGAGATTCTCCACCACCTGTTGGCCCAGGGGTTCGACGTCATGGCCGAGGAGAGCATCTACCTGGGAACCCAGGTCTACCTGGACGCAGGTGTGAAATTTCCGGGCCACGTGCGGATGTTCGAGGGCGAATGGCCCGACGGCTGGGTGCTGTTGTTTCCACCGGGCAAGAAGCGCGAGGTCCTGAAGGGGTTCTCAAGGAAGCGGACCCTGGAACTGACCGGCTGGGCGGTGGGCGGCAACACTCCGTGGGGCTGGGCCGCCGATGCCAGTTTGCCCTACAGCGATCATCCCGACTTCAACGAACTGGTGGAGTACGTGAAAGCGGTCGGCCCCAAGCAGGTCTACACCGTTAACGGCTTCCCCGAGCTTGCCGCCCGCCTGAGGGAGCTGGGCTACCCGGCCGTCCACCTGAACGCCCGCGGCCATAAGCAGGACGCTGGCTTCCAGATGAAGCTGGTTTAGTCCCTTAGTTTTCAACCGACCGTACAGCCCCGCTCCAATTTTTTGATGCAATGGCCAGGGTCAGAACAGATAAGTGGCCAAGAGAAGCACTACGGCACCGACCGGTAGAAACCGGCCTACGTAGATGATCCACTCGCTGGACAATCTGGAATTCATGGCCGCCAAGAGGTCCGCCTTCGCGATTCCCCAGGCAATCAGGCCGGCGCCCAATATGCCGGCGACGATCACCACGCCTGATCCGGTGACTTGATCCATCAGGTCTAAGAACGGCTTGCCGTTTATATCTAGGCCTACCGAAGTAAAGCTGAGCGCCGACGGGATCCCCAGCAGCGTGACAAATGCCACACCGATGGCAGCGGCGGCCCACCTTGGCGTCTGAAATTCATCGCGTATGGGGGCTAGCACCACTGCCAGCCCACCGGTGCACGACGTAAACGCGGCGAGGAAAAGTAGGACAAAGAACACAATGCTGATGGCCCTGCCTCCCGCCAGGTCGCCAAACACGGCGGGAAAGGCTGTGAAGGAGAGTTGGCTGCCAGTTTCAGGAGTGATTCCGAAGGTGAACACGATGGGAAACACCATGAGTCCGGCCATCAATGATACGAACGAGTTGGTGGCGACGATGGCGACCGAGGAAGTAACTAAATTGACTCCATTAGGTGTGTAGCTGCCATAGGTGATTAACAACGCCAGGCCGATGCTCAGGGAGTAAAACGCTTGGCCGGCAGCCATCCGCCAGGTTTGAAGCTTCCAGAAGTGGTCTGAGTCAAAACTAAAGTAGAAGTCATTAGCCTGGCCTGCCCCTTCCAGCGTCTGGGAATAGACAGCGAGGCCGATCACTCCAACCACCAGCAGCGGCAACATAACCCGGCTGATCTTTGAGGTGGACCCGGTTTTTCAGACAGCTGGCTAAGTGAGAGTTCTGCTCCTAAAATACCCGCAGCTGTCGCTGTGGAAGAGGAGTGGG
>MUCI01000022.1 GCA_002816575.1 SAR202 cluster bacterium Casp-Chloro-G2 | reverse complement strand
GTGCCCAGCACCAACACCGACAGCGACGCCAACCGTGAGATATTCGAAGAACAGGTCGAAGTCATCATGAAGGCGTTCAACGAGAAGTCTTTCTCCCACCACGGCAAGCACTACAACCTGCCGCCGGAGGTGCCTTACCGCGGCTACACCCTGAAAGAGATCACCCTGGTGCCTCGGCCCAAGTACCTGCCGGTTGAGACCTACCAGCCGTTGGTCAGCGCCAGCCAGCGCGCCATGGACTTCATGGCCAAGCACGGCATCAAGGGCATCGTCGGCGGCGGGGCGGCCACCGGCGGGGCATCCGACTCGGTGGTCAGATTGTGGCAGGAGACCCTGGCCAAGCACGGCCGGGAGACCGAACTGGGCGGTGACCTGATCGTGGGAGTGTCCACCTTCATCGACGACACCGAGGAGAAGGCCATCAGCCGGGCCAAGAAATACTTCGAAGAGAATATGAAGATGTTCGGACCGCTTGGCTTCGTCCGGGGATTGTCCGAAGAACAGATCTCGGCCCTGGGCCGGGGCTCCGCCGCCAGGACGGCCGGGCTGCCCACGATTGAGGACGCCGTTAAAGCCGGGGCGTGGCTCGTGGGGCCTCCCGAGCGGGTTACCGAACGGTTGATGGAACTGCAAGACCGGTATCCCGGCCTGCAGGAGGTCAACGTGGGCGCATCGGTCATGAGCACCGAAACGCCGGTCATCTTGGAACAGCTTGAAAGGTTCGGTAAAGAAGTGATGCCGGCGTTCAAAGCGCAGGCCAAATAATCTCAAACCCAAACCATCGCAAACTCAGATAATGTATCCTTATAGGTACGATTCTGGGTACAATCGGTCTATATAGTCGGTATTAACGACCGCTCTATTCGACGACTGGTCAAACATCGATCTATCAGGACCCAGAACGCACGACCCCGAACGGAGGAACCACCGGATGGCCGCAAGTAAAGTCCGCCTAACTGAACTGTCCCACTGCGCCGGTTGAGCCGCCAAGCTTAGCCAGGAGGACCTGGTCCAGGTCCTGAAGCACTTGCCCATGGCCAGTCATCCTGATCTTTTGGTCGGGACCGAGGCCGGGGACGACGCAGCCGTTTACCGGCTGGATGAAAAAACCGCCATCATCGTGACGGTCGACTTCTTCACGCCCATCACCGATGACCCCTACGAGTTCGGCTCGGTCGCGGCGGCCAACTCTCTCAGCGATGTTTACGCCATGGGTGGCAAGCCCCTGGTTGCCCTGAATGTGGTCGGGTTCCCAGCCAAACTGGCCGTGGAGATGCTGGGCGACGTGCTCAAGGGCGGCTACGACAAAGCCACGGAGGCGGGGTGCCTGATCGTCGGCGGTCACACTGTGGACGACGAAGAACCCAAATACGGCCTCTCTGTGGTGGGTATCGTGGAACCGGGCAAAGAGGTCACCAACGCCAACGCCCAGCCCGGCGACGTTCTGGTGTTAACCAAACCCATCGGCACCGGAATCATCACCACCGGTTGCAAAGCGGGAATCACCCCCGACGCCGTCTTGAAGACCGCCGTGGCGACCATGGCGGAACTCAACAAAGGCGCCTCCGAGGCCATGATGCGGGTGGGAGTGAACTCCTGTACCGACATCACCGGCTTTGGGCTTCTGGGCCACCTGAGGGGTATGGCGCGGGGCAGCAACGTTGGGGCGACGATCCGGGTCTCCGATGTGCCGGTGCTGCCAGGGGTATGGGACCTCTTGGAGAAGGGCACCGTCCCCAGAGGAACCTTCCGCAACATGTCCAGCGTGGACGCCGATGTCGATTGGGACGACTCTTTGACCGACGAGCAAAGGCTGCTTATGTGCGACGCCCAAACTTCTGGCGGACTGCTGATCTCAGTCACCAAAGACCGCCTGGACCAACTGCTCGCCGAACTTGAATCGTCCGGAGTCCGGACTAGAGCAGTAGTTGGCGAGATTACGGCGGACAACCCGGGACGAATAACCGTCGCCCCTTAGCCACAGATACACCTAAACAACCAGGCCGCACCGGCCCTGATAAGGCAGAGATATGAAACGGCCAGACCAAGTTAAAAAGGCGCCCGACCAGGGACACGGCGACCGGGTGCCTCCGGGCCAGTTCTTGACCACTAAGTTCCCGGTGCTGACCTACGGCCCCGAACCAAAGATCGACATCAACAACTGGGAGATCAAGATCTTCGGGTTGGTGGAACGGGAGATCACCCTGAACTGGGAGCAATTCTCCAACCTAGAATGGACCACCACCGTGGCCGACTTCCACTGCGTGACCCAGTGGAGCCAACTGGACAACACCTGGGAGGGAGTCAACTTCGCCGACCTGGTGGCGCCAGCTAAACCCAAGCCCGAGGCCAGGTTCGTGATGGCGCACTGCTACGGCGGGTATACCACCAATCTGCCTCTGGAACTGGCCATGCAAGAGGGCATCTTGGCCCACAAGCAGGACGGCGAACCCATGGCCGTGAGCCACGGCTGGCCGCTGCGGCTGATCGTTCCCAGCATCTACGCCTGGAAGAGCGCCAAGTGGATCAATGGCATCGAACTCCTGGCCGAGGACTCCCCCGGGTTCTGGGAGCAGCGCGGCTACCACAACGAGGGCGACCCCTGGAAGGAAGAACGCTTCTGGCCCGAACTCACCAAGTAGCCAGCTTTTCGATCAGCTTTTCAGTCAGCTTTTCGATGGGAAGATGACCCCAAGATGGAACAACGCTTCTGGCCCGAACTCACCAAATAAGAGATTCTTAGGCTCGAACGAAAAAAGGGGCGGCAAGATTGCCGCCCCTTTTTTCGTTGGCTTGCGATGGCCTTTAAGCGGCGGCCTTGACCTTCTTGCGTGACCGTTTCACGGTCTTGGTGGCGTTGACCTTAGAGGTCTTCTGCAGCGATTCCGTCACGCTGGCAACGGGTAGGTCGCGCGAGTAGCCGCATTGCAAACAGCTAACATACTGGCCATACATGTCGCTGCCCTCATATAGATCGCCTTGGCACTTGGGGCATTCCTTTAAGTACATCATCTCCGATCCTCCCCTTCCTGATTGCCGGCCCGGCATTGTGGGATGCCTCACCGGTCTTCGTTTATGGGCCGGTGTTAACCGGTCCGTCTAACACCAGTTTATTCAGATTGATTCATAAGTCTTGACACGACTCGAATCAAACCGTATCATATGGTTAATCGCCAGTCAATAGAGCAATCACATATGGCTTACGACTGGATTCGGTCCTCCGGTTCTCTCTTCGGAGATTCAACCGGTTAAGCTTCGGGGTTTCTAGATGTACGAACAGCCAAGGTCCAGGTCCAGGCTCCAACGGGAGGCAGATGGGGCAGATTCGCCCCCTCGCGGCCGCCCCAAGGACACAAACCTGTCACCGTCCGTAGGACCCAAAGCAGTACCCGTAGCAACCGAAAACGCGGGCCAAGGGTCCGGCGGTGAAGCGGTCCTGGAGGTCGAGGGCGTCTACATCATTAGCGTGGCCGCCCGCATCCTGGACATGCACCCTCAGACCCTGCGAAAGTACGAGCGGCTGGGCCTGATAAATCCGGGGCGGACCATCGGCATGCTGCGGCTATACTCGGCGGAGGACATCAAAAAAGTCCGGCTCATCCGTTACCTGTCCGACGAGTTGGGCCTCAACCTAGCCGGAGTTGAGTTTGCCCTGGCGGCATATGCCAACCTGACGGCCATAAAGCAGCGGATGGCCAGCCGCTTGGAGGCTATCCCGGTGGCCCAGCAGATGGTACAAGAAGAGATGGACCTACTATTCAAGAGTCTGAACCTGCCTGTGGACCGTTAGCATCCGGCGTCAACCGACCCTAACGGACCAAGACTACAGACCAATCAAACCGAGGGGAACGCCCTAATGGCAACAGGACCAGAAGAATTCAACGACGAGACCGGCGCCTCTGGTGACGGGGCTCAAGAACGGGGCGAGCAGCCTCAAGATTCCACGGGAGAGCCGGGAGTCCCTCCGGAAGGGGCCGGGCTGGACCAAGAACTTGAGGAGATACTTGCCCAAGCCTCTGTAGACTTGGACAGTCTCCCATTGGAGGAGCAAGTGACCTTATTGAAAGCCAGCCTCATTGCCGCCCAGAAAGCGGCTGCGGAGAACCTGGACGCCGCCCAGCGCGCCCGGGCGGAGATGGTCAACTATCGCCGCCGAACCGACGAAGAGCGCATCGCCAACAGCAAATATGCCAACAGCCGGCTGATCGCAAATGTCCTGCCGGTGTTGGAAGAACTGGAGTTGGGGGTCCGCCACGCCGAAGGGCAGCAGCAAGACCCCTCGGCGGAGGCCAATGGGTCGCTGCTGGAGGGGATCAAGCTGATTCAACGGAAGCTTACCGGCGTGCTAGAATCCGAGGGTGTCCGGGTCATCGAAGCCGTGGGCCTCATGTTCAACCCGCTGGAACACGAAGCAGTGGGCACTGAAGAGTCCGCCACCGTTGAACCTGGTTATATCACCCAGATAGTCAGGCCAGGCTTTCGCCTGCACGACCGGGTGATTAGCCCGGTCCAGGTGATGGTGGCCAAAGCCCCGGCGAAAGAGCAAGAATAGGCGCGGCCCTACCGGCCGGAGCATCACTTAAAGCCCAGCGCGCGAAAGAGCGTGAGAAATTAGGAGAGACCAAATGGCTAAAGTCCTGGGAATCGACCTCGGAACAACAAACTCGGTGGCAGCGGTCATTGAAGCCGGCGAGCCGGTGGTCGTGGAGAACGCCGAAGGCGGCCGCATCACACCGTCGGTAGTCGCGCTGAACACCAAAACCGGAGAGCGCTACGTCGGTCAGGTCGCCAAGCGCCAGGCCGTGACCAATCCGGAGAACACCTTGTTCTCCGTGAAACGGCTCATGGGCCGGAAGTTCACCGACCCCGAGATACAGAACGCCACGGCCAAGCTACCCTATAAGGTGATAGCCGGCCCCACCGGCGACGCGATGGTGATGATGGGCAAGGAATCCTATGCCCCGCCGCAGATCTCGTCGTTCGTGCTGCAGAAGATCAAGCAGGACGCCGAGATTAAGCTGGGCGAGAAGATAACGCAGGCTGTAATCACCGTCCCGGCTTACTTCAATGACTCGCAACGCCAGGCAACCAAGGACGCCGGGACCATCGCCGGACTGGAAGTGCTGCGAATCATCAACGAGCCCACCGCCTCGGCACTGGCCTATGGCTTGGACAAGACCAAGACAGACGCCAACGTTGCCGTGTTCGATCTGGGAGGCGGTACCTTCGACATCACCATCCTCCAGATGGGCGACGGTGTATTCGAGGTTAAATCAACCAACGGGGACACCTTCCTTGGCGGAGACGACTTCGACCAGGCCATCCTGGAATGGATGATCTCCGAATTCAAACAGGAAACCGGCATCGACCTGGCCTCCGATCGCATGGCCCTCCAGCGGCTGCGCGACGCGGCGGAACGGGCCAAGGTTGACCTGTCCAGTGTCGTCTCGACCGAGATTAACCTGCCATTCATTACGGCAGACGCCAGCGGCCCGCAGCACATGGTGAAAACCCTGTCCCGCGCCAAGCTGAACCAACTGGTCGACCACCTGATCAAACGGACCGAGGGGCCCTGCCGCCAGGCTTTGACCGACTCCGGCCTGAGCGCCGAATCCATCGACGAAGTGCTCTTGGTGGGCGGTATGACCCGCATGCCGGCCGTGCAGGAAAAGGTTAAGCAGCTCTTTGGCAAGGAGCCCAACCGCAACATCAACCCCGACGAGGCCGTGGCCCTGGGCGCCGCCATTCAGGCGGGGGTCCTGGCCGGCGACGTGGACGACATCGTGCTACTGGACGTCACCCCGTTGACCCTGGGTCTGGAGACATTGGGCAGCGTGATGACCACCCTGATAGCCCGGAACACCACCATCCCGACCAAGAAGAATGAGATGTTCACAACGGCCGCCGAGAACCAGACCACCGTGGACATCCACGTGCTGCAGGGCGAACGTTCAATGGCGGCTGACAACAAGTCCATCGGCCGGTTCATGCTCGACGGACTCCTGCCCGCGCCCCGGGGCGTCCCCCAGATCGAAGTGACCTTCGACATCGACGCCAACGGCATCCTGAGCGTGTCCGCCAAGGACAAGGGCACCGGCAAGGAACAGAAGATCGTCATCCAGTCGGGCTCCGGCCTGGATAAGGACGACATCGAGCGCATGGTCAACGAGGCCCAGGAGAACGAAGAGGCCGACCGGTTGCGCCGTGCGGAGGTCGAGACTCGCAACCAGGCAGATTCCCTGGTTTTTACCAGCGAGAAGCTGCTGGCGGACAACTCCGACAAGGTCCCGGAAGAGCTGAAGACCGAAGTGGAAGGTAAGATTGCCACGCTGAAGACAGCGGTGGCCGCCAACAACACCGCCGAGATGCAATCCGCCATGACGGACCTGAATAGCGCCTTGCAACGCGTGGGCGAAGTGGTGTATAGCCAAGCTGGCGGGACCGAAGACGGCGGCGCTGACCCCACGGGCGGGATGGGAAGCGGCGGCGGAGCCGGAACCGAGGACGGCGACGAAGGCACCGTGGAGGGCGAATTCAGGGAAGTGTAGGCGGCCAAAATCGGATGCCGCAGTTTGACCGTTGTAACAGATTTAGACAAGATCAAACGAGCAACTGAAGTGGGCTTTGTTCGGGGGCGTCAGGCGGGCAATAATCGTGTTTGAAATTCGCCTGAATACCCCCGAACCCTCTAATATCGATCCAATGACGTGTTCATTAAGGACCGGGGTCTGGTATAATCGAGGAGACAGCTCGACACTCTTGAAAATAATATATTGGCTCTCAATACGGACCGGCCTTCGATAAAACGAACGTTATGGCCGATGGAGATCACATGAGCGGAAAGCAAGATCAGGCAGACCAAGAAGTCCTGGGTGGCGGCACTTCGGAAGATATCATGCCGAACTTGGACTCAAATATGGACACTCCCAAAGCCGACAACGACTGGAGATTGGCGGGTATCGACAGAGACCTGACCCCTCTGCAGTATCATTACCTGAGTCTGTTGCAGCGCCTAGTCAGCCTCAACAATTCCTACAAGTCCGACCCCAGCTACGAGCCTTGGATGATGGGCGCGCTCAACAAAGCCATCTATTCCACCCTGCGCGACAGCATGGAGGCCAATGTGGGGGAGGAAGCCAAGGAAATGCTCAACAAGGTGCAGCACGTAAACTAGCCAGCCCAGACTGGTCTACATAGTCTCAGATTAGAAAACGGAGGCTTCGGCCTCCGTTTTCTTTTTTCCTACCCTTTTTCATTTATCTATCCGACCGTTATCCCACGGTCCACCCGGCCCGCCAACCGGGCCGGAGTCCAAAGGCCTTGGCCCTAAAGGCCGTGGGTTGGGAATATCGCCTGGCGGACCTCAGCCACAGATTCCGCTGCCTGCCTTCTGACGTCGATCTTTACGCTGGCGGGCACCTCGGGACTCCCCACGTCGCGAAGCCGCTCCACACCGTGCTCCGTGGCGAACCCCCGAGGCAGTTGGTCCGGCCAGTCCACGCCCAGCATCACGCCGTAAGCCAAGGTCCACGCCCGCGCTACCGCAGTCACGTCGTACCCTCCTCCCCCCAGCGCCAGCCAGGGCAAGCCAATCCTGGCGAACTGGCGCAACACCTCGGTGAAGCCCTCGGTTGTCATCTGCAGATGGGTCAATGGGTCGCTGTGATAGCTGTCGATGCCAAGCTGGGTCACCAGAACGTCGGGCGCGAAAGCCCGGACCAGTGGCAGGACCACCTGGTTGAACGCCGGCACATACTCTTCGTCGCCCGTGTAGGGAAAGAAAGGCAGATTAACCGAATAGCCCAGTCCAGCCCCCACGCCTGATTCGGAAACGAACCCAGTCCCGGGAAACAGGTATTGGCCCGACTCGTGAAGTGAGATTGTCAGGACACGGTCGTCGGCATAGAACGCCTCTTGCACGCCGTCGCCGTGGTGGGCGTCGATGTCCACATAGGCGACGCGCATACCTCTGTTCAAAAGATAGTGGATCGCCAGAGCCGGGTCGTTGAAAACGCAGAACCCGGAGGCGTGGCCGGCCGCCGCATGGTGCAGCCCGCCCGAGATGTTGAAGGCCGCGCCGACCTCACCGCTGGCCACCATCTCGGCGGCCAGCAGCGTCCCCCCGGTGCTCAGGGCCGCCGCGTCAAACATACCCGGATACACCGGGTTGTCGCCGCGTCCGCTGAAGCCGAATCTTGCCTGGTCCACGCCGCTGGCCCCGGCGCCCAGCGCTTTGACCGCCGCCACGTATTCACCCGTGTGCAGCCAGGTCAATTCATCCTCAGTGGCGGCGCGTGGGTCCAACAGCACCGCGTCCGGGTGATCGAAGGCCCCGTACTCCTGCAGCAGTTGGTGGGTGTAACGCAGGCGCACCGGCCGCATGGGATGGTCCGAGCGCAATTCGTGGCGGGATAGGGCGTCGTCGTAAACGAAAGCAGCGCGAGGCATCATTTGACCGCCTTAGTTCTGTTGAGTGAGAGAGATCGTTCTGGGTGTGCCCCAGTTGGAACGCTTTGTTGGGAAGTTTCCAAAGGGGGCCTCATAGTGGATGCAAGGGTCAATCCTAGTCGTCACTGGGACCAAACACGGGAAAATCCGTTGCCATTTCTTCACAGAAATTTAGGTCCGGTTGACTATCATTGTAGATGGAGTAATGTAGGCATCGCTCGTAATTATCTATTGTAATTTTCTAAAGGTTCCCTGCCAAACCATAGGAGCATTCATCATGGTCAACGGAATCGACGAGAGTTTCCAAGAACGGTTAAGACAAGCTGAATCTGCCGAACGGGAGTTGCAGCGGTTGCAACCCTTGGCGGCCGAAGCCCCCCAATTGCGTTTGCAAAAAGCCAAGGCCCAACGCGAGGAAGCACGCAGCCGCGCCAAAGAGGACGCTCTGTCCAAAGCTAAGGTTGCGTCCCAGGCTGCCGCCGACAAGCAGAAACGGGTGCCCGACCTATTGGCGCAGGCCGCCCGCGCCGTCATCGAGCTTTACACGGTGATCAAAGACGTCGACAACTCCCGACGCAAGGCTATGGAAGCATTGGCCATCGCCGACCGGGTCGATTACGACATTGAGTTGGAAGACGGTGAAGAACACGAGCGCTCCCTGGACCGGGACACTCGCGGCCTGGCCTACGCCCTTGCTGCCCGGCACGGCGACACCAAGGTGAAGCAGATGCTGGAGGCACTGGACCCCGGGTTTACCATGCTGCGCGGCTGCAACTTGGACGACCCCCTTTACCGCGATGTGGCCAACTTCGTGGTGCGGCACGCCGTTCCCAAAGAAGCCCCGCCCGTGCCTCCGATCAGTTCGCCCGCCGCAACCCCAAAGGCCGAAGCCAAGGTTAGGGCCGAGGAAGCCGGCGATTAATCGTCCCTTCCTCTCCTGCCGAATCGTGCCCTGCTGAGCCACGTGCCGCTGAATCAAAACCATCCCCGGCCCGGGAGATATAAACATGGCTTCTCTGGACCAATACGCCAACAAATACCAGCACATCCGCCTGGAACGCCGCCAGGGCATCTTACAGATGACCTTCCACACCGATGGCGGGGCCCTGCAATGGGGCGGAGGGCCGCACACCGAGTTCTCGCAGGTCTTCACCGACGTTGGCAGCGACCCGGAGAACCGCATCGTGATAATGACCGGCAGCGGCGATTCGTTCTCCGGTCCGGCCGGCACTGCCGCCGGCACGCCCAAGCGGGCGCCCGCCCAATGGGACCAGACCTACTGGGAAGGGAAGCGCATCTTGACCAGCCTGTTGGACATAGAGGTGCCGATGATCAGCGCCATCAACGGCCCGGCGCTCCGGCATTCGGAGATTCCCCTGCTCTGCGACATCGTGCTTGCGTCTGAGACAGCCGCTTTCCAGGATTCGGGCCATTTCATGAGCGGACTGGTTCCCGGCGACGGCATGCACATCGTCTATCCCATGCTGCTGGGCGTGAACCGGGGGCGGTATTTCCTGCTCACCGGCCAGAAGATTGAGGCCCAAGAGGCCAAATCCCTGGGCCTAGTGAACGAGGTGCTGCCCCAGGCCGACCTGCTGCCCCGTGCCTGGGAGTTGGCCGAGCAGATGGCCGAGAAGTCGGACATCGTGTTACGTTACACCCGTGTTTCCATGGTCCACGTGGTTAAGAAGCTGATGCACGACCTGCTGGGCTACGGCCTGGCCCTTGAGGGCCTGGGGTCCGCCGATACCATGCTGAACCAGCGGTAACCGGAACAGCCTCAAAATTGTCCTCGGCGCGAGATAGGACTTGATAAACCGAACCTATTCTGGCAATATGAGCCTATGCAGATAGGCGCATTTGAAATAAACGAGCCGATACCGGAGCTTCGAGACTCCCACGTGTTCGCCATGGTGCGGCCCTGGGTGGACGTGGGCAGCGTGGGCACCCTCACGCTCAACCGCCTGGAGCGGTTCATGGGTTCAAAGGAACTTGGCCGCCTGTCACGTCCCGGCGCTTTCTTTGACTTCACCCGCTACCGGCCCAACATGCGGCTGGTGGACGGCAAACGCGAGGTCAAGATACCCAACAGCATCATCCGTTACGCCATCACCGACAACGGGCCGGACTACCTGTTCCTGCACCTGATGGAACCCCATTCCAACGGCGAAGACTACACCGACTCCATATTGGAAGTCGTGAACCACTTCAACGTGAAGCGCTACTGCCGATTGGGCGCCATGTACGATGCGGTGCCCCACACCCGGCCGCTGCTGGTCACCGGCAGCCTGGGCGACGTGGCCCAACACCGCCCCGTGCCCAACTTCAAGGTCCGCCAGAGCACCTACCAAGGTCCCACGACCATCATGAACCTGCTCTCGGAGGGCATCGAAAAGAAAGGCATCGAGTCCATCAACTTCATGGTGCATCTGCCCCAGTACGTCCAATTGGAAGAGGATTACGCCGGGACCTCACGCATGATTGAAGTCCTGTCCTCGGTCTACGACAGCATCCCCGCCGACCTGGCCCCCGTGCGCCGGGGACAGCGCCAGTACCGGGAGCTCAACTCCACCCTGGACCGTAACCCCGAGCTTAAGACGCTGATCCAGCAGATGGAAGCCTACTACGACGCCCAGATCGACTCCGAAGAGGCGTCTTCTTCCACCACCAAAGACCCCTCCACCAGCCCCACTCAACTATCGCCTGGGATCGAGCAATTCCTCAGCGAATTGGGCGGCCGCCTAGACCCAGACGCCGAGGAGTGATTCCCCGCGCGTCCCCCTTGGTCGTCTTTGCTCTGGATCTTTTGCACCCCCACTTTCCTGCGTACCCTGCCGGCCCACCATAACCGCGGCTCGGGGATAAACTTCTCCGTTTGCCCATGGCGAACGTGCTTAGGGTTCAGTGGTGAGTGGTCCATACCAGAATTCCTACGTAATCCGGCCCCGGCGTCAGGCCAATCCTCATTAGCCGCCTTCCGTAGCTGCTTGCTATAATTGTCCGGCTATCCGGACCCCAACCACCAAGGTGACGCCCCCATGGAACTGAAGCGATTCGTCCAGGGCTGCTTCGAGCAGCATTACAACGCCATGATGCGGGCCGTGGACGGCCTCAGCCCCGCTGAGCTGGCCTGGACGCCCAATGACCAATGCTCGTCCATCGCCTTCTTGGTCTGGCACTACGGCCGCACCCTAGACCGCTGGCTGCACACCCGGCTGAAGGGCGACGCTCAGGTGTGGGACGACGACTGGGCGGAGAAGCTGGGCCGCGCGCCCGCCATTGAGAACGACACCGGCTACGGGTTCGACGTCGCAGCGCTCCGGGCGTACAGAGCTCCCGACACCGAAACACTGCTGGAATACGTGGCCCTGGTCCGCCAGGAAAGCATCGAGTACTTCGAGTCTCTGAGCGAGTCCGATTTCGACACTGTAACCGTGACCAACCCCCGCGGCGGGACCATCAGCCTCGCCGTCATGTGCCAGCAGCTCATCTGGGAGTTCAACCAGCACGGCGGCCAGATCGGCTACCTCCGGGGCGAGCAACGCGGCCTGGAGGACGCCGGCTACTCGGGCGGCCTGTTGGAGTCCCTGGCCGAAAAATCCACCTAGCGGCGGACCCTTGCTGGCCCTGCCTTGATGCTGGTATGCCCCTATGCTAGACTTTCGGAGTTCTCTCAGGCGTGAAATTCGCCAATCTGCGCGTAATTCGGTGACATGACCCAATCAAGCAACAGTCATAAAGGCGTGATCTTCTCAGGCATGCGGCCCACGGGCCTGCTGCATCTGGGCAACTACATGGGGGCCCTGCAGAACTGGGTCACCCTGCAGCAGGACTACAACTGCATCTACTGCGCCGTGGACATCCACGCCCTGACCACGGTGGAATCCCCGGAAGACACCAACAGCATCAAGCCCAACATCGAAGACATGGTGCTGGACTGGCTGGCGGCGGGGATCGACCCGGAGCAAAGCATCATCTTCGTCCAGTCCCACGTCCCAGAGGTCATGAGTCTGCACACGCTGCTCAGCATGGTCACGCCCCTGGGCTGGCTGACCCGCGTGCCCAGCTTCAAAGACAAGGTCCGCCAGATGCACGAGACCGAGGAAACGGTGAATTACGGCCTGGTAGGCTACCCGGTGCTGATGACCGCCGACATCATCCTTTACAAGGCCGATGCCGTGCCCGTGGGCCAAGACCAGATCCCCCACGTAGAACTGTCCCGGGAGATTGTGCGCCGGTTCAACAACATGTTCGGCGACACCTTCCCAGAGCCTCAGGTCAAGCTGACCGAGGCGCCCCTGATCCTGGGGCTGGACGGCCAGAACAAGATGTCAAAAACCCTGGATAACCACCTGGACCTGGCCGCCACGCCCGAAGAAACCACCAAGCGGGTCCTGACAGCCTTCACCGACCCCCAACGCATCCGACGCGATATGCCGGGACGCCCCGAGGTCTGCAATATCTATTCGCTGCACAAGATCTTCAGCGGCGCCGACGCCAGCAGCACGGTCTACAGCGAGTGCACCACCGCTCAGCGCGGCTGCGTCGACTGCAAACGCCATCTGGCCGGCAGCATCAACGAGTACCTCCGGGAACTGCGGGAGCGGCGGGAGGACATCAAAGCCAAGCCCGGCTACGTGCAGGAGGTCCTCCACGAGGGCGGCAAGAAGGCCAGGGCCATCGCCGTGGAGACCATGGCCGAGGTCTACGAAAAGATGGGCCTGGGTTGATAGCCGTCAGCCAACAGGGTCCACCCTTCAGCCCCGATTGACTCGGGGCGTTCGGCTCTCTCGGATTCGTTTAGTTTGATGATTGGATCTTTATGTCTGATGAAATGATGCCGGTGTCCAGGAACGGACGGACGGCCATGGACGTTGCCCTGGAGGCGGCCCGCGCTGCCGGGACGATCATCCGCGACCGGTTCCACTCGGAGAAGGAGGTCCATTTCAAAGGCCGCTCCGACATCGTGACCGATGTTGACCTGGCCGCTGAAAAGACCATCTTGGACCTGCTCACCGGGGAGTTCCCCGAGTTCAGCATCCTGGCCGAGGAGTCCAAGCCGGTGGACGGCGACTCGCCCTACAAGTGGGTGGTTGATCCCTTGGACGGCACCCGAAACTACGCCCACGGCATCCCCCATTTCTGCACCATCATCGCCCTGGCCAAGGACGACCACATCGTGGCTGGCCTGACCTACGACCCGGTGCGTGAGGAGATGTTCACCGCCGTGGAGGGTCAGGGCGCCTTCCTGAACGACACCAAGATCACGGCCTCGGAGACCACCGAGCTTAGCCGCAGTCTGCTGTGCTGCGACCTTGGCTACGTGGATGAGAAAGCGGGGTTCGCCCTGGACCTGGTCCGGTCGCTGTGGCCGGGGATGTACAGCGTCCGGTTCATGGGCTCGTCGGGGCTGGGCCTGGCCTACGCCGCCGCCGGCCGGGTCGACCTATACTTCCACCACTCGCTGATGCCCTGGGACCTGGCCGGCGGCCTGGTCCTGGCCCAAGAAGCCGGCGCGAAAGTCGTTGACCGCCAGGGCAACGAAGGCGCCCTCTTCACCCCCAGCGTGATCGTCTCCAGCCCCGTTCTGGTGGAAGAGTTCTTGCGCACGACGGACGGCCAGCCGTGGCGGACGGCGGGTTAACCCCGCGTCCCCGTACCCTGGTTGCCCAGCACCGTGCCTGCCTCCAGTAGGTCGTCCACCTCTGCCTGGCTGAAGCCGTGTTCCAGCAGCACCTCCGACGTGTGTTCGCCGAGCATGGGGGCGCGGGTGCGGATCTGGCCGGGGGTGATTGACAGTTTCACGGGGATACCGATGTTATGGATCGTGCCCAGCTCGGGGTCTTCCAGGTCGACCAGCATCTTGCGGGCCAGCACCTGGGGGTCCTTGTACATCTGCCCGATGTTGTAGATGGGGCCCGCCACCACGCCCGCTTCCTCCAGCATCTTCAGCCAGTTGGCTGTCGTGTCAGTCGTGAAAGTTTCTTCCAGCAGAGCGGCCAATTCCCCTTCGCGGGCCTTGCGGTCGCCAGGCAGCTTGAAGCGGGCGTCGTCGATCAGCGCCTCCTGGCCGATGGCCCGGCAGAGCTGCTCCCAGGTGGGCTGGGTCGCCGCGCCGATGTTGAGGTAGCCGTCCTTGGTGCGCAGGGCCTGGTAGGGCGCCGAGACGCGGTGGGCCGAACCCAACGGGCCGGGTACCTCGCCGTCGGCGAAGTAGACCGACGACTCCCACACGGTGTAGGCCACGCCGGCTTCCAGGAGCGACGTGTCCACCTGCTGGCCCTGGCCCGTCTTTAGGGCGTGGATGTAGGCGCAGAGCACCCCGTTGGCCGCCAGCAGCCCCGCCGAGATATCGGTGATGGGCACGCCCACCTTGGCCGGAGGCATGCCGGGATGGCCGGTGATGCTCATCAGCCCGCTCACGCCCTGGGCCACCAGGTCGAAGCCGCCCTTGGCCGCGTCGGGGCCGGTGTTGCCGAAGCCGGAGACCGAGCAGTACACCAGACTCGGCTTGATGGCGGCCAGAGCGTCGTAGCCCAGGCCCAACCGGTCCATGACGCCAGGCCGGAAGTTCTCCACCACCACGTCGGCCCTGGCCACCAGCCGCTTGATCATGGCCTGGCCGGCATCGCTCCGCAGGTCCACGGCCAGACTGCGCTTGTTGCGGTTCAGCGCCAGAAACCCCGCCGACCAGTCCTT
Organism: SAR202 cluster bacterium Casp-Chloro-G2; assembly: GCA_002816575.1. Classification (GTDB taxonomy): domain Bacteria; phylum Chloroflexota; class Dehalococcoidia; order Lucifugimonadales; family UBA3495; genus UBA9611. The sequence continues at coordinate 10,145 of MUCI01000022.1, read as the reverse complement.
GATGAAGGGCGGGCCCATGCGGCGGTTGTCGTCGCCGCCGCTGGGCTTCTCGATCTTGATCACGTCCGCGCCCATGTCGGCCAGTACCATGGTGCAGAATGGCCCGGCCATGATCTGGGTCAGGTCCAGCACCACCACGCCCGACAGGGCTGATTCGGTCGTCATTGATTCACCTTTTGACCATGTTTCGATAGACTGCCTATCTGCCGGGGCTTCTGGCCGGGGCTTCCGGCCGGGACTTCCGGCCTGGACTTCCCGTTGAAAGCCACTCAGGATTCTACCGGATGGCGGTCGGCGGCTCAATCACGGTCATGATGTCGGGGTTTTCATCCCCTGCCACGATTATCTGCGCGGCCTGTCCCTTCTCCGTGGCGCGGATCAGCTTGTGGTTGACCATCAGGTAGAGACCGGGGACCTTGAAGGTGTATTCGACTACCGTGACGCTTCCCGCCGGCACCGCGGTGGTCTCAACCCCATACTCTTTGGCCGAGTCTGGGTGGAAGGACCCTGTGACGTAGACCTTATCGAAATGCCCGCCGATGATGTGGAGCCAAGACTCATCGTTGGCCTGGCCGTAATAGAACCGGACCGTGTCGCCGACGTTCACCTTGAGGGCATTATCTCCGGTAACCGCGCCGACCCGGCCATTGGTCACGACATACGAGGGGTTCTCGGCGGTTATCCGCTCCTGGGAGTAAACATGCCTGCTAGGGTCGTCTTTGGATGGTTCGGTATAGAAATCCCCCTCCATGAGATAGAACTCCTTGTCCACCACTGGCAGTCCGCCCTGGGGCAGAACGATGATTGAGCCGTACATGCCGGATGTAACGTGCATCGCGATTGGAGCGATGGCACAATGATAAACGAAGGCTCCCTCTTTCAGCGCTTGGAACCGGAACGTGGTCTGCTGTCCCGGCCCCACTATCGACGCCGCGCCGCCGCCCAACGCTCCCGTGGCCGCATGGAAGTCCACGTTGTGGGCAAACTTGGAGCCCGCGGGGTTCTTGAGGGTTACCTCGACCCAGTCGCCAAGGCAGACGACGATGGCCGGCGCCGGGACCGCGCCGTTGAAGGTGAGGAAAGGAAAGGTGACACCCGGCGCGATCTCCCCTTCCACCTCTGCTGTTTCCAACGTAACGCGCACGTTTCTTGGATCGCCGTCACAGGCGGGAATCTCCGGCAGGGCTGGGGCTGGCACCAATTTGAGGTCAACGTTCTGAGGCTTAACCTCATCGAATGAACGCGGTTCGTACGCCGGAGCGATACCACCTTCCGGCGCCCTTGAGTCCGATTCTGAGTCCGAGTCCGAACCGCAGGCGGCGGCAAAGACCAAGAGGAACCCAATCATGAGCATCATCGCCAGCTTCTTGTTTACCATGAGAAATACCCTCCTCCTACAATTTGGGCAGCCAGTGCAGACCATCGCTTGCGGGGCCTGGACCGCGGAGCCGTTTTGGATCTAGGTTCCGGTGAATCCATTGATTGTGAAAAGCATCTCAATTCTACAAGACCCCGCCCATACCGGCGGAATTGCCATATAGCCATATAAAGGGGGGCCACTTGGACAAACCAACTGTCAACGGAAAGCTTAGAGTCAAGCAAGACGCCGACTACATCTTCCACGAGTTGACCCGCAGCATCTGCCCCGAATGCAAGACGGTGATCGATGCCCAGATCATCATCCAGGACAACAAGGTCCTGATGCGCAAACGGTGCCCGGAACACGGCTGGTTCAAGGGCATCATCAGTTCGGACGCCCAGATGTACGTGGATTCGGTGAAGTTCAACAAGCCGGGCACCCTGCCCTTGGAGACCAGCACCGAGGTGAAAGACGGCTGTCCGCTGGACTGCGGCCTCTGCCCCGAGCACAAGCAGCACATGTGCCTGGCCCTGATCGAGGTCAACTCGGGCTGCAACCTGGACTGTCCCATCTGCTTCGCCAATGCCGGCGTGGGATTCAGCCTGACCGTGGAGCAGGTCGAATTCATGCTGGACCGCTTCGTCGAGATCGAAGGCGACCCGGAGGTCATCCAGTTCAGCGGCGGCGAGCCGACGATCCACCCCGACCTGATGGAGATGATTCAGGCCGCCAAGGACCGGGGCATCCGCCAGGTCATGGTCAACACCAACGGCGTCCGCATCGCCCGTGACGACAGATTCCTGGACCAGTTGGCCGAGCAGAACCCGGTGATCTACCTCCAATTCGACGGCCTGCGCCCTGAGACCTACGTGACCATCAGGGGGGAGGACCTGCTAGACCTGAAGTTAAAGGCCCTGGAGCGCCTGGCCGGGAAGGGCATCGACGCCGTCTTGGTGGCCGCCATCGAGCGCGGCGTGAACACCGACGAGGTGGGCGCCATCCTGAAGTTCGGGCTGGAGCATCCAGCGGTGCGCGGCGTGGTCTTCCAACCGGTGACCCACGTGGGCCGCCACATCGAATTCGACCCCATGGACCGGGTGACCATCCCCGACGTCATACACGGCATCGTCGACCAGTCGGCCGGCCGGTTCGTCATGGAGGACTTTGTCCCCGTGCCCTGCTGCTTCCCCACCTGCCAGGTCAACTCCTACGTGTTCGTCGATGGCGAGACCACCGTGCCGCTGCCCCGCATGTTGGACATCGACCAATATCTGGACTACATCACCAACCGCGCCCTGCCCAAACCCACCAACTCGGCCGACGTGCAGAAGGCCCTTGAAGGTCTGTGGTCGGCCTCCGCCGTGGCCGGCGCTGAACAGACCGCCGACCAGTTTCAGTGCGCCTGCGGTCCGGGCCTGGAATTGGGCTACGACACGGCCCACCTGAAGGACCACATCTTCCAGATCGCCATCAAGGACTTCCTGGACCCGTATACTTTCAACGTGAAGCAGGTAATGAAATGCTGCGTCGGCATCCTGGTGCCCGACGGCCGGATCATCCCGTTCTGCGCCTACAACTCGGTGGGATACCGGGAGGAGATCCGGGAGCAAATGACGGCCGAGCGCACCCTGGAGTTGGCCCGGGAAAAGATACGGTTCGCGGAAGACCATAACAGCAATCAGACGCTGCCATTGGCGGACGACTAGGAGCAGATCAGGGTTTGCAAAGCGAAGCTGAAGCCAAGGCCTGTTGCGCCGACCTCTATCAGTCGGACATGGCCAAGCTCATCATGGGCGACACCCTCCACCCCGGAGGACTGGGCCTGACCAACAAGCTGGGCCGGCTGATGGGGCTGCGGGCGGGCGATGTGGTGGCCGACCTGGCCAGCGCCCGTGGTGAGAGCGCCCAGGCCCTGGGCCGGGTGTTCCGCTGCAGCGTGCTGGGCGTGGAGTTCGGGGCCCAAGCCGTGCGTCATGCCGCAGGCGCCGCTCCGGACTCGAGCAGGGCCCGCTTCGTGCGGGGCGACGCCGAGAACCTGCCGCTGCGTTCGGGCGCGTTCGACGCCGCCGTATGTGAATGCTCCATGAGTCTGTTCATTAACAAAGCCCAGGCGGTGGCCGAAACGGCCCGGCTGCTGCGTCCGGGCGGCAAGTTCGGCCTGAGCGACGTCACCATCGAGCCGGGAGCCCTGCCGGCCGAATTACAGGGTGACCTGGGCCAGGTCTTGTGCATGACCAGCGCCCTGACCGCCGGCGGCTACGTGGACCTCCTGGATGCCGGCGGGTTCACGGTCACCGAAAGGCTGGATGCCTCCGTGGAGATCATCAAGATATTGGACGAAGTGGAGTCCAAGCTGGCCGCTTTCCTGGCCTTCCAGAAGATGAGCGGCGGCGTAACTGACAGTAGGCAACTTGAACGCTCGCCGGAACTGATCGCCAAGGTCAGAGAGATGGTTACAGCAGGAGAGTTGGGCTACTGGCTATACGTTGGGAAGAAACGGCCGTAGGCACGATCGCCCCACGGCCGGGCGGCGAAAACGCATTTAACGGGTCCTCATTCCAGACCCCATAGTCACCTACCGCCATGGGCTTGGCTGGTATATGATGGTCATGGAATCATCCTGTTTTCGCCGGGAAGCAACCGCCCATACAATGACCAACTCGACTCCAAAACCCGCCATATTGATTGCCCTGCGTGAGCCCTCCCTACAGCCTGGGAGATGCGTCGTTAGCCTCCTATGACCGAAGGTTGGGAACTGGTCCAGAAGATGGTGATGGCAGTTGCCGCCGGGTATTTGCTCGGCGCGTTGCCCTTTGCCCACATCGCCTCCCGTCTTCGTGGGATCGACGTATTCACAACCGGCAGCACCCTGGCCGGCACCGCCAACGTGTTCTTCAACGTGGGACACCGTACCGGCGCGCTGGTGCTGGTGCTGGACCTGGCCAAGGGCGCCGCGGCCGTTTTCGCCGCCTGGGCGCTGGGAGTTCCCCCCGAGTTGGTTCTTGTCGCCGGCGGCGCCGCCGTGGTTGGGCACTGGAAGTCGGTCTTCACCCGGTTCAAGGGCGGCGACGGCATGGCGCCACTCATCGGCGTGACGCTAGCACTGATGCCCGCATTGGCGGTCCTGGGAGCCGTTGCTGGTGTGGCGACTGTCGTAATCATGCGGCACTCGGTCTTGCGGTCGACCTGGGGAATATCGGTCTGCTTCCTGGTGATGCTGGCGATCAGCCAGTACTACCAGATCGAGCGCGATCTAGTGTCTGGTTTGGTCGTTCTCGCGTCTCTGGTCCTGTTTCGGAGCATGTTCACCCGCCGCCGGAGACTCCATGCCGCTTCCCACCCGATGTACCGGGACACTGAAGATGACGACGACCTGGAAGCTGACCCCCTGGTTGCGGTAGACCCCGATGCCGAATTGGGCCACGCCACATCAGGCCGCCGCTAGGTTCCGGCTTCCGGCGGCTCCCAAATTTGGCGCATCTCTTTTCTTAAGCTTCGCCTTCCGGCCCTCTAACTTCGCGCATCTCACGTAGTTTCAACGCCCAGCCAAGATGCTCGTCATGGGCCGCGTCCTCAGCCAACTGGGGCGCAAGCTCAATCACCTGGTCCAGGTGAGTCAGGCAGGCGGACACGTCGCCGGTCCGCGAATAGACCCGGGCGGCGTTGTAGTGGGCGGAAGCCATGCCGGGGTCGGCGTCCAAAGACCGGTGGTACTCCGCCAGCGCCCCGTCCAAATCTCCCTGGACCTCCAGCACCGCCCCCCGATTGCTGTGGGCCTCGGCGAACGATGGCCGCAACGCCAGGGCCGAATCGAAGTCTGAAACAGCGCTTTCGTAATCGCCCAGGGCATCGTAGGCCAGGCCCCGGTTGTTGTACGCCTCGGCGTCATCTGGCGTCATCTCGATTACCTGGCTGTAATCTGCCAGGGCTTCCGGCAGCCGGCCCAGGTAATAATTGGTCCGGGCGCGGTTGAAGATGGCGTAGGAATTCTCCGGATTGATCTCGACCGCCCTGGTGTAGCTATCGATGGCTTCGTCATGCAGGCCCATGTCATCCAGCGACGCCCCGCGGTTCAGGTGAGCGTTGGATATGTCCGGCCGGATGGCGATCACCCTGTCGAACTGGGCCACGGATTCCTGGGGCCGGCCGGCCTGGCCCAGGACCACCGCCCGGTTATACATCGCCTGAACGTATCCGGGGTCCAACTCGATGGCCCGCCCGTAATCATCCAAGGCCCGTTCCACTAAACCCAAGTCGTCGTGGGCGTTGCCCCGCTGATAGTACGCCTCAGCTAGGAACGGTTCCCGGACCAGAACGTCGGTGAACTCCCGGACGGCGTCCTCCGGGCTCCTCAGACGCAGATAGGCCAGGCCCAGATTGAAGCGGGCGTCGGCGTTGAACGGCTCATCCTCCAAGATAGCCAGGTACACCTGGACTGCGTCGGCGTGACGGCCCACGGCGTAGCATCCGTTTCCATAGACCAACGATCTGCCGGCTTTCGCTGCCTCGTCCGGCGAAGCCTCCACCAAGGCCATCGCTTCCTCCAGCGTGGCCCGGACGGATGAGTCCAGCCGCGAACCCCTGGGCCGGGGCGTGATCCGGCCAGAGCCGGTGGCGTATCGGTCCAATAGGCTGGCCAGGGCCGCCATGCCCTTGGAGCCGGCATTATCTTGTGGTTCTTCCAATGTCCTGACCTGCCTGGGAAAGACTGGCGCGGAACGCCGTTTGCGAGATTAAAGCATATCATTTCATCTTCAGGCCAACCGCCGGCAGCCCAGGCCCCAGTGACCCCACCGGTCTGTTACGGCCAACCCATTCCGGGCATGGGTTTTCCCATTCCGGGCACGGGTTTTCCCATTCCGGGCACGGGTTTTATTGAAGAATCCCCGGGCCGCACGTACAATTGCACCAACGTTCAAGTTATGTCGGGTGTCCCCGGCAACCTCACCGAACAGGAGTCAACCGTGGCCGAAGCTACCACAATCATCTACACCCACCCCGACTGCGCGTATTCCTCCGCCGCCAAGATGGACTACCGCAAGCGCAAGGTGGAGTACACCGAGATCGACCTGGCCAAGCAAGCAGACCAGATCCCCGCGCTGCTTGAATTGACCGACGGCGAGCGCGTCACCCCGGTCATAGTGGAGGACGGAGTAGTCACCATCGGGTTCAAAGGCGGCACCTGAGACTTTTGATCCGGGGCCAGTTGGCCCCAAGCAGTTCCCGTTGTCCCGCCTGGCCTCAGAATCATCCGGCGGCATTTACTGACAATCTCTCCTTGTTGGGTGGCAAGACACGATGTTAGGATGCGGCGCATGTTGGTTCCAAGTGGACCGATCGAACACCGGCCATTCAACGATAGATGCCTAAGAACGGGCCACCGGATGCCGGCAATGGCAACCGGTAATTCCGGTAATTAAGGAAGGGTGAGGATGACGAGCAAAGAGAAAGACAAACAAGCTAACGATAAACTGGCCGCTCTAGAGATCGCGCTGGGGCGGATAGAGAAAGATTACGGCAAGGGCGCCGTCATGCGCCTCGGCGAGATCAGCGCTTCTCTGACCACCGAGTCCATCCCCACCGGTTCCTTGGCCTTGGACATCGCCCTTGGCACCGGCGGTATTCCACGCGGGCGGGTGACCGAGATCTTCGGCGCTGAGTCCGCCGGAAAGTCGACCCTGGCCATCCATATCATGGCCGAGACTCAGAAACTAGGCGGCACGGCGGCCTACATCGACGTTGAACACGCCCTCGACCCCACCTACGCTGGCAACTGCGGTCTCAACCTGGACGAGCTTCTGATCGCCCAGCCCGACAGCGCCGAGCAGGCGTTGGACATCACCGAGCAACTGGTCCGCAGCGGCGCGGTTGACGCGGTAGTGGTCGACAGTGTGGCCGCCCTGGTTCCCCAGGCTGAGATTGAAGGCGACATGGGCGACACTCACGTTGGCCTGCAAGCGCGGCTCATGTCCCAAGCCCTGCGCAAATTGACCAGCAGCATCCACCGATCCAAGACCGCCGTGATCTTCATCAACCAGATCCGCGAGAAGATCGGCGTCACCTACGGCAGCCCCGAGGTTACGCCCGGTGGCCGCGCCCTCAAGTTCTACAGCTCAGTGCGGATCGACCTCCGCCGTGTGGAGTCGATCAAGCAGGGCGCCGAGGCCATGGGCAACCGCGTCCGGGCCCGCGTCGTCAAGAACAAGGTCGCCGCTCCGTTCCGGGTCGCCGAGTTCGACATCATGTTCAATCTGGGCATCAGCAAGATGGGCGACATACTTGAGATTGGCGTCGACCAGGGGATCGTCAAGAAGTCAGGCGCCTTCTACTCCTACGGCGACACCAAGCTGGGCCAGGGACGGGAGAACTCCAAGGAATTCCTCACCCAGCACCCGGAGATTGCCGCATCCGTCGAAGCCCGCATCCGGGGCCCCGTCGGCAACCCCGAGCCGAGCAACCAGGTAGCTCCCGGCGAGGCGTTGACCAACGGGAACTCTCCCAATCTCGAGGAGTCAGTCGCAGACATACTGTCCGGCGGAGCCTCCCAAGATTCGGACGACGACGAATAAGCTTCAGCAGCCAACGGCTACACTCGAAGAGCTGCGCCTAAAGGGCGTTAAATAACGGAAGTAAGCGGCCGAGTTGGGGCCAGTCCCGCCTCCCCAACCGGCCGTTTCTATTGGCAAGCCACCCTCGGCGCAACAGGCGTCAATCGATCTGGAGCATCCACCCATGTCGGAAGCCAGACACCCGGAAGCCAGGCACCCGGAAGCCAATCACTCGAAAGCCAAACATTCTGCCGTAGACCCCCCGGAACACACCGAAGCCCAATACCAGAAGGCAAAGAACGCCGCCCTGCGCCTACTCACCTACCGGTCACGGTCAGAGAAAGAGGTCCACCGGCGGCTTCAAGGCAAGTTCCCGCAAGAGATTATCGACCGGACCGTGTCATCCCTCCGCCGCCAGGGGCTGCTGGACGACGCCGCCTTTGCCAGGGAATGGCGGGAACAGCGGGAGAAGTCGCGGCCGAGAGGACCGGCCGTGATCCGCCAGGAACTACAGCGGCTGGGCGTGGACCGGGAAGTGATTCAAGAAGCCCTAACCGGCTTCGACGCCGGCGCCAACGCCTACCAGGCGGGCGCCAAGTACGCAGCCAAGTTGCCCCTGAACGACGCTCAAGCATTCCGCCGGAAGTTGAGCGCTTTCTTGCACCGCAGGGGGTTTGAAGGGGATGTGTTGGGCCACACGGTGGAGCGCCTCAAGCGGGAGCTGCTGGAGCCATTGGATGGCAGCATTGATGAGGAACGGTAAACCGGCGTTGTGGTCTCACGAGAAATGAGGGCGGTTTACCCGGCTGGCGGCGTCGGGAGCGCGCGCAGGGCGGTTATCCGGGATCGGCCGGCGGCTACTTGACCCGCTGAACGGCGGTGTAGATGGCGATGGCCAGGACGATCAGCCCGAAAAAGCCGGACGACACCGGGCTGGACGGCAGGGCGATGATGTACGCCCCCACTACCGACGCGGCAGCGATGTAGGCCAGTCCGTTGCTACGCTTCGCGTTGACCGCCTTGCTGATGAGTTCACCCGCCGCGTAGCCAACTCCCAGTGCCGGCATGGAGGACAGTATCCCAAAACCGCCGAAGATGAAGTTGAAGATTATCCAAATCACCCCGCCGCCTACCGCCACGGCAATCCCGGTGCCCACTGCCCTGGCATAAAAGGTTGGCTGGACGTCGAAGGTGGGCATCTTGGGCGCTTTGCCGCACTCAGGACAGCGAATGCCAACCGACGCTTGCACCATGCACTGGGTGCATATGCTCCGCCCGCATTGACTACACGACAGCCCGGTCTCAACAGATGGGTGCCAATGGCAGTGTGCTGGTTGTTGTGGCTCGCCGGTGTCAGCCTGTTGCTCCATAGCCTCTAACGCAACTCCGTGCGTTCTTCCCTATCTACTTTTATGCGGCCAACTGTTGTCAGGGTCGTTGCCAGGTTTATCGGGGAATCTCCCCGGAATCGTTTTAAGACAAGACTTCCGGGATCCGTCTCACCCAGCCGGTACGGTCTGAAACGTCCCGGTCCCTGACCAGCCGGTTGAACAGCACTTTCCTGCGGGACACGTCTTGGGGAAAGGACGTCCAGTTGGCCCCGAGCCGTTTCAGAACCACTATCCCCAGCAGCCCAAGGCTGAACCAGACCAGGTTTAGATTGTCGTACAGCAGGTAGGCCCAAAGGGGTGCCAGGGCCAGCGATATCAGCACCCACACACCCGAACTCTTGGTTACCTTCCAGCCAATGACCGATATGCCCGCGCACGCGACCAGCAGAACCGGTGACAATGCCAACAAAGTTCCACCGGTGACGGCGATGCCCCGGCCGCCTTGGAATCTCAGAAAGACCGACCAGTTGTTGCCGGTGACCGCCAGCAACGGCGGTCCGATCAGGTATGCTGACGACCGGTCCAGGTCAAGGATGAACAACCCGGCCCAAACCGGGAGCGCTCCCTTGACCAGCATCTCGAAGGCCACCAATGGAATGACCCACCGCTTGCCCACGTGCTCAAAGAGGTTCGCGCTGCCCACGTTGCCGCTCCCATAGCTTCGGATGTCCAATCCCCTGACCAACCGGCCAATGATGTAAGCCGAGGGGATGGCCCCTACAAGATAGGAACCTATGTATAACGCGGCGATTTCCATCTAAGTCTTCTGGCTAAGTCTTCTGGCTAAGTCTTCTGGCTAAGTCTTCTGGCTAAGTCTTCTGGCTAAGTCTTCTGGCTAAGTCTTCT
>MUCI01000021.1 GCA_002816575.1 SAR202 cluster bacterium Casp-Chloro-G2 | reverse complement strand
GTGGGGTCAAGGCCAGAAGATTGAGGGCCGGCTGGGATGAGGACTACCTTCTCAAGGTGTTATCCCTATGAGATGCGATTGCCCTGGCCGCGCCGGGAGGCGACAGATACCACATCAAAGGTCAAAATCGCTGGGATAAGCTCAGAACCCGTTGAATTTTCTCGGATCGGTGTTCTCGGGTGTGAGGAAAGGCCGGCCCAGGTGGTCGTGGGCGCGGCGGGTGGCGACCCGGCCTCTGGGAGTGCGTTCCAGGAAGCCCAATTGAAGCAGGAACGGCTCCCATACATCCATGATGGTGTCCGAGTCTTCATTCAATGACGCGGCGAGGGTCTCCAGGCCGACGGGTCCGCCATCGAACTTGTCGATGATGCTGATGAGCAGGCGGTGGTCCGACCGGTCCAGACCCAGTTCATCCACGTTCAATTGGTGCAACGCGGCCAGGGCCACCTCACGGTTGATCCGGTCATCGGCCTTGACCAATGCGTAATCCCTGGTACGCTTCAGCAGGCGGTTGGCCACCCTGGGCGTGCCTCTGGACCGGGAGGCGATCAGGTCCAGTCCCTCTTGGTCGGCCGAGGCCTCAAGGATGCGGGCGGAACGCTCGACGATGATCTTCATTTCCTCATTGTCGTAGTAGTCCAGACGGCAGACCGAGCCGAAACGGTCCCGCAGCGGCGCGCTGACCATGGAGAAACGGGTGGTGGCGCCCACCAGGGTGAAGGGGTTGATCCTGAGGTTCACGTTGCGGGCGGCCAATCCCTTGCCAACCATCCACGACAGGAAAAAGTCCTCCATCGCCGAATAAAGCACCTCTTCCACCACGCGGTTCAGGCGGTGGACCTCGTCGACGAATAGCACGTCTCCGGGTTGGAGGCTGGTTAAGATGGCGGCCATGTCCCCGGCCCGCTCCACGGCGGGTCCCGAAGTCACCCTGATCTGGACGCCCATCTCGGCGGCGATTATGTTGGCCAGGGTGGTTTTGCCCAGGCCCGGCGGGCCGTAGATGATGACGTGGTCCAACGGCTCTTCCCGCATCTTGGCAGCCTGGATGGAGATTGACAGGTTCTCTTTGGTGTTGGCCTGGCCGACAAAATCTTCCAGCCGCCTCGGCCGTAAAGAGGTGTCTTGGTCTTCCTGTAGCAGGTCGCCGGAAACCAGTCGTTCGGCCATCCTATTCTCCCGTCATATAGTCAGCCCCGCCGCCCAATGGCCCGCGCTATGCCCCAGCCATTGTAGCCGCACCCACGCTTGCCCACGCAAGAACCCCCTGTCATGGATTTACCCCACATACTTGCGAAAAACGAGGCAGGCGTTCTGGCCACCGAACCCAAAGGCATTGGACAAGGCCACGTGGACGTCTTTGGGCCGGGCTACGTTGGGCACGTAGTCCAGGTCGCATTCGGGATCGGGGTCATCCAGATTGGCCGTCGGGTGAATCATCGCCTCGGTGATGGTCTTGACGCAGGCGGCGGCGTCCAGCGAGCCGGCCGCGCCCAAGGAGTGGCCGATCATCGACTTGGTGGAACTGACCGGAACACGGTAGGCAAGGTCCCCGAACAGCCTTTTGATGGCGACGGTTTCCAGAGCGTCGTTCAGCGGCGTGGATGTGCCGTGTGCATTGATGTAGTCCACTTCATCCAAGGACACACGGGCGTCGGCCAACGCGATACCCATCGCCGCTGCCGCACTGGCCCCGGTCTCTTCGGGCTGCACCGGGTGCCCGGCGTCGCTGGTAGAACCGAACCCCGCCAACTCAGCCAGGATATCCGCGCCCCGGCCCAGGGCATGCTCCAAACTCTCCAGAACCATGATCACTGAGCCTTCAGAGGGGATGAACCCGTCCCGTCCCGAGTCGAAGGGTCGGCTGGCCTTGTGCGGTTCGTCATTCCTGGTGCTGAGCGCGCGCATCACCGCGAATCCGGACAGTCCCAGCAGGCTGATCCCGGCCTCAGTCCCGCCGGCCAGCATCACGTCGGCGTCGCCGCGCCGGATCACCTCCATGGCCTCGCCCATCGCCTGGTTGGAAGCCGCGCAGGCCGTGGTGGCGGTGGAATTGTAGCCGTGGGCGCCGGTGTAACGGCTGACGGCGGCGGCGGCCATGTTGGGTAATATCATGGGAAAGAAGAAGGGCGACATGCGCATACCGCCGCGGTCCGCCAGGATGCGGCAGTTCTCTTCGAGAGTGGGGAACCCGCCGTTGCCGTTGCCCAGTATCACGCCCACCCGGTAGGGGTCGTCGTTGGCGATGTCCCACCTGGATGCTGTCACCGCCTGGAGCGCCGCGGCCACGGCAAGTTGGGTGAAGCGGGCCATGCGGCGGGCGTCGCGTGCCTCCATGTAGTTGCTGGGGTCAAATCCGGACACTTCGCCCGATATACGGCAGGGGTAACCGGTGGGGTCGCAGAGAGTCATGGGGCCGATGCCCGATGTTCCAGCCGCCAGGTTCTTCCAATATTCATCCGGGTTCTCACCCAGGGGGGTCATGGCCCCCATGCCGGTGATTACCACCCTTACCCGATCGTCTACCAATGGAGTCGCTCCTTGTGCTTGTGCCCTTGTTATTCCCGCATTGCCTAGATGCCCTGCTGCCCTGGCGAAGTCAGTTCCGGATACACCTCGGGTTCGATTCCCAGCGCAGATTCCCGGACCTCGGCGGTCAGGAACAGCGAGCCGGTGGCGAGCACCAGGTCCCGTGGACCGGCCTGGCCGATGGCCGCTTTGATGGCCTCCGCCGGAGTCCGGGCCAGGGCGACCGGCTTACCCGACCCGCTGAACAGCCCAGCGACCTCGCCGGGCGTCAAAGAGCGCGGATGCCGGGACGCGGTGGCGATCACCGAATCAGCCTTTTCGCCCAGAGCTTGGGCCATCCCCCCGACGTTCTTGTCCCTCGAGAACCCGGCCACCACGATCAGCCGGTCGTATTCCAGATACTTGGGCAGTGACTTTAGAACACTCTCCACTGAGTATACGTTGTGCGCACCGTCGGCCACCAAGAGGGGAGCGCGCGACAATACCTCCATCCGGCAAGGCCACTCCACCCGCTGGAAGCCGGTTTGCATGGCCTGGAGCGGAACGTCAATGCCCTGGCTGGCCAGCGCTTCCAACGCCGCCACGGCCGCCGCCGCGTTCTCGAGTTGGTGACTGCCCAACAGTGGCATCCGTAGGTCGTACTCGCCGTTTCGGCCCCGGACCACCAGCCGCTGCCCGTCCAAACTGGACTCGCCCTCTTCCCAGGTGACGTCCCGGCCCACCAATATGGGCGCGGCCCCCTTCGATTCACAGGCGGCTAGGACCTGCGAAAGGGCCTCGGGCACCTGTGGGGCGATGACAACGGTTGACCCCGGTTTGATGATGCCCGCCTTGTCGGCGGCGATCTCGCCGATGGTGTCGCCCAGGATTGCCATGTGGTCCAGGCTGATCGAAGTGATGACGCAAATCCCGGCATCCAAGACGTTGGTGGCGTCCAATCTGCCGCCCAAACCCACCTCAATCACCTGGACATCGGTCCGGTCTTGGGCGAAACATTGGAAGGCCATGCCCGTGAGATATTCGAACAGCGTCAGAGGCCCGATGCTGGGATCCCCGCCCAATTCCTCATGCAGCGGCCATAGTCCCTCTACTAACCCCGCAAACTTCTCTTGAGAGATGGGTTGGGAGTCGCGGCGGATGCGCTCTCTGAATGTGTGCAGGTGCGGCGACGAGTAGAAACCGGTCTTCGATCCGGCGGCGTGCAAGGCCGCGTCGCAGAGGGCGGCGGTGCTGCCTTTGCCCTTGGTGCCGGCGATGTGGACCGCTGGCACCTGATGTTGGGGGTTGCCCAGCAGCCCCAGCAACGCCTCCATCCGGGTGAGGTCGTAGATGGCCTTCTGCCGCGGACCCGTGACCAGGTTCCTTTCGTGGTCAACCAGGGCCAGAAGACGGGCGATTGACTGACGGTAGTCCAATTTACTCCTAAGAATAGACCGGAGGATGAGGCGGGCGGGGGTTAGTGGTCGCGGATGCGGCGGGGCATTGCGCCCAATAACATCTGAATACCGTCGGCGATTCCCACCGATTTCACGAAATCAATGTTACCTTCCAAGGGCCGGGGGGTAAACCTAAAGATACGCTCCACCTCGCCCATCTCAGCCACGCTGCGAAGCCCCAGCATCTTGATCTGGTCGGTGGTGATGGGAGGCCGGGGCAGCAGACCCTCACTAACCTTGGCTGCGGAGTACATCAACCAGACCGGCAAGTGAACGCGCAGGCGGCGCTTGCCCATCGCCTTGGCCACCACGGATACCAACTCGTTGTAATTGAGGCGTTCCGGGCCGCCCAGGTCCAATGCCTGACCCTTCAGGTCCTCGCGCCCCAGGGTTATCGCGATGCAGCGGGCCAGGTCGTCCACCGACAACGGTTGCAACCGGTTGTTGCCGGCCCCGATCACCGGCACCAGGGGGAACAGGCGGACCAGCCCGGCCAGGGCGTTCAGGAACTCGTCGCCCTCGCCGAACAACATGGACGGCCGGAAGATGGTGTAGGGGACGCCGCCGTTGATGACCTCCTGCTCGCCCTGCCACTTGGTATACAGGTAGGGGTAGGTCTGGTCTTTGGCCGCGCCGACGACGCTCACGTGCAGTAAGTGTCGTGCCCCAGCCGCTTTGGCTGCCGCCACCACGTTGGCCGTGCCCTCCCGGTGCACGTCGTCAAAGCCGTTGCGCCGCCGCCGGCGGATCACCCCGGCTAGGTGCACCACCGTTTCCACATCGTGGAATGCATTGTTCAATGACGCCGGGTCCTGCACGCTCCCGTATTCCACCTCTACCCGGCGGTGGTCGAAGATACGCTCCCGCCCCGGCGTGTGCACCAGACAACGCACCTGGTGGTTGCGTTCCAAAAGCTCGCGGACCACGCGCCGGCCAAGGAATCCGGTGCCGCCGGTTACCAGAACAACCAAATCATCTACTCCATGGGGTGTCTCAATCGAATGGCCAGGCGAATGGCCAGGCGAATGGCCAGGCGAACCGTTAGGCGAATCTTCAGGTTCAACGATGGCAAATCTCGTCGGGAGATGTCAAGGTGGCCGTCCTAAAGCTCCCCAAATCTTCGCCGACTCAAGTAAAATACCCACCGGAACTTGCTTGAATGAGCAATCGTGTTGCCCAATCGTGTCGCCCAGGGGATGTTATGGCTGATCTGGACCTGCATTTCGGAGCCGGACTGGCATTAGGAGTCGGCGAAACCGCCCGGCAAGCGCGTTGGATGGAGGAACTGGGCTACGAGTATCTCTCGGCCGGGGAGCACTTCATGCGCGGCGATCCGCCCGGTCCGACGCACGCGACGCTGCCCGTGTTGGCCGTTGCCGCCGGAGCCACGGACAACCTGAGGGTGCTCTCTTCCATCCTGCTAACGCCCTTCTACCATCCGCTGATGCTGGCGAGGATGACTGCGACCTTGGACGCGGCGTCCAACGGACGCTTGACCTTGGGTGTGGGCGTCGGTGGTGAGTTTCCGGTTGAATTCGAAGCTGCCGGGCTTCAAGTGAACCAAAGGGGGCGACGTACCGACGAGTGCCTGGAGGTACTGCGCCAACTGTGGACGGGAGAACGCGTAACGTTTTCCGGGCGCCATTTCCAACTGAACGAGGCCATGATCAACCCCACCCCGGTGCAGCAGCCCAATCCGCCCGTCTGGGTTTCGGGCCGGCGTGACGCCGCCATGGCCCGGGCCGTAAAGTTCGGCGATGGCTGGATGCCTTATTTCTACGACGCGCCCAGGTACGCCAGCAGCGTGGCCAAGATCAAGGGAATGGCCGCGGAGACCGGCCGGGACCTGTCGAATTTCCAGTGGGCGCATTTCCCCTACATCGCCATCTACCCCACTGAGCAGCAGGCGGCCGAGGTCGCGGCTACGCAGCTAGGCGGGCGGTATCTGTACGGCGGGGAGTTCCTGGACATCGTGCGGAAGTACTGTTTGCTGGGGACCGTTCAAAACTGCATCGAGCAGCTTCAAGAGTACATCGATGCCGGGGCGCGGCACATTGTCTTCAGCATCAGTTGCCCCAGGGAAGACCGGGCGCGGCATCTCGAAACCATCGCCAAAGAACTCATACCCCATTTTCGCGGCAAATGATCCGAAATGACATTAAGATATGACTCCAGCAACACCTGCTAGTCGCGTTGGGCAAGTGATTATGACAACCGTGTTCAACTGGCGTAGAATATGTTCCGTGATGATATTGGACAGCCATCATCAGATGGTTCGGCGAGAAGCCACCCCGGTGAATAACCAGTGAGAAAACTGCGAAAACCGGGTAGGTCAGGGTGAAAATTGGTTCTTCTCGCCGGAGTGAATCCTGTATAATTGCACGCGAGGTCCTAGTGGCTATTAAGGCGCAGTCGGTGAATCTTAACTTTGCCTGCCGAGATCCCCTGGCATGGCCGCCATTAACAGCCCCTAACAATCGCGAAATACAAGCAGTGTCTCGGTCGAAAAAGGACCGTTAGACCGCCAGTTAGTAGCATCCAATAGGAGCAGACATGTCGCGAATAAAACGGGTGGTGCTGTTTCAACCAGCTTCAGCCGGTGGAAATTTTGAATACGTAGCCATACCCAGGCAAGGGATGCTTTTCCTCTCGGGAGCGTTAGCTCAATGGGAAGGCCCCAATATCTACGAGCGGGAGATTTGGTTCGAAGACCGCTCTGGGCTCATGGACCCGGACAAGGACCTGGAAGGTGTCGACATCTTCATGGTCACTGCGCTGATCAATGAGGCTCCCCGCGGCTACCAGATGGCCCGGTTGGCCAAGCAGTTCCACCCCAACATCATCACCATCGGCGGCGGCCCACAGATGAGCCCGTTGTGCGAAGAAGCCTTCAGTTATGGCGACTTCGATGTGATCGTTCAGCGTGAGGGTGAAGACATCATCGGCCAGTTGTCCGATGTGCTATTGGAGCACCGCGGCACCGACCGGGACGAATACCTGGCCAAGATTCCCGGAATCAGCTACCGCAAGGACGGCGGCATCGTCCAGACCCACCGGAGCGGTCTGGTTGCGCCCGACTTTGTGGAACTGCCCGACTTCCGTTCCATCAAAGACCTCTCGCCGGAGAATCCGATGGCGGGCGGGGTCATCGAAACCATCCGGGGCTGCACGGAAAGCTGCACTTACTGCCAGGTGATTCAGCAGTTCCTTGGCTACCGGATGATCTCCCGGGAGACCGAGCACAAGCGGCTGGCCCAGTTGACCCAATTGGCCGCTGACGGCCTGATTCACAGTTCGCGGAACGGGTCGTTCCAGGTGTTTATCTCCGACGACCTCCACGCTCCGCCCCTGCGTGCGGTCAAGTTCCGGGACGAACGGCTGGCCCGGATGCAGGGCTGGAAGGGCCACTCCGACAACATGAATATGATCTGCCAGGTCAGGGCCGAAGTCGGCCAGGACCCGGTGCTGCTCTCCGCCATGCAAGATGCCAACATCAAGATGGTTTACGTGGGAGTTGAATCGGACAACGCCGAGAACCTGCTGGCAGTGAACAAGCGGCAGGAACCCGGCCAGATGCACAAAGACCTGAGGTACCTCAACGACGAAGGCATGACCGTGGTCGCCATGACCATCATCGGTCTGCCCTTCGACACCGAAAAGAGCATCATGGACCTGGCCGATTGGGTGACGACGGTCAGCAAATACCAGACCGTCAACTTCCTCACGCCTTTGCCGGCCACCTCCAACTGGGACTCCTTGGTCCCCTTGGACGAGAACGGCGACCTTCTGCCCGAAGGGGCCATGCGGCCCTACCACTTGTACACCGGACGCCAGTTCGTTCATCAGGACAAGCGGTGGACGATGCAGGAAAGCCGAGACCTATTCGACCGCTACTCCGCCAAATTAAACCCGGTGGACGACGTCTACCGGCGGGTGTTCCGCATCCTACGCACCTATAAGCTGCGCTTGGCGGCGTCCAGCCGGGACTTGGGCGGCTCATTGGCCTCCCGTCTCAGCGAGGCTACCGAGACCCTGTTGGCCTGGGCTGATCCCGTAACGATGGCCGGGCGGGAGTTCGGCGAGAACATCTCCGAGAAGGTGAGAGAACTGGTCGAACAGATCCGAGCGGTTTCCCAGCCCTTGGCCAACGCCAGGAAAGAGGCAGCCGACGCCATCGGCAACCGGATCAACGAGCTTTCTGAGTCGTTGGGACAGTTGACCGGGCCCTCCGGCAACCGGGAATTGGCCCTGAGCATCTCAGGCCGCATCTCGGAGATCAACGAACTGATCGATGAGACCGTCGGCGCGTCGCACAGAGGCGCCTCTCACAAGAAATAGGCGCCACCTGGTTCGACCCTCCTGTGGACCGGCATTGTTGATTAGTGATTCGTGATGGCCCAGAAATGGGCCATCACTTGAGTGTAAGGGCTGGGAGATTTATGAGCGGAAATCACCGGGTTATGATTACCGGCATGGGGATCATAAGCCCTCTCGGTTTGGACGTGGCGACAACCTGGGACGGCATCGTTAACGGACGCTCTGGGGTGGACTTCATCACCGCTTTCGACTCGGAAGGATTCGACACCCGGTTCGCTGCCGAAGTGAAAGGCTTCGACCCCGAGGATTACCTGGAACGCAAAGAAGCCCGGCGCATGGACCGGTTCGCTCAATTCGCCGCCGTCGCAGCCCAACAGGCGTGCAAGCAGGCCGGACTGGTCCCAGGCGGCGTCGACCCCTACCGCATCGGCGTGATCATCGGAAGCGGCATCGGCGGTATCAGCACCCTCTCCCAACAGCACGAGATCCTCATCTCCCGTGGCCCCAAACGCGTCAGCCCTTTCCTCATACCCATGATGTTGGGCGACATGGCATCCGCTCAGGTCTCGATGGTCACCGGTTCGATGGGGGCCAACTACTGCGCGGTGTCCTCCTGTTCCAGCGGCGCCGACGCCCTGGGTCAGGGTTGGGCCATGATCAGGCGAGGCCAGGAAGACATCGTCTTGGCCGGAGGCAGCGAAGCACCCTTGGTGCCCGTCGCGGTCGCCGGTTTCAACGCTCTTAGAGCCCTCTCACGGTTCAATGAAGACCCCGCCCGGGCGAGTCGTCCATTCGACAAGGCCCGCGACGGATTCGTAATGGGCGAGGGCGCGGCGGTCCTGGTACTGGAAAGCGAAGAGAGCGCCAAACGCCGGGGCGTGACCCCGATCGCCGAATTCAGAGGCTACGCCGCCACATCGGATGCCCATCACCTGACCGAACCGATGGAAAGCGGGGAAAGCGCGGCCCGGGCCATGACTAAGGCCATGGAAGAAGCCGGCGTGAGCCCCGCCGAGATTGATTACGTTAACGCCCACGGCACCTCAACGCCGATGAACGACCGACATGAGACCAAGGCGATCAAAGCCGCTCTTGGTGAAGACGCCTACCGGGTGCCGGTCAGTTCCACCAAATCAATGACCGCCCACCTGTTGGGTTCCGGCGGGGCGCTGGAAGCCTGTTTCTGCATCTTAGCCATGGAGAACAGCATCATCCCTCCAACGATCAACCTGTCGGAGGCGGACCCCGATTGCGACCTGGATTACACGCCCAACAAGGCTGTCTCCAAGGAACTAAACGTCACTCTAAGCAACTCTTTCGGTTTCGGCGGCCACAACTCCGTCCTGGTGTTAGCCAAGCCCGGCCGGGCCTCCTAACAGTTTGGCTATCGGGACAACCGGCGGCCGAGAGCGGCCCTGGTCTCTGCCAGCTACCCAGGACATCTCAGGCCTATCCGGCCACGTGCCGCCGGCCATCGCACGTTTGTTGGTTAAGCGGGGCATCGACACTCCCTTAAAGCTAACCTCACTCCTGGACCCGCCCCACAAGCTGCCCCACGATCCCCTTCGCATCGCTGGCATGGATGTGGCGCTCCGGCGCCTGTATTCCGCGGTCAACAATCACGAAAAGGTCGGCGTGTTCGGCGACTTCGACGTGGACGGCATCACCGGCACCGCCATCATCTTCGAGGGCCTAACGTCATTGGGGGTAGCGGTCACGCCGTACCTGCCCCACCGCGTGGACGAGGGCCACGGGTTGTCCAACGCCGCCGTAGATACCTTCGCCAGCGATGGCATAACTCTCATCGTGACGGTTGACTGTGGCATCACCGCTTTTGAAGAGGTGGACTACGCCAGAACCCTGGGTGTCGATGTAATCATCACCGACCACCACCTACCCCACGACGGCGTCCCCAACGCGGTGACGTCGCTCAATCCCAAGGTTCCCGGCGGCAATTACCCTTTCTTCGAGCTGTGTGGGGCCGGAATCGGGTTCAAGCTGATTCAAGGCCTGTACGAATTCTACGGCCAGCCCTGGGACCCCGGCCTGCTGGAGTTGGCTGCTCTGGGAACCATCGCCGACTTGGTCCCGCTGCTGGACGAGAACCGGTATCTGGTGCAGGAGGGTCTAAGGGAACTGGCGAACACCCGCCGCCCCGGTCTGCGGGCCCTGTACAGTTCGGCCAGAGTGGACCCGAACGACATCACCGCCGAGACCGTGTCCTTCCAGATCGCGCCCAGGCTGAATTCCGCCGGACGCATGGGCGACCCCATGGACAGCTTCCGCCTGCTGACAACCACCTCGCCCGAGGAGGCCGGTTCCCTAACCCACAAGCTGGAGTCTTTGAATCTGGAGCGCCGCGCGGTCACGGAAGAGACCTACGAGATCGCCAAGGCCTATGTGGAAGACCTGCCCGAGCTGCCGTCGATATTGGTCGTATCAGATGAGCGGTTCCTCAGGGGCGTCGCCGGCCTCATAGCGGGACGACTGGTGGACCGGTACCGGCGTCCGGCGGTGGTCATTGCCATCGAGGGCGAAACCAGCGTCGCCAGCGGCCGCAGCATCCCCGAATTCAATATCGCGGCGGCATTCGAGTCTTGCGAAGACCTTCTGGTGCGATTCGGCGGCCATTCACAGGCTGCCGGTCTCACAGTCCCAACGAGGGACATACCCCTGCTTAAATCCCGCCTGGAGGCTTACAGCGAAGATTCGTTGGAGACCCAGGGGTTGGAGCGGACAGTCGAGATAGACTCCGTTATCAACCTGGATGAACTGGACGCCGAAGCGGTGCGGTGGATCCGCGACCTTGAGCCGTACGGCCCGGGCAATACCAGGCCGGTGTTCGCCACCCTGGGCGCCAAGGTATCGGAGTACGCCACCATGGGCCGGGAGAAGCAACACCTGCGCCTGAGGGTGGAGATGAACGGCGTGGTGTTCACTGCCTTGGCATTCAACCAGGCCGACCGATGGCGGCCTAGCACCGAGTTCGTTGACCTGGCCTACACCGTCACCAACGATACTTATAGGGGCAATGGCGCAATCGCGCTAAGGATGTTGGACTTCCGGCCATCCCGCGACTGAATGGTCCGAAAATCCTTGGGCCTAGGTGGCGTTGCCTGAAGTCAGGGTCAGTTCCGGTTCACCGTGGGCCGCACCAATTGGGCCTTCCACACCAGCAGCGGCACCGTAAGCAATACCACGATTATGGCCACCACTTGAGCTTCGTTCAGCGCGCCGAAGTATTCGTTGAATTCCTCCCTCAAGAAGCTGAGGAAGAACCGTCCGATGGAATAAGTCCCCAGATACAGAGCGAAGAACATGCCGTGGGGACGCAGGCGGTCCCGCAGGGGCCAGATCGCAACCAGCAAAAGCAGGTCGAAAAGCAACTCGTAGGCCACGGCGGGATGGGTCGGCGGCCTGAATATTCCCGGGCTGTTTGGGTGGGTGTAGATCACTGCCCAAGGCAGGTTCGATAGGGTTGAGAAGTGTTCGCCGTTGATGACATCGCCCACCCGCCCGATGGCCTGCCCAATGAGCAGGGCCGGCGCAGTGATGTCGGCCAAGCGGCCGATCCCAGGCAGGTTGGCCGGGTGCGGGTCCCCCATGAACGGGAACACCGTACCCCACAGGGCTAGGAACCAATTTGAGTTGCGGATCATGATGTATAGTGCGCCGCCGATGAACCCGCCGATGATGGCCCCGTAGATCGCTATGCCGCCAGACCAGACAGAGAAGACGCTCCAGAAGTCGTCCCGGTAGACCTCGTTCCAAAAGTCGATCACGTGCAGAACCCTGGCGCCGATCACACCGCCGATGATTGCCCAGACGGCAACGGAGTAGATCGAATCGACGTTCATACCCTCGCGGCCGCCCCATTTGGCAACCAGATAGACCGCCACCGCCACCGCGACAAAGGTCATCACGCCGTGCCACGAAAGGACGAAAGGCCCTACGTCTATCAGGTTGGGGTTTATCCCGATGGAAATGCTGGCCAGAGCGCCCATTGATCGAACCTTCGCCGTGTCAAAATTCGGACTCTATCCGCTGTGCGGCAGCAGACCAACCCCACGCCTAACGGATGGCAGCAGGCTAGGCAGATACCGCAGCCGTGCCGCACCTATCAGGCGGGAGCGTGCTAACAAGGTAAACCCCGGCGCCGTGCGGTTGCAACTGTTCTACTATCATCTGGTGCTGTTCTTCGCTGGAGGGGAGCGTAAACATAGCCGGGCCTGCCCCACACAGATGCATGGGCGCCGCTCCCTGATCGGCGGCCAGGCGGCATAGTTCCACCAATTCTGGGTATGCTTGGGCCGCCACCTCCGAAAAGGCGTTGAAAACCAGGCCTCCCACAGACTGTCTTACGAACTGACCCGCAGTTAGGATCTGTATCATCTGGCGGGTTACTCCGCCGTCGCTGAACTGGGCCATGGTGAGCCTGGAATACATGGAGGCTGTCTTGTTGGGAATCACCAGGTCGGGAAACACCAGCGTCATCG
Source organism: SAR202 cluster bacterium Casp-Chloro-G2 (assembly GCA_002816575.1). Lineage (GTDB taxonomy): Bacteria > Chloroflexota > Dehalococcoidia > Lucifugimonadales > UBA3495 > UBA9611. The sequence continues at coordinate 12,573 of MUCI01000021.1, read as the reverse complement.
CCATGGGCGGCAGGGATGGCAATGCGGTTATCTGTTCGCCCCGGCCCATCGCCAGAGCAGTCCCGCCCCAGAGGAAGAAGGAAACATCCGAGCCGAGTCCCGCCCCGACGATGGCTAACTCCTCAACAGACAATCCCAGATCCCACAGCCGGTTCAACCCGATCAAAGCCGCCGCCGCGTCGCTGCTGCCGCCGCCCAGTCCCATTGCCACCGGGATATGCTTCTCGACGGCAATCTTGGCTTTGGGTTCAACGCCGTAGGCTTTCGCCAACTCGACGGCCGCTTTCCAGACCAGGTTCTCCTCTCCCGCCAACTCGGGATACTCGCATTCCACGCTCAGCCGGGGGGCAGGCTCGATACGGAGCACGTCGGCCAGGTCGATGGTCTGCATGATGGTCGCAACATCGTGGTAGCCATCGCTGCGGCGGCCCAGCACTTCAAAGGTCAGATTCACTTTGGCGTAAGCGAAGACGTCCAACGGCTATTCCCCCCGCCACCCGGTGGGCAGGACCTTTGAGCACGCCCGGTAGACGCTGGCCCACTCCTCGATATCGAGAGTCTGGGGACGGCGGGTGGCGTCGATTCCAGCCTGCTCGAGTACGTGGCCTCCCTCGCTGGGACCGATGTGCAGCCCATGGCTTAGGGAGTTTCGTATCTGCTTCCTGGGAGCGGCGAAGCCGGCCCGCACGACCTGGAAGAACCCCGCCTCGCTGTCGACCTCGACTGGCGGTCTTGGCAATACTTCCAGACGCACCACGGCTGAGGTGACCTTGGGAGGGGGCCTGAATGACTTTGGCGGAACCGAGCAGACCATCTTCGCTTTGGCGTAGAACTGGGTCGCCACCGAAAGTATGCCCATGTCACCGGGCTTGGCCACCATATTCTTGGCCACTTCCTGCTGCACCATCACCACCAACAGTTCAGGTTTGGGCGGCGACTCCAACAGTCGGCGCACGATGGGGTTGGCGGCGTAGTAAGGGAGGTTGGCGACCACCTTGTAGCTGGTGTCGGGGGCGATAAGCTCGGCTAGGTCAACGTCCCGCGCGTCGGCTTCAACGCAGGTTAGATTGGCTGGGTCTTCCAGACGCTCCGGCAGCGCCGCGGCCAGGGCGCCGTCCAATTCCACGGCAACCACCCGCCGCACCTGGCCCACCAGCCGCTTGGTCAGCACGCCTCTGCCGGGGCCAATCTCCACGATCAGGTCGGTGGGCGAGAGGTCGGCGGCGTCCAGTATCCGGCCGGCGGTCCGGCTATCCGCCAGGAAATGCTGGCCCAGTGATTTGCGGGGGCCAGAGTTGCGGGTTGGCGCTGCGAAACCCGGGGCTGCGAAAGGGGATTTTGAGGACATTTGAAAAGACCGCACACCTCCCGTTGTCATTGACCATCGAGCGTGTCGTAAGCGACAACTCAGGTCAGGCACTCCCGCGGCACCCGTAGGGTCCTGTTTACCGTTGCTTCCTTCCGGATCTGGCGGGGTTCACAAGTCTACGTCGCGCGGGACCCAACCCTCTATATCACCGCTCACAATATGGGCCCTCTGGTCACGCCGAGGGGAGGAATTCAACCCCGCTATAGCGGATTGCGGATACAGGGCACCGCTGGCTCCCCGTCTAGTACGGCCTCAGTATCATGGTAGGATTGGTAGAGCCACAGAGTCAAGTGCCCTGGTGGCCTCTGTCATACCGCTCGCGCAGTTTGGGTGGAACAATCTATGAAGATACGAAAAGCCGTTATACCCGCCGCAGGCCTGGGAACCCGGTTCCTGCCGGTGACCATGTCCGTCCCCAAAGAACTCCTTCCAATCATCGACCGTCCCCAATTGCAGTACGTGATCGCCGAGGCGGTGGAAGCCGGTGTGGAAGAGGTAATCATCGTTACATCGCCCGAGAAAGAGTCGATCACCGATTATTTTCGGCCCCATTTGGAATTGGAACAACGCCTGGCGGACAACGGCGAGCAAGCGCTGTTGGACCGGGTGACCGAGGCCGGGAACATGGCCAGGGTGAGCTTCGTAGTACAGCACGAGGCGCTGGGGCTGGGCCATGCCGTGCTGATGGCCAAGGACGCGGTGGGCGACGAGCCTTTCGTTGTCATCCTGCCTGACGACATCATCTCTCAAGCCCCTGGGGCACACACCCCTGGCGCCATCGCCCAGATGGTCCAGGTGTCGGAGCGGGTTGGCGGCGGGGTGATCGCGGTGGAGGAATCGCCGTGGGAGGTTATCCACAACTACGGCGTGGTGGCCGGGACCCCGGTTTCGGACCCAGCGTCTCACGGCCGGATCGTCAAGATTGAGGGACTGGTCGAGAAGCCGGCCAGGGAACAAGCGCCGTCCAACCTGACCATCGTTGGCCGGTACATCCTGCCGCCGGAGATATTTGGGCTCCTGGAGCGGACCGAGCCCGGCGCCAAGGGCGAGATCCAGCTAACCGACGGGTTGCTGGCCCTGATTCAAGACCATGACCTGTTCGCCTACCGGTTCGATGGAAAGCGGTTCGACGGTGGCACCCCCATGGGATTGCTCCGGGCATCGCTGGCCTTCGCTCTCGACCGGGACGACACTCGCGAAGACGCCCTGGCTATCTTGCGCGAGTTCCAAGATTCGACATCCGAAACTGCCTGATCAACAACCAATAGCACTGATGGAGGAAGTCTTTTGACTACCGGCAAGCAGAAACACTTGGATTCGGCCGAAAACCTAAAAACCGAGTTGTTGGCCATCCTGGATGGGATGGGCTATTGCCTGGACTGGAAGCAGGAACCCACCGAGTGGTCGGCCCGGGAGTTGGTGTACCACATCCTGGAAACGCCGCCTGGCGGGGTACACGGGTTGGTCAAGGGTATCCTGGCCGGGGAGGTTAGCGAGTATGACCTGTGGTCCGACCTGACCAACATGACCCCAGAGCGGGCCGGCTACGACCTGGCCCAGGTGACCGCCGATATTGAGGCCCTCTTCCAGGGACTTCAAGATGCCTTATCTGGAGCGTCGGATTCCGACCTGGATGGAAAGACGGTCATGATGCATCAGAAAACCAGGGGAGTGGACGAAGAACGGAGCGTAAACACCATCCTGGAACGGACGCTGAATGTGCATATCCCGGAGCATCTGGTCCAGGTTCGGGGTTTGCGGGAAGCCCTGGGCATCTAGCCAGGCGCCATGCCCTCAGTGGGCTTTGGTTCCCGCGATGGACGGTTTTTTTGCGGTGGTCACTGGCCGGCATGATTCCATTCCAATCTGTCACCCCGAGTGAAACGAGGGGTCTCGTTGCTCTCGACCGATCGTGTTCAACCGGCAGGAGATGCCACGGCTCCCGCCTGGGAATGTCCCTCTGTTAGAAAATAGGTGAGGGGCGAGGGACGATCACGGGTTGGGGGCGGCCGGGTTCTGGACGCCGGTCGGCGGCTAGCTGTCGCCGCCCACTTCCAGGATCGTCAGGAACGCTTCCTGGGGGATCTCCACCTGGCCGACCATCTTCATGCGCTTCTTGCCCTCTTTCTGCTTCTCCAGCAACTTCCGCTTCCGCGTGATGTCACCGCCGTAGCACTTAGCCAGTACGTCTTTCCGCATGGCGCGCACGGTCTCTCGGGCGATGACCCGGCTGCCGATGGATGCCTGAATCGGGACCTCAAACATCTGCCTTGGAATCGTGCCGCGCAGCTTCTCCACGATCTTCCGGCCCTGGAACACCGCTGAATCCCGGTGCAAGATCATGGATAGGGCTTCCACCGGATAATGGTTGACCAATATGTCGACCTTGACCAGCGGCGCGGCCCGGTAGCCGGCGAATGTGTAGTCCAACGAGGCGTATCCCTGAGTCTTGGACTTCAACTGGTTGTAGAAATCGGCCAGCAATTCCACCAGCGGGATGGTGTATTCCATCACCACTCTAGACTCGTCTCCGGGCCCGTCTGAGCCGTCTCTACGGGTGCCGGCGCCCTGTATGTATTCCATGCGCTTGAACTCAGACCGGCGGGAGTGCATCAACTCCATAAGAGCGCCCACGTGCCGGTTGGGCGCAACGATGGTTAGGTCCAGCAGCGGTTCTTGAATCTCGGACACTTCATTGGGGCCAGGCAGTTTGGCTGGGGAGTCCACCAGGACGGTCTCCCCGTTGGTCAGCACAACCTGGTAGGCGACACTCGGAGCGGTAACGATCAGGTCCAGGCCATACTCCCGTTCCAGCCGCTCCTGGACGATCTCCAGGTGCATCAGACCAAGGAAGCCGCACCGGAAGCCGAACCCCAGGGCGGAGCTGCTCTCAGGCTCCATACTCAACGAGGCGTCGTTAAGCTGTAGTTTCTCCAGCGCATTGCGCAGGTTGCCATATTCTTCGCCGTCGGACGGGTAAAGTCCGGCGAACACCATTGGTTTAACCGGCACGTAACCCGGAAGAGGTTCCGCCGCCGGCGAGCGTTCGGCGGTCAGGGTATCGCCGACCGTGCATTCCCGCACTTCTTTAAAGCCGGTGGCCACGTAGCCGACCTGTCCCGTCTCCAGGATGTCGGTGGGCGTCGGTCCGGGCGAAAACACCCCCACTTCGACGATCTCGGCCACCCTCCCGGAGGACATGACCTTGATGCGGTCATGCTTGCTGATCGAGCCGTCTTTAACCCGCACGTGGGCGATGATCCCCTTGTAGGAGTTGAATTCAGAGTCGAAGACGAGGCTGCGGGAGGGACCGGCCACGTCGCCCTTGGGCGCCGGAACCCGCGCGACCACCGCGTCCAATATCTCCCTAGCCCCGGTGCCCTCTTTGGCTGAAACGTGGAGAATCTCGTCCGCCCTGAAACCGAACGCCTGCTGAATCTCCGCTGAGACCCGTTCCGGTTCGGCTTGGGGCAGGTCCACCTTGTTCAACACGGGGATAAGTTCCAGGTCGTATTCCATGGCCAGCAGGGTGTTGGCGATGGTCTGCGCCTCGATGCCTTGACTGGCGTCAACCACCAACAGGGCGCCCTCGCAGGCAGCCAAAGCCCGGGACACCTCATAGCTGAAGTCCACGTGCCCCGGAGTGTCGATCAAGTTGAACTGGTAGGTGATGCCGTCGGGGGCAGTGTGTGACATGGTCACGGCTTTGCCCTTGATGGTGATGCCCCTTTCCCTTTCCAGGTCCATCTGGTCCAGGAACTGCGCTTTCATGTCACCGGCGCGCACCGTTCCCGTAATCTCTAAAAATCGGTCGGCAAGGGTGGATTTCCCATGGTCAATGTGGGCGATGATGCAGAAGTTTCTGATTCGGCTTGGGTCCATAATATTCCAATGGTATCATGCCCAATTTTGGCCTACAACGAAGAATCGGAGTCCGTGGCGCGCGATCCTCACGGCTTCAGCCCGGTCGTTTGGCCGCAAAAAGAGAGAGGCCGCGTTAAAACGGCCTCTCTCTAATTGGTCCTCGATGGGTGTTTAGGATCTATTTGGCGACGGCTATCAGGTCTTAGGGGGTGCCGTAGCCGGTTGCCAGCAAGCAAGCCGCGTGATGGTCCGGCTCCACTTCGCGGAGTTCCGGGACCAACCGGGAGCAACTGTCATTGGCTACCGGGCAACGCGGGTGGAACACACAACCGCTAGGTGGGTTCAGAGGGCTGGGGACCTCTCCGGTGAGCAGGACCCGCTCGCGTTGGGCGTCCAGCACCGGGTCGGGAATGGGCACCGCCGATAGCAGCGCCTTGGTATAGGGGTGGACCGGATTGCGGTAGATCTCGTTTCGTTCGGCCATCTCAACCATGTGACCCAGGTACATCACGCCCACGCGGTCGCTGATGTGGCGCACCACCGACAGGTCATGCGCGATGAACAGGTAGGTCAGGTTGAACTGCGCTTGGAGGTCTTCCAGCAGGTTGATGATCTGTGCCTGAATGGACACGTCCAAAGCGGACACTGGTTCGTCGGCCACGATGAATTTGGGACTCACCGACAGCGCGCGGGCCACACCGATGCGCTGGCGCTGTCCACCACTGAACTCGTGGGGGAAGCGGTCGGCCATGTAGGGGTTTAGGCCCACGTTCTGGAGCAGGTCGGCGACCTTTTCCCGGTATTCAATTTTACCGTTTACCAGGCCGTGAACGATCAGCGGCTCTCCAATGATGTTGCCGGCGGTCATCCGTGGGTTCAGCGAGCTGTATGGGTCCTGGAAGATCACCTGCATCTCGCGGCGCATGCCGCGCATCGCTTTCGTGCCCATCCCGGTCAGTTCCTGGCCGTCGAAGATGACCTGACCACCGGTGGGTTTGTAAAGCTGAAGGATGCACCGGCCGGTGGTGGTCTTCCCGCAGCCGCTTTCACCCACCAGGCCCAGGGTTTCGCCGCGCTTGACCTGGAAACTGACGCCATCAACGGCCTTCACATAGGCGGTGGTCCGCTGGAAAAGGAATCCAGAACTGACCGGAAAATGCATCTGAAGGTCTTTAACCTCGAGTAGAACATCGTCATTCCGTGGTGCGGCGGCGCCGGGTGCCGCGGCTTCTGGCATGGTAGTCATATTACGTCCTATCCCTGTTATATGCCCCGGTTGGATGCCATCTAGTCATACGTTGGTGATCGGTTTATCGATCATTGCCTGATCGCCCGTTATTCAGCGGCGGCTATTCGGCCAATCCCGAATCAGGTGGGAGGTCAAGGGCCGATGGGCCCAGGTCAGCGGACCGGAAACAGGCGGACAGATGCCCATCACCGGTCTCTTCCAATGGCGGAATATCAGTGGCGCACTTGTCGATGGCCCAGCGGCAGCGCTCCCTAAATGAACAACCTGCAGGCAGGTTAATCAGATCGGGCGGTTGGCCCTCAATGGGGTCCAGCCTCGCGCGGCGGGGCAGGTCCAGCCGGGGGACCGACCGGAGCAGGCCCACGGTGTAAGGGTGCCGCGGGTTGGAGTAGATATCCAGGGCATTGCCCCGTTCAATCACCTTGCCAGCGTACATGATGTTCACGCGGTCGGCATAGCGGGCCACCACGCCCAGGTTATGGGTGATTACGATCAACGCCACGCCGAACTCGGTGGTTAGCGATTTCATCAGGTCTAGGATCTGGGCCTGAATGGTAACGTCCAACGCGGTGGTTGGTTCGTCGGCGATGATCAGCCGAGGATTGCAGCTCAGGGCCATGGCGATCATCACGCGCTGGCGCATGCCGCCGCTGAATTGATGGGGGTACTGCTTGATACGGCCTTCCGGGTCGGGTATTCCCACCCGGGTCAATAGGTTCACGCCTTCGCGGCGGGCCTCGTCATTAGACATGCCCATGTGCAGCTGAAGGGTCTCGGTAAGCTGGCGTTCGATGGTCAGCACCGGATTCAGTGAGGTCATCGGTTCCTGGAAGACCATGGCGATCTTGGCGCCGCGGATGTTCCGCATGTCTTCCATGTCGACCTTGAGGATATCTTCTCCGTCCAGTAGAATCTCACCGCCGACGATCCTGCCCGGCGGGTTGGGAATCAGCCGCATGACGGAAAGAGCGCTAACACTCTTGCCGCAGCCGCTCTCTCCCACCAGGCCAAGGGTCTCGCCTTCTTCCAGGTCGTATGAAACGCCGTCGACGGCCTTCACCACACCGTCCATCGTGAAGAAGTGAGTCCTTAAGTCTTTAACCTCTAGCAGTGTAGCCAATGGCGCTCCTTAGCTCCGGCGGGAAACCCCGGCGGTTAATGATTGATACGAAACAAGACCGGTTATGGATGCCGCGTCGTCGAACAACCCGGCGGCATCGAGCCGGTTCATCTGCCGATTCCAGTGGTTGGAAAATGGTGTGCGTGTCGCATTCCCGTGTCGTATTCCCGTGTCGTATTCCCGTGTCGCATTCCAATGAACAAAGCGCATTTCCGGTAACCGGAACGCGGCCTCAGAGTCGACCCTGACCAATTGCAGATGTATTCTATCGCATTTGTTGACGGGTTAACACCCCAGCGAAATCAAGGCGAAATCGAGCGGCCAATGGTGCCTGTTTGCTCCGTGCCAAAGGGTTGGCCGCCAGAAAAAGGCCGCCTTACTTCACAGCATCGAAGCCCGGTAGTACCCTACGGTATCGCCAGCGGCCATTCAAACCAAAGTCCGCCGGTAATTTAGAGGCTATATGAACCAGGATGAGCTCTCGGCAGTCATAGCAAGAACCCGGGATGACGGGTCCGATACGTTGGACCTCTCCAGAGAAGAACTGGTGTACCTCCCGCCGGAGATCGGAGAACTGATCGACCTGGTGGAGCTGGACCTATCGGGAAACAGGTTAACCCAGTTGCCCCCCGAGATCGGCAATCTCACCAACATGACCCGACTGAACGTGCGCGAGAACCAACTTACTGAATTGCCGCCCGAGATCGGCAATCTGGCCAATCTGTTCGGTTTATATCTGCAAGCGAACCAACTAGCGGCGCTCCCCTCGCAGATATCGCACCTGACCAACCTGAGCCGGCTGAACGCCAGTGACAATCATCTGACGCAACTCCCGCCCGCGTTTGGCAATCTGACCGGCCTGACCTGGATATATCTTTCGAATAACGAACTCACCGGGCTGCCGTCCGATATCGGCAACCTGACACGGCTGACCGATTGTTATCTTCAAGGCAACCGGATCGATTCTTTACCTCAGAGTATCGGAGCCCTGACCCAGGTAACGACGCTGCAACTGAATAAGAATGAATTGAGCGAAGTACCGACGGATATCGGAGGCATGACCAGTCTCGTCAAGTTGGACCTACGCGAAAACAAGCTGACCGCTTTGCCCTCGGAGGTCGGCAGGCTGAGCAGTTTGGCTTGGCTGTACCTGGGAGGCAATCAGATAAAGGCGTTGCCGCGGGAGATCGGCGGACTAACATGTTTGACCGGGCTGTACCTGGAAGGAAACCGGCTGGAAGAACTGCCGCCGCAGATATGTGATTTGACCAACCTGGCCTGGCTGTACATCGAGGGAAACCGTCTGACAGATCTGCCGGCGGAACTCAACCGTTTGACCAACTTGATCCAGCTAAATCTTCGCAGCAACAATCTCACGAAGATGCCGCCCGAGATCTTCAGTCTCACCGGCCTGATCTTCTTGGACCTGGCGGGCAACAAGCTTACTTCCATCCCCCGTGACCTGGGCAACTTGGTCGCCCTGAACGAGTTGCATCTGAGCGACAATCTGCTGACGTCGCTGCCCAGCGAGATCGGAAATCTGGTCGAGTTGGTCGACCTGTTCGTCTCGAATAACCGGTTGACCCAAGTCCCAGGATCGATGGGCAACCTGATCAACATCGAGAGCCTGTATCTCTCGGACAACCAGATCACCAATATTCCGTCCGAGTTGGACGACCTGATAAGCCGGGACCTGGTGGTCCTCTCCGGCAACCCGCTCGGCGACTGACCACCCGGCGAGGGGAGCCCGGTTGCTCCACGTTCCCGTTGAAGAAAAAAAGCTCCCGATCAGGTCGAGGGCTTTCTTTGTCCGGTGCCAGTGTAACAACAAGGGCATCTGCGGAGATACCGTGGTGGGGAAGCCGGGACTCGAACCCGGACGCCTTGCAGCACATGATCCTAAATCATGCTCGTCTACCAGTTCCGACACTTCCCCATTAGATAAAAGCAAAGACCTGTGGATCGGGCAGACCGCCCGCAGGCAGCGTTCGGCGATCAACCCTTGGCCTTGCTATCCGGGTTGGAATTATATCCGTCAATTCGATTGGCGTGCAATCGAAACGATAGCCAAGCACTCCGATAGGCTTAACTCTCCGGTCGAATCGTCATTGTTGGGCCGGCGTTACTCGACCAGCCAACGCCAGACTATGCTTCCGGCGATCATTACAAACGACAACAGGGCGAAGACCAGGGCCAATACGGCGACGATTGAACTACCCGATCCGCTGGCTGGTCCAGGTGGTCCGGTAGGGCCTTGCGGGCCGGCTGGACCCGAAACTCCGCTGGGCCCCGCGGGCCCCGCTGGACCTGACGGACCACCCTGCCCCGCAGGGCCTGCCACCCCCTGAACTCCTTGGATCCCCGGGATGCCCTGATCACCTTTCTCCCCGACGATCAACACCGGAGTTTGTGTCGGAGTAACCTGCGTCGTGATCGGCTGCGGCGGAGCGTTGGTGAGGTTCAATTCGGTCAGTGCGCCCATCTCCCACAATGCCGTCTCGGCTGCCGGAAGACCGGCGATGGTGAAAGTGACGGTTTTGCCGGCGAAATTCACCCCAACGGGTTGGGCAACCTTGAGCGCCGCATAGCTCCCGCCCGACACCACGGAACTGGCGATCTGGCTGCCGTCAATGAAGGCGGTAACTGATGTTCCATCTAACGCCGGGCTGCCATTTACCGTGACCGAACCCAGGAAAACATGGGGCGGAGCGGGCTGCGCCATGACCAGGGATGGCAATATGAAGAATAGGGCCGCAACAAAGGCCGTGACCAGGATCTTGAATCCCGTCATTCACTCCCCCATTGATCGCCGGCTGGAAAACCGCGGCCTTTAATCTTGCGCGCCAGACAGGCGGATGATTTTGTACGTACCGATAGCATCGTAACCATTATTGGAGGTACAGGCGTCTTAAGGGAAGTCGTTCAGCGGTGGATTTGATTAATTTTCTGCCAACGTTGTGCCTGGAGGCCACCGGAATGCCGCAGCCAGATGCCGCTTTACCGTTCTGATTAGGGGCGGGAATCGTCACTCGGTGGTCCCGCCAACTCGACGGATATGGCGAAGTCATCGGCATGATGGGGGGCGGCGGCCTGCTTGGGAGACCCACTCGCCCCGGTTATTCGACATCGATGGGCCGGGGGAGACCTACTGGGCTTTCCAGGGTGCCGGTCTTCGCCCCGCGGCCTGGGCTCCAGCAGGATATATCCGGCAGGCAGTTAACCCATGGGGTTGGCGCCGGGGAATCCCATCATGAACTGGCCGTGGTTCTCGTAGGCGCGGTCGCTGACCATCTGGTGCTGCGCCGAAGCATGGATGTCGCGCAGGCATTTCTCCAATACGTGGCCACTGTACATGGACGACCCCCCGCCGAACCGGAAGGCCTGGTTGACCACGTGGGTCGACTCTTCAGTGCTAAACGACCCCGAAGCCCGCATGCGGGCCTGCAGCGGCGGCGGCGGCGTTATGCCCTGGCATACCGACTCCCACGCTTCTTCGATGGTCTCCAAACACAGCGCCTTGGACGCCCGTAGCCGTAGGTCCGATTCGCCCAGAAAGCGTTGGAATGAACCCCGATCGGCCACCAACATTTCGCTTCCCCGGTAGCCTCGCTTCTTGGACAGAGCAAGTTCGGTCACCTCATCCAGCGCCCGCCGTCCCACTCCGAGCGCGAACCCGCAGTGTCCCGTGGTCTGCATCCCGGGTCTGCCCAGCAGAAAATTGGGTCCGCCGCGCTGGGGTCGGGCTTCGGCGCCGCCCCAGGTGAACCGCTGGGGCACGAAAACGTTGTCCATGGAGTACTCGCAACTTCCCGTCCCACGCAGTCCCACCACATGCCAGTTGTCGTGGATAGTGACCTGCGACGTTGGCACCACCAGGCGTATCTGTTGGGGCGAGTCTGGGTTGCCCCCGACCACCATGGCCCCGCCCGCGACCCAGTGGGCGTGCCTTACGCCGCTGGCGAATGCCCATTTGCCGCTCACCCGGTAACCGCCTTCAACCGGCGTGGCCTGCCCGCTGGGAGCGGCGACCCCGGCTGCCCTCGGTGGCTTGCCTCCAGCGAATACTTCTTCTAAGGCTTCGTCACAGAGAAAAGCTCCCATGTTGGCCAACGTTCCGGCGCCAATCATCAGGCACCAGCCGACCGAAGATTCGATGCGGCTGGCGGCTTCGATCACGTCAAGCTGGATCATGGCGTCCGCCTCCGCCCCGCCCAAGACCTCCGGCGTCTTGAAGGAAAAGAGACCGGACTCGTAGATGGCGTCCACGGTGGATTGGGGCAGGGTCCCAGTCGCTTCCGCCTCGTCGGAGCCGGCGAGAAATACTCCCCGCAAATTCTCAACGGCGTCCAATAGCGCTTGACGTTTAGCTTCTCGTTGCTCGGGAAAAGTGGCGATCAAAACTGGCCTCCTCGGCAGGTCTGGCAGCTAGGTTTGCCGGTTTCGGCCGGATGCTTCAATCGCCGGAACCGGACATTTACTTGGTTAATGTCCACAGGCTGCCCGGATTGGGCCGCCGTAACGGACGAAGAATATCAGGTTTTCCACCACCTTAGCCACCACCGGGCCAACATGGCGACCGGAGTAGGCCCCGGCTGTGTTTCATGTAAAAGTCGTCTCGAGTTAACACCAGGACGCGCTTGGCTCTGAAACAAAAAAAAAGCCCTGGCATTGCAGCCTGGGCTTTCGTCGCCGTCAACTTGGTTGCCGGTCTAAAGATGTGGGACGCTCATGTTGTTCTATGTTGCCAGATACGGAATGAGAACATCCCGTCCGGCCACCCGCGACGATGTTGTATCTGAGATGTTGGCCAGTGTTGCCCGGTGGTGGGGAATACGTTAGCAAAATGTTAGCACAATCCCCTATTTGGCGCAGCTACAAAAGCCCGCCTCCGGCCCTCCAGCAGCAGCGGGAAGGCGGGATGCCCATTCCCCATGCGCACCAGCAGCCGTCTTCCCCGCTCCAACACCCGCC
>MUCI01000020.1 GCA_002816575.1 SAR202 cluster bacterium Casp-Chloro-G2 | reverse complement strand
GGGAGGTGGCGGACTGGATGGTGAAGGGGCTATCGTCCCGCCGGTGCAGGCCCGCCGTGGTGATGATGGCCACGCGGCGTTCACTGAGGGGCGGCCCCGAAACCCAAGGCTGGGTCTCGAATACTGGGCAGTCCATCCGGCGGAGAGAGGCCGCCTCGGCCTCGTCCAAAGCTTCAAGTCGGACCATGTAAAACCCTCCCGAGACTCCGCCGAATGGTGATGGTTTGGGCGCTTGCTGCCAACCCATGTGGCCAGATATGACTGCACCCCAACCCGGTATGCTGTCTCGCAGTATATATGAACCGGGCGAGGCACTCCAAACCCCATCCGGGCATGTTCCAGTGTGGGCACTGCTACGGTCGCAACTCGGGTCTCGAAGCACTAGCCAAAACGCCCGATGTATCACATGCGAGGTTGTTTATCAGTCCAAAAATAGCTACCATCTGCTCGCAAGAGGCGAGCAAGTAACCGAAAGGATGAATCCACATGCCTGAGATAGAAGTTCTTTTACCTGGTTTCAGCGTCAACACTGATCAGGGAACCCTGGGTCTTTGCACCGTGACACTGGTGCGCGGAGAAAAACTGACAGTGGTGGATGTAGGACACTTTGGGCGGCGGACCATGTTGGTTGAGACTCTGCGGAGCCATGGCATCTCGCCGGAAGACATCGGAAGGGTGATTCTGACCCATGCCCATTGGGACCATTCCCAGAACACCGACCTATTCCCGAACGCCGAGATCGTGATCTCCAAACAGGAATTGGAGTACAGCCGGAACCCCAGGGCCAATGATTACGCGACGGCTAAATACTTCGCCGATACATTGTCGCCCCACACCGTGATCGAAGTCTCCGGAGAAACCGAACTGGAGAAAGGGGTGGGGACGTTCGATACACCCGGTCATACCGCCGGACACCAAAGTGTTCTCGTAGAGACTTCGAGCGGCCTGGTCTGCCTTGGCGGTGATGCGATATCAGACGCGGGCGCCCTGGGCCGCGGCCTGCCTGCCTTCGTTTTTTGGAGCGTCGAGCAAGCCCAAGCGAGCCTAAGAAAGATCTCCCAAGCCGCGGACGTGATTTACCCGGGTCACGACCGGCCCTTCCGGATCGACGGCGACAAGGTCGAATACCTGACGGAAGCTCCAACCATCAAGATCAGCGGGTTCCTGGACAGCAGCCGAGACCTGGTTTCGGTGGAGCTAGGATTGCCGCCGAGGTTCCAGCCCAGGATCAACCCGGACGCCGTTTAGGTCGTACCGAATGCGCCTGACGAGACCCCATGCAGGCCTCTACTGTAACGATGCTGGGCCGCTGATTGCGGCTTGAACATCTGTTTGACCGGCGGGGCGGATCGCTCAGCCAGCCACATGCCGATGGGCTGCGAGGGTGCGAGCTTGGAACCGTTACCCGCCCAACTCGGCGATCAAACTGGCCACCGTTGGCCGGTCCACCGGCGTCTGGCCGCGGTGTTCGAAGATGACGATCCCATCCTCATCCAAGATGAAATCCCCGCCAAGTTGCCGCCAGTCGCTGGCCGCATGCTGGTACCTACGCCCTCTGGCGAAATGCTTCACGTAGGTCCAGATTGTCTTTAGCGAGAAGACCTTTGCCCAGGCGCCTTGTGACAGGCCGTAGGCTAGGTAAACGTCCCTTTCGGGGTCGGACAGAATGGGATAGGGCAACTGGAGCTGCCGGGTGAGCTGGAAAAGCCGGTCCCTCGGCTCAAAGGAGATGGCCACCACCTCGGCGCCTTTGGATTGAATCTCGCCGTGCCGTTGCCGCAACTGCGACAGATGCTCTCTTCAGGGCACTCAAGCGAAATGCCTCAGAAATACCAGCAGCGCCTTGCGGCCTCGCAATTCCTGGAGGGATAGATACTTGCCCTCAGGCATGGCCAGGGTGAAATCAGGCGCGGCGAGGCCCAGCAACGCCGGTTTGAGGGCATCCGGGTTGCGGCTCATACGCCGCTCATAATTAAGAGCATCTTTTTCATGTCGAGGCACCCCTGGTTAGCTTCTTCCGTATGGGCGACATCACGGGGGCGCCCGGTGGGCATGCCCACCAGGGAGACCCCTGGGCATCTAAGGAAATTGCGGTCTCCACCCACGATGCTATACTCGTCTTCGATGCCCAAACTGCAACTTCTGATTCTACACATTGCACCGTGTTAATAGACTCTCACTGCCATATCCTCCCACCGTCTTTCGTTGACCGGCGGGCCGAGATCGCCAGCCGCGACGCCACCTTTGCGGCGCTCCTGGCCACTCCCGGCGCCCGCATCGCCTCGGCGTCCGGCCTGCTTGCAGCCATGGACCGGGACGGCGTGGACCGCGCGGTGGTCATGGGGATGGGGTGGACCGACCCTGACATCGCCGCCGAGGCCAACGACTACATCATCCAGGCCGTGCAGGAGAATCCCGACCGTCTCTCCGGATTCTGCTCGGTGAACCCAGCTTGGGGCGGACCGTCCGTGGCTGAGGCCGGACGATGTCTCGCCGCTGGGCTTGTTGGCATCGGCGAACTCCACGCCGACACCCAGGGGTTTGACATCACCGACGCCGAGGTTATGGCCCCGCTGATGGACTTCGCCGGTTCCTACTCTCTGCCTGTATTGGTGCACGCCTCGGAGCCGGCCGGCCACCAATACCCGGGCAAGGGCGCGACCACGCCGGACAGGATATACCGGTTCATCCAGAATTTTCCGGACAACGTCATCATCTGCGCTCACTGGGGCGGCGGTCTGCCTTTCTACTCGCTGATGCCAGAGGTCCCGGAGGTCCTGAAGAACGTCTACTTCGATTCCGCGGCATCGCCGTTCCTATACCGTCCCGAGGTTTTCGCCACGGTGGCCCGGTTGGCCGGGGCGGGAAAGGTGCTTTTCGCCAGCGATTTCCCATTGATGGAGATATCCAGGCCGCTGGAGCAGGCCCGAAACGCCGGGCTTACGCCTGAAACCGAAGCGGCCCTGCTTTCGGGCAACGCGGCCAGGCTCCTGGGCTTATGACGTCGAGCAACCGGCTTCCCGACGGGACCATCACCCTGCCGGACCACCTGCGGGAAGGCCTGGACCTGCTGTTCGTGGGCTTGAATCCCTCCCAATACTCGGCCGAGGTTGGCCATTACTTCGCCAACCCCCGAAACCGGTTCTGGGCGGCGTTCAACCTGTCGGGATTGGTGGACCGGAAATTGGACGCGGCGAACGACGCGACTCTGCTGGCCGACGGCATCGGCTTCACCGACGTTGCCAAGCGCCCGACAGCCATGGGCTCGGGACTGCGGGCGGCCGATTTTCGCCGGTGGGCGCCCGTTCTTAGGGAAAAGATATTGAAGTTCGCCCCAAAGTTGGTCTGCTTCCACGGCATGATGGCCTACAAAGCCTATCTTCAGCATGGGGAGGGCGCTAAAGAGGACCCCCAACTTGGCCTGCAAGAGCGCTCCATCGGCGTATCCAAAGTCTTCGTAGTGCCCAATCCCTCCCCGGCCAACGCCAAGTACTCGTTGGACGACCTTGCGGCGTGGTACGGGCGGCTCAGGGAGGCCAGCAGACAGTGACGACGCCATCTGGAAAAGTCCGCTCGTTCATCGCCATCCCGGCGCCCGGCGAATGGACTCTGGCCCTGGAAGAGACGGTTAAAAGACTGGATGCGAAGATCGGCAAAGACGTGCGCTGGGTGCGGCCCGAGGGCATCCATCTGACCCTCAAGTTCATGGGCGATATCCAAGCCGAGACGGTGGAGCGGGTCCTGGCGGTCCTGCCGGAGGTCACCGCCCGGTTCTCGCCGTTCACGTTGTTCACCGCCGGGATGGGCGTGTTCCCCAACCCTCGGCGTCCCCGCGTGCTCTGGGCGGGGGTGGGCGGCGATCTGGAGACTCTTTCAGTCCTTCAAGCGGCAGTTGATGAAGCGGTGGGGCGGCTTGGGTTGCCGAAAGAGCAGCGGGCATTCTCCCCCCACCTAACCCTGGGCCGGGTCCGGCGGGACGTTCCCGACGGACGGCTGGCCGATATCGGGCGGCTCGTGGCTGGCGGAGAACTCCCCGGTCTGCCGCCCTGGACCGCCGACACCGTCAACCTGATGCGCACCGAACTCGACCCGGCCGGCTCCCGCCATTACCTGGTGGGGTCGGCATTGATCGGCGGCGGGTGATGGCGATGGACCGTTTGACCGCCACCATCAAGCCCGTTCCGCCCTTCAACTTCGAGCTGACGGCGGGCTACCACACCTACTTCCAGAGCCGCTACGGCACCGATACCATGGAAGACGGCGTCTACCGCAGGCTGCTGGACCTGGGCGACAAACTGGTCCTGGCCTCCGTGCGCTCTACGGGAACCACCGATGCGCCGGAGCTTTCCCTGGAATTGCAGGGGCAGACATTGGGTCCCGCAGACGTGGAATCGGCCAAGGGCCGGGTGTCATGGCTCCTGGGGGTTGACCAGGACCTGGCCCCGTTCTACCAGTTGGGCCGGGCGGACCGGGCGATGAGCGGTCTGGTTGACGAGTTCTACGGCCTGCATCTACCCCATACAGCCTCAGTGTTTGAGGCGTTGGTCCTGGCGGTGTTGGGGCAGCAGATATCCACCAGCGTGGCCCGGATCATCCGCACGCTGCTCATCGAGACTTTCGGACCCAATGCCGAGTTCGATGGCGAGACCTACTACGCCTTCCCCCGGCCCGCGTCCATCTACGCATCGTCGCCGGCCGAGCTCCATACCATGAAGCTGACCCAGCGGAAGTCGGAGTATGTTCACGGTCTGGCCGGCGCTGCGCTGGATGCCGATGTGGGATTGGAGGACCTGGGCGGGTTGTCGGATGCCCAGATTGTCGACAAGCTGGTTGCCCTTCGCGGCGTGGGTATCTGGACCGCCCAATGGGTGCTGATCCGCGCGGCCGGCCGTCCCGATGCCCTGCCTCTGGGCGACCTGGCCCTGCGGCGGGTGGTGTCCCGTCTGTTTACCGGCGGCGCTGACGTGAACGACGCTCAGGTGGAGGACATCGCCCAGCGCTGGTCACCCTACCGCACCTATGCCACCGTCTACCTGTTCAGCGCTCTGAGAACCGGCGCCGGGTAACCAGATTTAGGAGTGCCGCATGCCATTTCTAGGACTGAGGTTGGGGAACGAGCCGGAGTTGAGCGCGGCTGATAACCAGTCGCTGGCGGCGCTGGCCGAGGAGCTGGGTTACGGCGAAGTTTGGATGACTGAAGGCTCCGGCCGAGATTCCCTGACCCAACTCACCGCCATGGCAACCGCCACCAAGCAGATCGGACTGGCCACAGGCATACTGCCCATGTTCTCCCGGACTCCGTTGATCACGGCCATGTCGGCGGCCGGACTGGCGGCGGTATCGGGAGACCGGTTCATCCTGGGACTGGGCGTGGGCAATCCGCCGGCGGTTGAGGAAGGACACGGGGTCCCCTACAAGCAGCCCCTGGAACACCTTCGAGACATGGTGCGGATAATCCGTGGCCTGCTGCAGGGCGAGGAAGTCACCCATGATGGCAAAGCGATCAAAGTGATGGGAGCATCCCTGGGGGTGGCCGCGCCCAAGAGCAAACTTCCCATCTATGTCGCCGCCCTGCGGCCCCGTATGCTGCAACTGGCCGGCGAGGTGGCCGATGGCGTGCTGCTAAGTTGGACCGCTGCCAGCTATCTGGAGCAGGCTATCGGCATCGTCAGGGACGCCGCGGCCAAGGCTGGACGCGACCCCGATGACGTCGCAATCTCGGGGTACGTGCGCATCGCGGTGACCGACGACCTGGCGGCGGGACAGGCCAGCCTGCAGCGTCAGATCGCGGGGTACGCCAGCGGCGCCCATTACCGGGCTTTCTTCGAGAACTCGGGGTTCAGCCAAGAGATGGGCGGCGTGATACCGGCCAAGCGGCATGAGGCTGACCCAACCAGCGCGGCGGCGATCAGCCAACGGATGCAGCATGAATTGGGCGTGGTCGGGACTGCCGAGGCCTGCAATGCACGTTTGGACGAGCTGCGTCAGATGGGGTTGACCAAACCCGTGATCGCTCCCGTGCCCGTGGGAGACCTCAAAACTTCCTACGAACGGACCGTTCGCGCTCTGGCTCCCTAGCGCCAACACCGTATCTCCAATCAAACAAGATTGAGGAATCATGCCCTCTGTATTGGTCTTTGTTTTTGACGGACTCCAACCAGCCCAGGTCGTGCCGCGGCTCATGCCCAATCTGGCGGCATTCAGTGCCGGCGGCGTGAAGTTTGCCAACCACCATTCGGTCTTTCCCACGGTGACCAGGGTGAACGTATCCAGCTTGGTCACCGGCCGGAATCCGGGAGGACATGGGCTGGCGGGCAACCGGCTGGTGATCAGGGAATTCGACTCCAGCCGCGCCATACCGGCCATGGAGCCGGAGTTGGAGCAGGTTGCTAGATCAGGTATCCCGGTCCAACTGGCGCCCACCATCTCTGAGATCCTCGCACAGCACGGGCTGGAATATGTGGCCATCGGCGTCGGCACCAGCGGTAACGCTTACCTGCAGAACCCCAAGGCGGACCAGCTGGGCGGCGATTTTGGCGGCGGCTCCGGGGGCGCCACGATTCACCCGACATTCGCGCTGCCGAGAGACCTGCACGAGTCGCTGATCGACCGGTTTGGCCGATGGCCGGAGCAGTCGCTGCCCAACACAACCAGGCTGGCCCACGCCATACGCATCTTGACCGAGTACGTTATCCCCGAGCGCGGTCCCGCAGTCACCATGATCTGGTCGTCGGAGCCGGACAAATCGCAGCACGATTCGGGGGTCGGCTCCAGCCTCTCCGATGCGGCGGTCAAAGAGGCTGACGGGCAGTTGGGCGGCCTGCTGCAATGGCTGCGGGAAACCGGACGCGCCGATGACACGGACATCATCGTGGCTTCAGACCACGGTTATTCGACCATTGCAGGCACGGTGGATGTTGAGTCGCTGCTGCGCGAAGCCGGCTTTGCTGACGGCGGCGAGCCGGGAGGTGTGGTTGTCGCCCAGAACGGCGGCGCGGCTCTCTTTTATACCCAGCCCGGCGACAGGAACACAGCCGAGCGGCTGGCGGGTTGGCTCATGGCCCAACCCTGGTGCGGCACGGTCACGGCTTCAGATGCGGTCTTGGGGTCCGGTGGGATACCGGGCGCACTGCCCGCCTCTCTGGTGGGGAACGAAGGCCCGCGGGCGCCCGACCTGTCGATCTCTTTCCGCTGGGACTCAATGCCCAACGAGGCTGGCTACCAGGGTACGGTGTACTCGACCTCGGGTGAGGTGGGAACTGGCCAGCACGGGTCGATGAGCCGCCATGAGATTCATAACATTCTTTTTGCCAACGGTCCTAGTTTCAAGTCGGGGGCCGTCGTGGACACCCCAACCGGCAGCATCGATGTCGCGCCCACGATCTTGCGGATATTGGGCGTCACCGACGGCCAGGATATGGACGGCCGGGTCTTGGAGGAGGCGCTGGCAGGCGGCCCAGACCCCAGCCAAGTGGGGTGGTACACGGAACTGCATGCCGCCGAACGGGACCTGGGCGGCGAGACCTACCGCCAGCAGATCAAGGTGTCCCGAGTTGGCGGCGCCACTTACGTTGATGAGGGCAACCGCGTCGGCTCAGGCTAGGCGTTTGTTCCGGGCCTGCCTGGGGTTGCCCGGTCTAGTGCGCGACCGCCGGCTCACCTCGCACCCGCGCCCCTCGGCAAGCGTAAGGAACGTTCAACGGGCCGGCTCGCCGTTATGCCGGCTGGGCAACCCCTATCGATGCTCCGTTGATTCTGAGGCGGACCAGCGATCTCAACCCGGACCGTGGATCAACCTGCCGCCACGATATTGGGCGGCAGCGAGCCG
Organism: SAR202 cluster bacterium Casp-Chloro-G2; assembly: GCA_002816575.1. Classification (GTDB taxonomy): domain Bacteria; phylum Chloroflexota; class Dehalococcoidia; order Lucifugimonadales; family UBA3495; genus UBA9611. Next base: position 17,601 of record MUCI01000020.1, on the reverse strand, counting down.
GGATCTGGGTAGTGTTCGCTTGTTTTGAATAAATTCGACCCGGCCACCATCGGTTCTTTAGATCGATAATTGGGCCGCGTTGAATACTGCCTTGCGGATTAACGGTTTCTATGTTGGCAGGAAGACCCGCCGGAATCGTGCCTGATGATGGCTCAGTCACCACAAATGGCTAGCCATTTTATGCCCCCTCTAATCACTCGAAAAGGTGGTTCAATTGGTCGGGGTAAGGTGCATGATAGATAAGTTATAAGTCGGGAAATAAAAGGCATGCGATGAAACTGCTCAAACAGATACTGAAGGGGCAACGAGGCTTCACATTGGTGGAGATGGTCGTGGTCGTCGCCATCATGGGCGTGATGGCCGCGGTTGCGGTGCCCGTGGTGACGAGTAACCTTAACAAGTCCAAGGAACGGGCCTACGCCCAGGACTTGGCCATGATCCAAACGGCGGTGGACAGCTTTTACACCAGCGGCGACAACCCCCGGCACTTGGGCTTGCGCCAGTATCCGATCCTAGCCGCCGGGGCCGACGGCACCACCAAGATCTGGGACGGCGCTGCCACCATCTTCGAACCTCTGGGCAACCCCCTGCTGGGGACCAAGGGCGGACAGCCCTACTGGACCGACGACGGCAACGGCACCCGGGACGCGGATGAAGAAGTGCTGTTCGGTGAGACCGTGTCTGAAGCGGGTACCGGCGAAGGCGGCTGGGCCGTGGCCAAGGTGGAGCTACAAGGCGTCTCCTACACTGTGGACACCCGCGGGTACTTCATCGACTTCAGCAAGCTGGTCTCAGCTGGTCTCAGCTGGTCTGCTGAGATCGGCCCCCGACTCGGCTTCAGTTGACAACGGCATAGCAGCCGATAGCGCCGGTAACTACAGCTGGTTCATCGACGCCAACGGGTCCGTGAACTCGCTCCTGGCTCCATTCCCGTACAACGGACTGGACTTCGCCGGGTCCCCCATCGTGGTGGGTGGCGTAACCGCCAGCGACCTCCGGGGATTCCAGGCAGGTATCTACCCCTAGGCCTAAATCAGCCTAACAACCTTTGGTGGGCCTCCTGCCACAAGGTGAACATGCCTCCAAGCAGAGCTCCCGGTGCGAACCGGGAGCTCTGCTTTTTTGCCACATCCGCCGCCTACCAGATCCCAGGCAACCCATCGCCACGCAGTCCAGATGCTCCTGCATATAACGCCGACCGACTTGGGCGGCCCGGCCCATCGCGGTCCTCACTCAACCGGCAGGCCAAGCGCGGCAGGCCAAGCGCAATCGACCTTTCCCCGACAAGACAAATTAAATCCGGGGTATTCGGTCTGGGGTAAAGGTTGTTGAGGTGGGCACATGCTTGGGCAGACACGTCGGAAAGTGTCGGACAACCCGGAATCGCAAGCGGGCGTCGTTGGGCGTAGAAAGGACCGGACCAGGGGAGTAAACCAGGCAACGGGTGTTCCAGTGGATGTGAACGCGGCGGTGCCGCCTAGCGGAACATCTTCATCATGGACATTGGGTTGCGGGACTTGGACATCTGCTTCATCAGCTTCTGGGTCTGCTTGAACTGGTTCAGCAGTTGGTTCACGTCCTGTGGGGTGGTGCCGCTGCCCCGCGAGATGCGGCGCCGGCGGCTGCCGTTGATGATCTCCGGACGCTGACGCTCTTGGGGAGTCATGGAGCGGATTATCGCTTCGATGCGTTCGATGCGGCCGTCGTCCAGGTCGCCCATATTCATCTTCTTGCTCATCTGGCCCATCCCCGGAATCATGTCCATCACCGAGGACAGCGAGCCCATCTTCTTCACGCTCTGGATCTGACCCAAGAAGTCTTCCAGGTCGAAATTGGCCTGGCGGAACTTCTTCTCCAGGGCGGCGGCCTGTTTGTCGTCCACCGCCTCCTGAGCCTTTTCGATCAGCGTCAGAACGTCGCCCATGTCCAGGATGCGCGAGGCCAGGCGGTCCGGGTGGAACACCTCCAAGCCATCTGGACGCTCGCCCACGCCCATGAACTTGATGGGCACTCCGGTAACGCGGGTGATGGACAGAGCAGCGCCGCCGCGGGCATCGCCGTCCATCTTAGACATGATGAGCCCGGTGAGTTGGACGCGCTCGTGGAACCCCTCGGCGGCGTTAACCGCTTCCTGACCGGTCATGGCGTCCACGACCAGCAGCACCTCGTGGGGGTTGGTCGCTTTCTTGACCTCCGCCAGTTCTTGCATCAGCTCTTCGTCGATCTGGATGCGCCCGCCGGTGTCGATGATCGCCCAGTTGACGCCCAGTTGCTTGGCCTTCTCCAATCCGTTCCTGGCCACCTTGACCACGGTCGAGGATTTTGGGTCCTCTGAATAGACGGGAATGTCCAACTGCTTGCCCAGGGTTTCCAACTGCTGTATGGCGGCCGGGCGGCGCAGGTCGGCGGCGATGAGCAGCGATTTGTGGTTCTGACGGCGCAGGTTCAGTGCCAGCTTGGCGGCGGTGGTGGTTTTGCCCGAGCCCTGCAGGCCCACCAGCATGATGGTGGTCACCGGCTGGCTGGAGAGAGTTAACGAATGGTCGCCGCCGCTGAGCAGCGAGGTCAACTCCTCGTTCACGATCTTGACGACCTGTTGGCCGGGGGAAAGGCTTTCCAGAACGTCCGAGCCAGTGGCCCGTTCTTTGACCGCAGCGACGAAATCCCTGGCGACCCGGAAGTTCACGTCGGCTTCAAGCAGAGACCGGCGGACCAGGCTCAGGGCTTCGTCCACGTCGGCATCGGTCAGCCGGCCCTTGCTGGACAGTTTGTTCAGGATCCCGGTCAACCGTTCGGTCAGGTTCTCAAACATATCTCGCTCTTTTCGTGCTTGCGGGCCGCCCCGCTCTTGCGCCGTGTGGCTTCCATCAAGTGTATGGGCGCGCCTGCGGGACGGTCAAGGATGCCTGCTAAGCTGCTACATCGGTTCATGTTAAGATTCTAATGCTTATTATCGGGTATATCGGGTAGGCCTTCCACCCCGGAGTGGTAATGAAGACATACATTTTTCGCGTTGAATTGGAGCCTGATGCAGAAGGGTGGAGGGCGTTCTATCCTCCTCTAGAAGAATCTGGCGCGTCTACCTGGGGGGAAACCAAAGAATCGGCTCTGGAGCACATCCAAGAAGTTCTGGAGATGATTATCGAAGAGCGGATCGAAGCTAAACTTTCGATCCAAGAGGAAGATGATTCCTCGATGGCTGACGGACCGCTGGTGTCGGTCACCGTATGAGCAACATCGATTACTCCCGGTTACGTTCCCTCACTGCCAGACGTTTGGTACAAGCCCTTCTAGATGAAGGGTTTTTTCTTGTCCGGCAAAGGGGAAGTCATCGCCGTTATGCCAATTCTGATGGGCGCCGGGTGACTGTGCCATTCACCAGGTCCGGCGATACGTTTGCCCCTGGAACCCTGAGAAGCATGATTGAGACGCAAGCCCATTGGTCCGCGCAAGACCTTGAAAGATTGCGCCTGCTGTAGCCAAGATTGCCAGCCAACCCCCTACTCCCAGCGGAACAGCCGGAGGGCCACTAGGAAAGTCACCACGACCCAGGCGGTCAGACCCAGAACGTCGGGCCACTGGGACCAGAGGGATTCTCCGTCGATCGCCACGCTGCGGATGGCGTCGACCAGGTAGCTTAGGGGCAGGTGGTCGGCGACCAGTTGTATCGATTTAGGCATGGCGTCCCTCGGGAAGAACACCCCGGAGAGGAACATCATCGGCAGTGCGATGATGTTGGCGATGGGGGCGGCCACGTCCTCGCTGCCGGCCCAGCCCGAAACCGCGAACCCCATGCTGACGAACACCCCGCCCCCCAACACGGCCAGCACTAGGACTGCCGACAGGTTGCCGACCAATTGCACATCGAAGGCGATCACCGCCAGGCCGATCAGCACCAGGGTCTGGATGACGGACACGGTGAGCCGGGTGATCACCTGGGCGAACAGGAAGCTGGCTGGGTTCACCGGCGTGGCGAGCAGCCGTCTCAGGATCCCGCGGCTCTTCAGCTGGACGAAGGAGAAGGCCACACTGAACAGACCCATCTGCATGATGGACATGGCCACCACGCCGGGCATGAGAAAGTCGATGAACCGAAGATTGCGGCTGTCCACCGGCTGGGCGTCGACCCGGTAGCGGACTTCCACCCCGGCATCGGCGAAGGTCATCTCGTCCAATATCTGCTGGATGATGGTCCGTCCCGACTGGGACTCTTGCTGGCGGCCCTGGTTGTAGATGACCGTCACTTCACGGTCGGCCTGGGAACGCGAGTCGTCGAATCCTGGCTCGATGATCAGCACCAGGTTGCGGTCGCCTTCCAGAAGCGCCTGCCGTTCATCGGCCTCGGTCCCTGTGTCGGATATGTCGAAGGCGCCCAAGCCCTGGATATCGCCGACCAGCTTGCGGGACGCTTCGTTGTTGGCCTTGTCGACCACGCCCAGGTCGACGGAGCTGAACGCGCCCACGTCCAGCAATCCAAAGATGGAGATGAGCACCAGGGGCAGAAAGAATGTCCAGAAGATCGCCTGCCGGTCCCGGAACCACATCCTCATGGAGGCGCGGGTCATGCTTAGGGTTGGGTTGGTCTGAATCAGGCGGTTCAGCATCATTGGCCGTCCGTTTCTGGGCCGGCGTCTCGCAGCGCCCTTCCGGTCAGGTCCAAGAACACGTCTTCCAGGGTCGCCAGCCTTTCTGACCGCGGCCGCTCAAACCCTTTCGCGAGCAGGGCATCAACCAGTGTGTCCGGCCGGTCCAGAGCGGCGATCTTGCCGTGGTCCATGATTGCCACTCGGTCGCATAGCTCTTCGGCCTCCTCCATGTAGTGGGTGGTCAGGAGCACGGTGCGGCCCTCGTCCTTGAAGCGTTTCACCAGGTCCCACATATGGTGGCGCGCCTGGGGGTCCAGGCCGGTTGTTGGTTCGTCAAGGAACAGCACCAATGGATCGTTCACCAGGGTGGTCGCGACGGAGAAACGCTGCTTCTGGCCGCCGGACAATTCTTTGAACAGGGCTTTGGCCCGATCGGCAAGCTGCACCTGGCGCAGGAACTCCATGGCGTCGATCTGGCGCCGGTAGATGCTGGCGAACACGTCCAGTATCTCCACCAGGTTCAGACGGTCGAAGAAAGATGATGATTGCAACTGGATACCGATGATCTCCTTCACCGCCTGGGGGTGCTTCTGAACATCGACCCCGTTGATCAGGGCCGAGCCCGAATCGGATGACCGCATCCCCTCCAGTATCTCCACGGTGGTCGTTTTCCCGGCCCCGTTGGGACCCAGGATGCCGAACACCTCGCCGGTTGCCACGGAGAATGAGACGCCGTCCACGGCTACGATGTCGCCGTAGCTCTTGCGCAGGTTGTTAACCTGGATGATGTCGCCGTGGTGATTTTCGCTGGTGGTCGTTTCAGTCAAATTTGTCCGGCCGATCTAGGCCCCTCTTACTTTGGTGATTCGGCGGCTGTGCTAGAATTATTTACGCTCCGGACCCGGTAAACCTGGGCTGGAAGCAGCCTCAAAGTGCGGTGGAGGTGACAGGTGGCCTGCGGCTTATTAGGTGTTCACCACCGGTCAGGTTATCATCACCGGACCGGCTCGAGGCCCTCACCATGATACCCCTCAGGCTCACTCTCAGTAACTTCCTGTGCTACCGGGAAGGCGTCCCCACCCTCGATTTCGCCGGGATCCACGTGGCCTGCCTCAGCGGCGCCAACGGGCACGGTAAATCGGCCCTTCTGGACAGTATCACCTGGGCGCTGTGGGGCAAAGCCCGTGGCAAGGTCCAAGACGAGATGATCGCCTACGGCGCGGACGAGTGCCGGGTTGAATTGGATTTTTCCTCCCGAGACCAAGAATACCGCGTGATCCGGTCGCACGCCCGGGCCGGAAAACGGCGGCGGGGCGGCGCGTCCGATCTACAACTCATGATCCTGGAGCCGGGAGCTGATGGACAGGCGCTCCGGCCCATCACCGGCGACCTGATCCGCGAGACACAGGCCCGCATCGACCAAACTATTGGCATGGACTATGACACGTTCATAAACTCGGCCTTTCTGGTGCAGGGCCGGGCCGACGAATTCACCAACAAAACCCCGGCGGAACGCAAGGCCGTACTCAGCAAGATACTTGGCCTGGAGACCTACGACAGGCTACAGGTGCGCGCCAGGGAGGGCGGCAGTTGGGCCGAGAATACCGCCAAGATCGCCGAGGGCAACGTGGAGCGGATGCGGCGGGAGTTGGAACTGCTGCTGGCGCCGTTGGAGGAGCTTGAGGCTCTCGAAAAGAGCCTGGCGTCCATGAACCAGGAGTTGGCGGAACAGCAGGTGAAAACCGCCGCCCTGCGAGACCAGGTTGGGGAGCTGCGCCGGCAGCAAGCCGCCCAGGAAGAGAGCGCGGCGCGGCTGCAGGCCCTGGCCGCCGAGTTGGCCCAGTTTGAGGCAGCCCACGCCGCTTCCCAACAGCAGGTGACGGCATTCGAGAAGCTGGCCGAACAAGCCCCGGTGATCCGAGAGGGCGCCGCCCGATTGGAAACCGCCCGCGCCGCTTTCGCCCGGCTCGAAGCCGCCGGCCGCAATTTCGACGAGCTGGAACGCCTGCGGACGGCCACCGCCAGGGATATCGAAGTCAAGCGGACCCGCCTTGAATCCCAGGCGCAGCAACTTGCCACCGAGATCGAGCAGCGCATCGGCCCCAAAGCCCAGGCCCTAGACCAGCTTGAAGCCGCACTGAGGCAGTTGCAGGACGAGGGTCCGGCGCTGGAAGAACAGGAGCTGAGCCTGGCGGCGGAGCGGGCTCGGCTCAACGGCATCGCGGTCCTGGTGGGGCAACTGCAAGGCTCATTGGCGCGGTTCGCCAACGAGGGCAAGGAATTGGCCAACAAGAGGGCTCTGTTGGACGGCGCCAACGGCCAGGAGGCGGTGTGCCCTCTGTGCCAGACCCCCCTCAGTGAAGACGGCTGCCAGCGGTTGGCCGAGACGTTTGATGCGGACATCGAAGCTAAACGCGAGGAGTACCGCACCACCTCAGCCCAGGTCAACGCCCTGAAAGCGGAGACTGCCGAGTCGGAGGTCCGCCTGCCTCAGCGAGAAAGCGTGTTGAAACAGGCCCAGACCAACCGCCAGGTGGGTCTCCACCGCCTAAACCAGCAGATCGAGGAAGCGCAGCAGGCGCGGCTGGAACTGGCCGATGCAACTCCCAGATTGGATGCCATGCGCGCATCGCTGGCGGACGGTTCCTTCGCCGCCGAAGAATCGGTCCAACTTCAAAAGCTGGAAGCCCAGATCCAGGAACTGGATTACGACCCGGCGGTGCGCCAGCGCGTCTACCGAGAGACCGTCGAATTGGAAGAGTTCGGCCAGCGGGAGAGCCGGTTGAAACAGGCCGAGGCAGACCTGCCGGGCGCGAGGGAGACGGTCCAACGATACGCCGTGATGGCCCAGCGCCGCCGGGAGGAACTGGAGCAGCTTCAGGCGCGCCTGGCCGAGTCCAAGCGAGCCTTGGAAGGACTGGCCGTTCTTGAGCGCGGCTTCACCGAGGCCGAACAACGGGAGCGGGAACTGGGAGTGGGCATCAAGCGTTCCACCGAGCGTCAGGGCGCATTGCGCAATCAGGTGGAGCGCCGGGAATCGCTGGGTCAGGAGATCAGGACCGAATCGGCCCGGCTCGCGGCGCTGCGGGACGAGCAGTCCATCTACCAGGAGCTGAACACCGCGTTCGGCCGGCAGGGAGTCCAGGCCATGCTGATTGAGACCGTGGTGCCCCGGCTGGAGGATGAGACCAATGTGCTGCTGGGGCGCATGACCGACAACCGCATGAATGTGAAGCTGGAGACGCAGCGGGAACGCGCGTCGGGGCACGGCGAACCCAGGGAGACTCTAGAGATCTTGGTTAGCGACGAACTGGGCCCGCGCAGCTATGAGATGTACAGCGGAGGCGAGGCCTTCCGGGTGAACCTGGCCCTGCGCATCGCCCTTTCCAGGGTGCTGGCCCAGCGGATGGGCGCACCCCTGCCGACCCTGTTCATCGACGAGGGCTTTGGCACCCAGGACGCCGTGGGCCGAGAGCGCATACTGGACGTCATCAGCGCCATCGGCGACGACTTCGAGAAGGTGATCGTAATAACCCACCTGGAGGACCTGAAAGAAGCGTTCCCGGTGAGCATCGAGGTCCGGAAAGATGAGAATGGCTCCACGATTTCGCTCAGTTAGGCCGAAACGGTGGGGTTGGGGCAGAACACGGAGGGATGATTGACTTCCAATCCAGGAAACGAGGTACAAGTCAGGCAGGCCACGATCGTCCATCTGGACGCCATAGTGGACTTCAACGCCGCCATGGCCAGGGAGACCGAGGGCAAAATTCTGGACATTGACCTGCTTCGGCCCGGCGTCGAGGCGGTGCTAACCCGGAACGATCGGGGTTTCTACCTGATCGCCGAGCACTCTGGCCGTCCGGCGGGTTCCCTGCTGATCACCTACGAGTGGAGCGACTGGCGGAACGCCTTTTTCTGGTGGATACAGAGCGTCTACGTTAGCCCTGAATTTCGGCGCAACGGGGTCTATAAAGCAATGCACCTCTACGCCGCGCTGGAAGGCCGCCGCCACGATATCTGCGGTCTGCGGCTTTACGTGGACAAGGACAATGAGATCGCCCAGAGGGTCTACTCCAGCCTGAATATGCGCCCGACCAACTACGACATGTACGAGATCGAATTCAACACGCGCCGCGACTTAAAGGAGTGAGAGATGCTGCCGGATAACGTCAAGAAGTTCGCCACCGCCAACCATCAGGGAGTTTTGACCTGTTTCCGGAGGTACGGCATGCCCCAGGTCAGCATCGTCACCTGCGGGGCCTACGGCGACGGCGTGGCCTTCTCCACCACCGCCGACCGCGCCAAGCTGGGCAACCTGAAACGCGACCCGCGCTGCGCGCTGCTGGTGTCCAAGCGGGACTGGTGGGGTTACGTGGTGCTGGAGGGACGGGCCAGGATCCTATCCCCTGGGAACACTCCCGCCGATGAACTGCGCCTGGCCCTGCGCGACGTGTACCGCGCCGCCACCAACCAGGAACACCCCAACTGGGAGGAATATGACCAAGCGATGGTTGACGACCGCCGCGCGGCGGTCATCGTGGTCCCCGATCACATCTACGGGACCGCAGTGTAGGTGAACACCGGCGGGTCTCCAACGTGGCTCTCCCATTGCATCGTTTTTATCGTCTCCGCGGCCCTGGCTGTTGCCACTTTTGCGGTGGTCCACGAATCGGGGCATTTCCTCGTGTATTGGTCTGCGGGCGTAGACCCGTCGTTCCAATGGCTTAATGTCCTGGCCAAGAAAACGCCGTCCGACGGCGTTCAGCTCACCGCATTATCCATGGGCCTGCTTTTCCAGTTGATTCCCGGCGCCGCCGCGCTTCTATACCTGGTCAAGAAGAACGCCGGCAGCACGATAGCTTTGGGAGTGCTTTTCGCTTCTTGGCTGTTCCGTTCCTTACCGGCTTCGATAACTTTGGCGTTCACCGATACCGGCGATGAACGGGCCATCCAGGCGATATTGGCCGAAGAATATACGGTGGGAATAGCTTGGACGGTTGCGGTCTTGTTGGCCCTGGTTCCCGTCGTGATGTTTGTTGCTGTTCAGTTGAAACGGGGCAAACTGGCCGTCGGCTCGGAATGGTGGAATCCAGGCGTGTTGGGGGCGTTCATCGGAATCGGTGTCGCGATTAGCATCTAAGATTACCTGAGGCACTTTACTCTCTAATTCGGTCGTTACTACTGGATATCTCCGATGCTCTGGTTCGTTCGTGGTGAGGTCCGACCGGATTCGAGAGACTTACCGGTGCACGGGGAGACTTGTACGACCTCTGGTCACGGCTCAGGTCCGCATCGTTTTGGGTCTGACGGAAGAAGAGACAGGTCCGGGCGGTCTATAATGGCCATAGAAACCAACCAGAATCGACTGGACCGCACCACAGTAAGAAATGCCGAGAACAGGGAAGGTAAGAGGGAAGGTAAGCATGAGTGTCTTTTGGAGAGAGGTTAAAAGGGGCCAGAACCTGGTCGTTGACGATGTCGACGGGCGCGAAGAGATCATCGGCGGGTACCGCGAGAATAAGAGCGGCGTCGACGCCTACGCCCGGACCATGGGCTATGAACCAGAGCGCTCGCAGAAGGGTTTCTCCAGCGTTGAAGTCGCAAAATCGTTCGTGGAATCCTTCAGCCCGTGGGACCTCTTTGGCGTTCGAGACGTTACGGTGGAATCCGAAGCAAGACCAAAACTAGACTGAACTCGCCATAGACAGCTTAAGGAGCGTATATGTCACGCCTCCCACCCGATTTTGAACCCAGGGTCCCTTCCGAGATGCAAGGCATCTACGAGCGGGCAACCGGGGCAGGTTCAGGTTTGCCGGACACCTACAAGGCCCTATTCGCCAAGCCTCCGGTGGCGACCGGACTGGCCGGTCTGGGTGATCTGGTCGGCCAACTCGATCTTGAGCCTTGGGTGACCTTAACCGTGGCCCTGACCGTCGCCCACGAGCGGAATAACGAAGCCCTGTGGAACTCATTTGAGCCGATGGCCCGTGAGGCCGGGGTTAGCGACGCGGTGATCAAGGGCATCGCTGCCGGTACCGGGCCGCGCGGGTTGCTGCCCAAGGAGGGCATCTGGGTGCACTTCGCCACGGAGGTGCTGCGGGACCAGATGCGGGACTCGACCTGGCAGGCCACCACCCACCTGGTGGGCGACGACGGCGCCGTCTCTCTGGCGTTCACCGCCTGCTACTTCGATACGATGGCGCGCCTGAATAAGACGCTGGGTCTGGGGACCGCTTAGGGCGGGATGACCACCTGGTGCTAGTCACCCTAGATTCGCTCGTACCGAGAGGTGCCTGGGCGATTTTGGGTTTGACGCTGGGCAGGGACCCAACCTCCTACCGCAGAAGTCTGGTTATTGGCTGCGAGTCCGCCGAAGTTACACCTGGCATTTGGGGCAGAAATAAGTGCCGCGCGCCCGGACCCTGATGGCGGCCATGTTGGTCTGGCAGTTGGGGCATTCTGCTTTTTCGTCGCGGGGATGGCTCCAGGTGGTCAGGGCCGTCGGAGCGTTCGGCCAGAGCTGGTCGCGGGCCCGGTCGTAAACGCCGTAGGCCGCGGTGAGGGCGTCGATGATTGACTGACGCAGCCGGGCCAGTTCGCCGGTGGACAGTCCCGACGCGGGCCGCTCCGGATGGATGCCGGCCAGGAACAGGGATTCGTCGGCATACAGGTTCCCAAGCCCGCAGGCAACGGACTGTTCCAGCAGCAGCGCCTTCACCGGGGTCTTTCTGCCGTGGAATGACTCCGCCAGCGTCTCCACGGTGAAATCGTCATCGAAAGGCTCCGGGCTCATGGCGGGCAGCACCTCGTCTGGTGAGTCCACCAGCCACAGCTTGCCGAACTTGCGTCCGTCCTCAAATCGTAGTTCCCGGCCATCGTTTAGGGGGAACGAGTGCCGGACCATCGGATGGGGCTTCTGCGATTGAGGCTGGATGTATAGTCTGCCGGTCATGCCCAGATGCACGATGAATGTGCCTGGACCGGCGCCAGAGGGCTGCGGAGACAGCGGGAAGATCAGGTATTTGCCCCGGCGTTGAATATCCTGAATCGTGCGGCCCTTGATTCCCCCGGCTAGCTCCGCCGCCGACGGCTTCTTGACCGTATTGGCCCAGGTGATGTCAGCGCCGGTGATAGTCGCTCCCAGGAATCCAGACCGGACCAGGTTGCGGCGCGTGTTCTCCACCTCGGGCAGTTCAGGCATCAGGCAGGGCCTCCGGACTCTGTTTGGATTGAGTAGGGCTTGAGAAGGGCGCTTGACCAGAGATTGGAAATACCATTCTATACGGTGATACTCTCTACGACGAGTGAAACGAAACACCAGCCGGGATAAGGGTGACCTCATGAAATTTGGCATCTATAGCTCCATCGCCAACCCTCCCCGCGGCGAGGACCTGCCCCGGTGCGTGGACGAGGTTATCGAAGAGTCGCGGTTGGCCGAGCAGGCCGGGTTCGACTCTTGCTTCTTTGGAGAACACCATCAGGACAAAGATGGGTTCCTGCCGTCGCCGTTGATCGTGTGCACGGCGGTGGCCGCATCCACCACAACCCTCCGAGTTGGAACTTCGGTGATCTTGCTGCCGCTGCACCATCCGGTGCGTTTGGCCGAAGACGTGGTCACCCTGGACATAATCTCCAAGGGACGGGTCACGCTGGGGGTTGGGCTGGGCTACCAGGACGCGGATTTCCGGGCTTTCGGCGTCAACATGTCCGACCGTGTCGGGCTGTTCGAGGAAAAGGTGGAGATACTGCGCCGTTGCTGGTCAGGCGAGGAGTTCTCTTACAACGGCAAGCACCACCAGATCGAGAACCTGCGTGTGCGTCCCGACCCGGTGCAAACGCCGCACCCTCCGATTTGGATAGGCGCCAGTGTGCCGGCCAGCGCGCGGCGGGCGGCCAATATCGGCGATGCCATCGTCACCACGCCCAGCACCACGCTGGATAACACCTGCCGATTGATCGACAGTTATCGAGACGCTGCCGTGGCCGCGGGAAAAACCCCTGCGCCGATCATCATGCGGGACGCCTGGGTGGCGGGCTCCAGAAAGGAGGCGGAGGAGGTCTACGGCCCGGAGGTGATGGCGGCCTACCGGTACTATTGGCAGAACGGACTACCCGAGTTCAGGTCCATTCAGAACGAGTCGGAGCTGACCCTGGAACGGGTGGCGAAAGACCGCCTGATCATGGGCGAACCCGAGGAATGTCTCAACGAATTTCAGCGCTGGAGCGAGGCGACCGGCGCTGCGTCATGTCTGCTGCGGCTGCGGCACGCCCACTCCGGGGGCCCGTCTCACGCCCAGATCATGAAGACTATCGACCTGATCGGCGACCGGATCATCCCCTACATGGACTAGCGGAAGCTGGGCGTCACTTTTCTTGCCTCTGGCGAAATTCCCCTTAGATCCCCCGTTACGACGTGGGGCGAGGGGATTTCCGCGCCTCCCCACCCACCGCCACCGTACCCCTCACCGCAATTGCCACAAAGCTGCAAGCTGATCGGCGAGAGCTTACCTTCTAGAGCCTGCACCCGCACCACCTCTTTACCGAACATTTACCCGGTTTTGACCTTACCGACATGGACGGTATATGAGCATGCCGCTAGCCTTTAGCGGTGGTCCAAGGGAGGCAGTGCCCGGTTCGGTGACCAGGACCAGCCCCACATCCAAGTTCGCGACGGGTCATCTCGAGGGAATAAGAGAAATGTTGGAGTTTTTCAAGCAACATTCAGCCGGAAGATGCCGGACCGTCTTATTCGCGTTGGTTCTTCCTTTGATCATTGCAGGCGGCGTCTTTATCTGGCAGGACTACCAAGCACGCCGCGAAGCGATCGTTACCGAGGTTGGCCTAAAATCTGCGTTGATCAATTCTCAGCTTGAAGATTTCGTGCACACGGTGCGCGGGGCCAGCGGCGTGTTCGCGGCCGACTGGGTGGCGGAGAACGATCCAGCAGCGATCGACGTTAGAGAGATGAATGAGCATCTCGCGAGTTTCGCATCTGAATGGCCTAATTTTTCAAACGCCTTCATAACCGGGTCAGACGGCACGATCGTGGGGTCCTCGGACCAAGCGTTGATCGGCAGCCGAGTAGGCAGCGCAGAATTGTACGAACAGGCGCTCTCCACCCTTAGGTTCACGGTTTCAGACGTTGTCACGCACGTGTCGGAAGGACCTCCGTTCGCCCTGTTCATCCAGCCGATGATCTGGGAGGGCGCTGAGCAAGTTTCCTTCCAAGTTTCCTTCATGGTGCTTGAGACCCCGCTGGATACGATCTCCAGTTTCTTGGACATGAGCACCGGTTTCCCCGCCAGCGCCAAATCTGGGATCTTCGATAGCCAGGGCCTTATCTTGGCCGGTACGGGCTACGAGGCGCCCCACCCCGGTATGGCCGCGGGGCGAAATATAAGCGCCAGCGCGGTTTGGAAACAGGCGGCGACCCGACCCACCGGCGAGTGGTTCGGACCCGGGTTGGACAACGTTTCTCGAATAATCTTTTTCGGATATCCGGATAACACTCCTTGGGTGACAACGGTTGCCTACGCCCAGTCGGAGCTTTTCGACCCGCTTTGGCAGCGGCTCTGGACCTTTGGCGCCGTGCTGGTGGCAACATTCCTGGGCATTATCTGGGCCGGAGAGGTATTCATACGGCGGGAGCGCCTCGAGCGAAGCAAGCTGGAGAAAGAACAACTCACTCTTGATGCGGTGATGACCGGCTCTTCGGATGGAATCATGATCATCGATTCCATGGACCGGATCGGGTTTGCCAACCGGCGGTTGGGAGAGATGTTTGGGTTGCGCTCCCAAAACCTGATCGGACAATCTTTCGATGTGGTACGTGGCGTGATGGCCGCCCAAAGCGCCACGCCCGAGACCACCGACGACCAACTTGACCGGGCGGTCAACGCAAGCGGCAAGGTGGTCGTGGACAATCTGAAGTTGAAAGACTCGATCGGACTGGAAATGGAGATGACCTCCTACGAATTGCGCCAGTCCAATGGAGATGCTTTGGGGCGCACCTTGGTCTTCCACGACATCACACAGTCGGCGGAGGTCCAACGCAGCCGGTCTGCTTTCATCGCCACGGCGTCGCATCAACTTAGGACGCCCATGGCTTCGATCATGGCGACCTCAGAGCTGCTGTTGTCGCAGCAGATTCCGCCGGCCAAACAGCGGCAACTGCTGGAAATGGTCCAATCCCAATCGACCCGTATGACGGACATGATCAACACGCTCCTCAGTGTCTCTCTCATCGACGCCGGGCAGGTTGAGATCAATCTCGAGAATTTTGACGCCGGGAAGCTGTGCCGCACGCTTGCCATGGAGTTCGAAGCCCGTTCGCCGGGCCATAAGTTCGAGGTCAATTTGGCCGTTCCTGAGATATGCGTCAGGGCCGACAGATTGCGGTTCACTCAGATACTGGAGGACCTGATCGACAACGCCGTCAAATACACGCCAGGCTCCGGCAAGATCACCATCGGCGCCGAGTTGGCCGAGCGGGGAATGGTCAGGTTCAGCGTTTCTGACACCGGGGTCGGCATCACGCCCGGTGGCTTGAAGGACATCTTCAAGCCGGAATCACCCAGATACCCGCGGCCACCTGGCAGGTCAATTACCGCGCCAAGCGGAATGAAACCGACGCAGGATTCACCTGGTTCACCAATGCCGTGGATATCAGCCTCGTAGGAGGTCCAAGCTGGCAGAACATAGATCTGTCGTCCTACGTGCCGTCCACGGCTTCGGGCGCGATCGTCCTGGCCGTTAACATGGGCTCCAGCAGCGACTACAGCGCCGTATTTCGGGGCACGGAGGATACCCGCGACTATCTGTCTAACCCCTTGTATGAAGAGATTGAGGCATACACCCAACGCTGGCAGATCGTGAAGTTGGACGGCAGCCGAGTCATCCAAGGTTTCACCGAGAGCAGCGAGGTCGATTTCAAATTGCTGGGCTACACGTCGGGCGGCGACCCGTCTTATTTCACTACGCCGGTGGATGTAACCCCGGCCGCGGTTGCCGCGTGGACCACCGTGGATGTTTCGGCAAGCGTCGATGCCGAAGCCGACGGCGTGGTGCTGCTCGTTGACTCGATCTCCAGCGAGGACCGTGGCTACGGGATACGGGAGACGGGCAGCACCGATTCCGCCGACCTCTTGGAACTAGAAGAATATGGCAACACGATGTACCTGGTTGGCATCGACACCCTGAACCAGTTCAGCGCCTACATCCAGGATAGTGACGTCAGGATATACCTTGTGGCGCAGACCAAGGGGTCGGTCGTCTACTACGTCAACAACGTGCCGGTTGCCGACCCGGCTCAGGGGTCTTGGCAGGTGTTGGATGCCGATGATTACAGCGTTGCCGCCGAAGCCAACGGCCTGATCCTGGCGGCGGAAAAGAATAAAGCCGGCGACAAACGCCTCAGTTTCAGGCGCGGTGGCTCCACAGACGATTGGGGTGTCGGCGACATTGGTCACGGCACCCAATTGCAAGCTGGAGTGGGTTTAAACGACCAGAATGTGTGGGAAGAATATATGGAAAGCGATGCGGCCGATGTTTGGATCGCGGCCTACACCCGGTTCCTAACCTGGGACGTCCACGCCGACATGGACATACTCGTCCGGCAGGCCAGTGGGTTAGTAAGGGCGACTTTGGCCAGTGAAACCGCCAACAGCGGAGTGATATCTTCGGCAACATGGCAGGGTTACCTGGCAAGCCATGTGTTCCCCGCCTACACGGTGGTGGACCAGACGGACTACCTGGAGATCGACCTGTTCGCCGATTCGGTCACCAATGACTTTTCCCGAGCTATGTCCGTCGATTTCCGGATCGACGACGCCGTCTACCCGGTCAGCACTCAGACCAACATCGACTGATGAATAGGGCAAATGACCCGGGAGGTATTGATTTGCTAACAGGCTTTCCGATATGCCAAGTTTCGCTAAACAGATCGGATATGGTCACGTCCACCCGTGCGCTGGGGGCAGCTACCCAAATGATTATGGGTGAATGCCCACATGCCAATCACCGCCGGCCGTGGGAATATTGACTACACATTATCTCCTAACTCGGGGTTGCCTCTACCAGGCGTCTACTCCCGTCTGGCAGGCAACTCCGAAAGGAGAGAGTTGGGAGCGAGCTGATCGAAGCGATCGTTGGCCTTTTGGTGGGTTGGAAGTGAGGGGCGGGACCGGGCGCTTCATCTGGAACAGCTTGAAATCAACTGCACGATAATCGGGTTCCCAAAATCTACCTGGAAAAGGGTTTAGAACATGGATCGAGACTATAAATGGGGTTCTTCTATGTTGGTTGACTCACCGGCGAACAAAGGCGTCGCGCTGGCTGGGCCCTCAGCCGAACCAGCGGGATCGTTAGGCGAAAAGATTAACTTTCTGGGCAAGACGGAGCTGTTCAAGGAACTGCCACAGGAGGTGTTGCGCCAACTGGCTGAAGAGACCCGGATGGTGTACCACCCCAAAGGTTTCCGCATCCGGAACACGGAGAGGGCCGACGGAGAGGACACCACATTGATAGACGGGCTTTACGTGATCAAATTCGGCGCGGCCAAGGTGACCAAGGCCTCCGAGTTCGGTGACGCCGAAGCGGTGGTCGCGATCTTGGGCAATGGAAATTGGTTTGGTGAGATCGGGTTGATCGACGGCCTGCCACCGTCGGCTAACGTTACGGCCATGAGTCCCATGGAGAGCTTCTTTCTGCCCAGGGAGAGTTTCTGGAACGCCTTGAACGAGAACCCCAAGATCGCGGTTGCCATGCTGCCCGCACTGGGGAATATGGTCCGCATGGCCGACCAATGGATCTCACAGCTGCTCTAGGGCTGACCTTAGCCAAGGTTCTTGGTGAGCCCTGTCGGACCACTTGCGCATGTAAGCCAGGACGGCGAAGGCTCCGGTAGACCCAGGCAGCCGAAGGCCTCCATTCCGTTGTTCTTGAATGGACCAGCGAAGTGAGGAAACCACTGCCAATCAACAGCCCCCTGGTTCCGATGGAATCGGAACCAGGGGGC
>MUCI01000019.1 GCA_002816575.1 SAR202 cluster bacterium Casp-Chloro-G2 | reverse complement strand
TTCCTCCATGAGTCATCCTCCCCACCCCTAAGATGACTTTTATCCTACCATCGCCACCGCGCCTCCAGTCAGATGCGATTGCCCTGCCATGCCTGGCAGCCGAGGTTGTGGTACTTTATGGTCGCCGCGCTGAGACGGTGATAAATTACTGGCGTTCATCTTTGACCCAGCCATCTTTGATAATGAATGGGAGACGCAATGTTCGATCTGCTGCTTAGAAATGGCCGCATCGTGGACGGCACCGGCCAGACCTGGTTCCGGGCTAGCCTGGGCATAACCGGAGAAGCTGTCACCGTCGTCCGGGGCGACACCTCCCAGGTACAGGCGGGACGGGTCATCGATGTTGACGGCTCGGTGATCTGCCCCGGTTTCATCGACATGCACTCCCACTCGGAGCTCAAGCTCATGACCGAGCCCGAGCATCACGCCAAGGTGCGGCAGGGCGTTACCACCGAAGCCATTGGGATGGACGGCCTGTCCTATGCCCCCATATCCTCCCCCAAGTTGGAGCAGTTGCTGATTTTTCTGGCCGCCATCAACGGGATGCCGCCTCCCGACGTGCGCTGGAGTTCGGTGAAGGAGTTTCTCGACATCATCGACGGACGCGCCGCCTGCAACGTGGCGTTCATGGTGCCCCACGCCGCCATCCGCATCGAGGCGATGGGCTGGGAGGACCGCGCCCCCACTCCGCCGGAATTGGAGCGGATGAAGGAACTGGCCCGTCAGGGCATGCGCGACGGCGCCTTTGGGTTCGCCACCGGCCTGACCTACCCGCCCGGCGCCTACAGCGACACCAGCGAACTGGTGGCTATCTCCCAAGCCATCGCAGACCTAGGCGGGTTTTACATGACCCACGCCCGCTACACCAAGGGAGACCAACTGCTGGACCCCTTCCGAGAGGCTATCGAGATCGGCCAACGAAGCGGCGTTCCGGTACATATTTCCCATTATCACAGCCCCGTCGACGGCATGGGCCGGCAGATGGTCGGCCTGGTGGACGAGGGACGGAACGCCGGGGTCGACGTGACCTTTGACCAATACCCCTATGCTGCCGCCAGCACCATCCTGCACTCCCTGCTGCCTTATTGGGTCCACGCCGGTGGGCCGGCGGCCATGCTGGAGCGCATCAAAACCCCTGCCGTGCGCGAACAGATCGGGGATTCGGTGAACCCCATGTGGGGCAACACCCTGGACGACTACATCTTCAGTCACATCGGGTCTGACCGGAATAAAGAATGGGAGGGCCGGTCGATCACCGACCTGGCCGGTTTCCAGAGCAAGAAGATCGTCGACACCATCTGCGACCTGTTGATCGAAGAGAACCTGGAAGTGGCCTTTGTGGCCCGCACCGGCAACCCCGAGAACATACGCGAGATCGTCCGTCACCCGGCCCACATGGTCGGCTCAGACGGCGTGCTGACCGGCGAGATGCCCAACCCGCGGACCTTCGGCACCTTTCCTTATATACTGGGCCAGTTCGCCCGGGAGGAGGGCCTTTTCCGCATGGAGGAGGCGGTCCGCAAGATGACCGCGCTGCCCGCCCAGCGATTGGGCCTGCAGGACCGGGGCATCCTGCGGGACGGCATGAAGGCCGACGTGGTGGTCTTCAACCCGGACACGGTCGAGGCCAAAGCGACGTTCGAGGACCCCAAACAATACCCAGTGGGCATCTACTACGTCATTGTGAATGGCAAGTTGGTCATCGATAATGGAACGCACACCGGAGCGCTGCCCGGCCGGGCGCTCAAGTCACAGTGAGCATGCAGCTTGGGGCCGTTGGCGTTTAACCGCAGGAAAGAGGGGAAGAGTGACTCATGACACCACAACATTCGGTTAAGGCGACCATCCGGCGTGGCGAAAAGTTCGATGTTGCTGAATGTTTGGAGATAGCCGTCGTCACCCAGGGGAAAACACTGGACGAGACGGTAGAGAACCTCAAAGAAGCAGTGAGTCTGCACCTGGAAGGTGAAGACCCGGCCAACTTTGGCTTAGCGCCGGATCCCTGTGCCCCAGTTCCTTAAATATTGCTGACGTTCGAGCTGGAGTTGGCGGGTGCCCAGACTTAAGCGGCTCACCGGTCCTGAAGTGATTGGCATTTTCGAGTCATTTGGCTTTCGCTCCATCGCCCACCGCGGTAGCCATGTGAAACTCCGGCGCGCCTGACCGGACGGGTCCAACCAGACGCTCACGGTACCAGGCGCCGTCAACTGGACATCGGGACTCTACAGGCGATCGTAACAGGCGGGCCGATTTATCTCCCAGGATTAGCTCGGGAATAACTTCTACACAGATTGATCCCCCAATGGCTCGCGCTTGTCTCCCAATCACCCCATAAGGCATAATCCATAATCGACGAAATCGTTCTCGCGAAATCGTTCTCGAAAGAACAAAAAGCTGACGGCTGAACGCCGGCGGCGATCAACCCGGAGGACACCCATGGACTTTGAACCCCGATATACGCCAGAGCAGGAAGAGTTCCGCCAGGAGGTCAAGGCCTGGATGAAGGACAACATGCCCCCCGGCATCGTCCACCCGGCCGACCCCATCGACCTGACCGAGGAGCAATACCAACTGCGTCGTGAATTCGGCCGCAGGCTGGGCGCCAAAGGCTGGCTCTGGCCCACCGCTTCCACCGAGTACGGCGGCGGCGGTCTGGACGTGGACCACTCGGTTGTTCTCGAAGAGGAGGCCGAAGCCGCGGGCCTGACCATCCCTCCCTTCTATGACTCCGGTGGCAGATTGGGCGGCGCGTCCATCGTGGTTTGGGGTTCCGACGAACAGAAGAAGTTCTTCCTGCCTCCCATCTTCACGGGCGAGGTCCGAACCTGGCAACTCCTCTCCGAACCGGAAGCGGGCTCCGACTTGGCCAACGTCAAGAGCACGGCGGTCAAGGACGGTGACGACTACATCATCAACGGCCAGAAGGTGTTCGTGGGCAGCTCTTTGGGTTGTGACTACATGTGGACGCTCACCGTGACCGACACGGAAGCCAAGCGTCACGAGAACCTGGGTTGGTTCATGATTCCATCCACCCTGCCGGGCATCACCGTTCAGCCCATGGACCTGCTCATCTCCGGAGGGGAGTCGGGCGCTGGCTCGGGCGTCAAGAACACGGTGTTCTTCGACAATGTCAGGGTGCCCGCCTTTAACCTGATCGGCGGACATAACAACGGCTGGAAGGTGGCGACCACCCACCTGGAACTGGAGCACGGCACCGGCGGCAAGATATCCCGCAACACCGTCGTTGATCGCCTTTTCGACTACTGCCGGAGCACCAACCGTAACGGCCAGCCCATCACCAAGGACCCCGATGCCCGCGAAAAGCTGGTCGAAGTCCATATCGAGCAGGAGATCGTCCGCCTGCTTCAGTTGCGCAACTACTGGATGCGACATAGTGGCGTCACCACGACCTACGAAGGTCCCCAAGCGTCGTACATGCGCAAGACCCTGGGCCTGAAGATGTCCCGGCACATCCTGGACATCCTGGGGCCCGCGGCTTTGACCTTCGACCCAAAACTCGGCGCTGCCGACGGCCACATGGAAGCCCACTCGCGGGCCGGCATCATCGCCATCCACCCCGGCGGCACAACCGACATCCAGAAGGTGATCATGTCCCGCCGCATCGGCATCGGCCGCGAAGTAAGAGAGAAAGCCGGCGCCCTGAGCTAGGGAAGCAGACGACACAGCCGATTCGTCGAAACAATCAAGCCGGTAGCCGCAAGCTAACAGGTAACAATCAAAGGACAAACAAATGGACCTGGCCCTAAGCCCCGAACAAGAGATGCTGAAGACCGCGGTGCGCCGTTTCGTGCAGCAGGAATACCCCAAAGAGACGCTGCTCCAGATCGCCTCGCCGACGGAACCCACGCCCGAAGGCCCCTGGAACCGGCTGACCCAGACCGGCTGGCTGGGCATCTTGATCCCCACTGAGTACGGCGGCGAGGGTGGGTCATTCACTGATGCCGGTGTGCTCTTCGAGGAGTTGGGACGCGGCCCCGTGCCCGGCCCTCACATCAGTTCCGCAGTCGTTGCGGCTCTGACCCTGCTGGAGGGCGGCACCGAAGATCAGAAGCGCGAATGGCTGCCCCGCATGGCCACCGGCGAGGTCCGGATGGTGGCGGCGATCACCGAAGCAGAGTACGGCTGGCAGTCGACCGATGTACACCTGACGGCCAAGCAGAACGGCAACGGCTACCGCCTGAACGGCACGAAAGCCTACGTGTACGACGGCGAGGCGGCCACCCATCTGCTCTGCGCCGCCCGGTCGGATGAGAGCAACGACGTCGGGCTGGTCATCGTCCCCGCCGACGCCGCCGGGATCAGCGCCCGGGGCCTGCCCGGATTCGCTTGGAACCTGTCGGAGATCGCCATCGAAAACGTGTCGGCGGAAGCGACTCAAGTATTGGGCGGCGAGTTCGCCGGTGGCTGGGAAGCGTTGGAGCGGGCCCAGCAAAAGGCCATTCCGGTGCTCTGCGCCTACCAGGTGGGGGGCAGTCAGGCCATCTATGAGATTTCGGTGGACTACAGCCGGACCCGCCATCAGTTCGGCACGCCCATCGGACGGTTCCAGCGGGTGCAGGACCAGATCATCAACCTGCTGAACAACCTGGACGCAGCCCGGTGGACCGCCTACGAAGCGCTGTGGAAACTGGACATCGGACGGGAAGCCGCCGACAGCGTGCACCTGGCCAAGGCGGTGGGCAGCGAGGGGTATTACGAGGCCTGCAACTTCGCCCACGAGGTCCACGCCGGCGTAGGCAGCATGACCGAGTACGGCCTAACCCTGCACACCACCGCGTCGCGCACCCTCTACCACTACCTGGGCGACCCCAAGTTCCACCGCCGCCGCCTGGCCGACGCGCTGGGTTTGTAGGGAGACCGGCCACGTTCCCTTTCCGGGTTCACCGCCCTTAATTGTGGATCGCCCCAGCGAGGGGCAAGCTCACTCACGACGATCTACGCCCGCTCATCATGAGCGGAACCGAAGCCGTCTCACAATTTGGCAATCATCTTGACGGGCGCTCGTAGAATCCGTCTACCCGACACCCTGCCCTTGCCGTTGGCGCAGGTCCATGCGGACCACGGCCAGCTCCTCCCAGGTGTAGTCGTCGCCTAGAGCATCGCGCACCGGAGTTAGGCGAGCTTCACCCATCTCCCTGAAAGCCGCTTCTATATTGCGGCGCCGGTCGTCGGACGGCATCAGGTGTGTCAGGTCGATCTGGCCGCCTTCCTGCACGAACCGCTCCAGGTGGCTCCTGATGGTGGTCTCGCTGATGCCCCGCTGTTCCGCCGCTTCCGCCAGTGACAGGCCCTGGCCGATCAGGTCTTTGGTCTCGCGGATGCTCATGCTGATGCCCCGGGCCTTCTTCTTGGGGGCGGTGACCGGTGTCCGTTGAACATTCACGGGCTGCCCGTTGGCCTCCAGGTATTCGGTGATGACCTTCAAGAAAGGCCGGCTGAACTCCCGCAGTTTGGCGTCCCCTACGCCTGAAATCTTGGAGAACTCATCCTCGTTCCGGGGCGCGTGGAAGGCCATCTGCTGCAGGGCCTTGTTGCCGAATATGACGTATGCGGGCACCTCCCTTTCAGTGGCGATCTGCAGCCGCAGCGCCGCCAACTCGTCGAACAACTTGGTGTCGTAGGCCAACTCCCGGCCAGTAACGTCCCGGTTATTCGTATCTTGGCTGTACCGTGCTTGGCGTTCGGCAACGGCGTGCTTGGGCCGGGTCAGCGTCAGCCTGTCCCGGTTCTTCAAGAATGTGCGCCCCGGTCCCGAAACCGCCAGTGTTGGGTATCCGGAACCCTGTTGGGCCAGCAGCCCGTGGCTGACCAGCGACCGCACCATCTCTTTCAGTTCGTCGGCGTCCGTGTCGCGGGCGATGCCGAACACGGGCAACTCGTCGTGCCCCCGGGTGCGCACCGCCTTGTTCGCCGCGCCGCGCAGTACGTCCACCAGGTAGTTAACGCCGAAGCGCTCGCCGGTGCGGATGGCGGTGGAAAGTATCTTCTGGGCGATCTCGGTGGCGTCGAACTCCTCCCGGGGCAGCAGGCAGATGTCGCAGCCGCCGCAGTCGGTCTTGGGCCAGGGCTCGCCCAGGTACTCCATCAGGTAGGCGCGGCGGCAGGTCTGCAGGTCGCAGAAGGCCAGTATCTGGTCCAGTTTGGTGTGGGCCTTCTCCTGCTCTTCCTCGTCGTCGATCTGGCTGATGAAGTATTCCTGCTTGGAGCGGTCACCATAGGAGTAGAAGAGCACGCAGTCGCTGGGCTGCCCGTCCCGGCCGGCGCGCCCCGTCTCCTGGTAATAGCCCTCCACGGTCTTGGGCAGATCGTAGTGCACCACCAGGCGGACGTCGGGTTTGTCGATGCCCATGCCGAACGCGATGGTTGCCACCACGATCTGCACCTGGTCGCGGATGAACTTCTCCTGGGTCTCCCGGCGCAAGTCCCGTTCCAACCCGGCGTGGTAGGGCAGGGCGCTGTAGCCCCGGTCGGATAATTCAGCCGCAGTTTCCTCGGTGGCCTTCCGGGAGAATCGGTAGACGATGGCCGATTCTCCCGGATGCTTCTCGAGAAAGTGGAGCAGGGAACCCAGGGGGTCGGTCTTGGGTTGGACGGTGTAGGTCAGGTTGGGCCGGTTGAAGCTAGAGATGAAGATCTCTGGCTTATTCAGGCCCAGTTGGGTGACGATATCTTCCCTGACCTGGGTGGTGGCCGTTGCGGTCAGAGCGATGACCGGCACTCCGGGGAAACTCTGCCGCAGGGCTTTGAGGTTGCGGTAGTCGGGCCTAAAGTCGTGGCCCCATTCGGAGATGCAGTGGGCCTCGTCGATGGCGATCAGGCTAACTTCCAGCGACTGCAGGAACCGCTGGAACCCGGTCAAGGCGAGGCGTTCCGGGGCCACGTAGAGGATCTTGAGCTTGCCCTGCCGGGCCTGTTCCATAACCTGGTTGGCTTCTTGGGCGGGCAGGGTGCTGTTCAGCATGCCGGCCGGCACGCCGTTGGCCCGCAATCCGTCCACCTGGTCCTTCATCAGGGCGATGAGCGGCGAGACCACCAGCGTCAGGCCCTTGAAGCGCAGGGCAGGGAGTTGGTAGCAGAGGGACTTGCCGCCTCCGGTGGGCATCAGCACCAGGGTGTCGCGTTTGGACAGCACCTTGGCGATGATCTCTTCCTGAAGTGGCAGGAACCGGTCGAATCCGAAATATGCCTTCAGTTGTTCGAGCACGGCCCCATCCTATCCATCACCGCCCCATGCTTCAAGGCTGACGTGTCAGTATTTTTTCCGGTTGTTCGGGCTAGGCCAAGTTTAGATGGACCAGCGATGGTTATCCGCTCACCACGAGCGATGCCGACACCACCGAAGTATCCCTAGGGAGATTCACCCTAGGAAAGCGTTACCGCCCCTGCCAGACCGGCGCGCGCTTCTCGGCGAAGGCCCGGACGCCTTCTTTGGCATCCTCGCTCTCCAATATCTCGTTCCGCTTGTCCTGGGCGAATCTCACCCGCTCTTCCAGGCCCATCTCGGCGCCTTTGATCGCGGCCTCTTTGATGGCGGCTAAGGACAAGGGCGCGTTGGCGGTGATCTTCCGGGCGATCTCCTCGGCCTTGGCCATGACGTCCTCCGGCGCCACCACGTAGTTGACCAGCATCAGTTCCAGGGCCTTCTCGGCGTTGACGAAATCGCCGGTGAACAGGAATTCGAAGGCGATGTTCCGGGGCACCACCTGGGACAGGAGCGCCGGTCCGCTGACGGATGCGATGCCGCGCTTGGCCTGGGGCCAGCCGAACTCGGCCGCGGACGACGCGACCCGGATGTCGCTGCCCAGGGCGATGCCGCAGCCCTGGGCCAGGCAGATCCCGTTGATGGCGGCGATGATTGGCTTCCAGATCTGGGACTGGACCACGTACAGGTCGCCGGTGCTGGGGCCTTCGTTGGCGCCCCCGGCGGCCATGGCAACCAGGTCGTGTCCGGTGGAGAAGGCACGCCCCGCGCCGGTGACGATGGCGCAGCGGACCTCGGGGTTGTTCTTCACGTCCTGGAACGAGTCCCACAGGAGTTGGCGCATGGGCGGGTCGATGGCGTTCAGCTTCTCGGGCCGATTCAGGGTGATGTAGGCGATACCCTCTTTGATCTCATAGATGACTTCTTTCTCTGGCATGCTGCGCCTCCGTTATTCGTCGTCAGTCCCGGTGGGACCAGGGCCTTGGGTTTCGGTGTCGATTCAGTGGCCGGGGTTCCAGGTTGGCCGGGATTATTGTATAGCCTTGGGCACGGGGATTAAAGCACGGGTTTGCCCACTGGTGCATCCTCGGCGGTGACTAGTTGCGGCGGCCTTTTGGCGCTGCTGATTATCAGACCGGCCAGCAGGTAAATGCCCAGTATCAGCCACCAGGATGAAACGTAGCTTCCCGTGCTGTCCCGGATGTAGCCGACCAAGGGCGCTCCGATCCCGGCGCTGATCAGCATGAATGGCATGACGATGCCCCGGATGCTGCCTAAAAACGTCCGGCCGAAGTAGGACGCGAAGATGTAGGACTGGACGATCATGCCCGCGCCCACCGACAGGCCAAAGGTGATGGTGGAGCCGAACAGGTAGAACTCGTTGCGCCCCACCAGCATCAGCCCGATGGCGCCGGCCAACCCGACGTATGACCCGCCGGCGATGACTCGGATGGGCACCTTGTCGGCGAGCCACCCGGCGAACAACGCCATGGTGGCCGCTCCACCGGCGTCGGCGGCGAAGGAGTAGGCCACGGTCTGGGCGTCGAAGCCCCTCTCGATCCAGTAGGGGATGCGGTGCACGCTGGCCCCTCCCTGGGCCACGCCGGCCAGCCCGAAGGCCAACAGCAGCTGCCACATGGTGTGTGTCCGGAAAGCTTCCCGGACGGTCCAAGACCTTTCTTCCGGCGGCGTTGGGGCTGGCTGCCCGATGGGCCCGCCGGTTACCGGCGCCAGTGGACCGCCGTCCATCTGCAGTCCCATGTCCTCGGGTTGGCGGCGCAGGAAGATGGCGGAGAGGGGTACGGACAAGGCCATGAATACCACGGCCATCACGACCCAGGTGGTGCGCCAGCCCACGCTGCCCAGCAGGGCCTGGGTGATGGGCAGGAAGAAGATGCCGCCGATGCCCAGACCGCTGGTTGCCAGCGCCAGCGCCAGCCCACGTTTGCGCTGGAACCACTTGGCCACCGGGACAGACGTCATGATGTTCTGGGGCGCCGCCAGTCCGGTCAGGCCCAACAGTCCGAATAGGGCGATCACCTGCCAGGGCGAGTTGACCCGGCTGACGCCGATCAGGGCGACGCCGATGATCACGCCGGAGACGGGGATCAGCACGCGGGGGCCGTAGCGGTCCAGGAGCCTTCCCACGATGTAGGCGGAGAGTCCGGCGGCCAGCCTGCGGGTGGTCACGGCCCAGCCGAACTGACTGCGGGTCATGCCCAGCGCGCCGCCCATGGGAATCACGAACAGGCCGAAGCTGAGGTTTCCCGTGGCCATGGTGGAGAAGTTGACCAGCCACATGACCGCGACGATCACCCAGCCGTAGAAGAAACCCCTCGGAAACAAGCCTTTTGGCAGCAAGCTAGATGATGCGCGAACCGGTGGGCTTGGTGCCGATGATCCCAGTCGCTTCCAATTGGTCGATCTCGGCGCCGGTCAGCCCCAATAGCTCGCCGTATACCCCACGGTTGTGCTGCCCAAGGGTTGGCGACGGCCAGCGGACCTGTCCGGGTGTGGCCGACATCTTCCAGGGTATCCCCGGATACTGCTTGGGGCCCACCTGAGAGTGGTCGACGGTGACGAACGTCCCCCGGTCTTGGTAATGGGCGTCGGCCAGCAGGTCGGGCCCTCGCAGCACCGGCCCGGCGGGGACCCCGGCGTCCTGAAGCTTTTGGGTCGCGTCATAGGCTTCCAGTCCGCTGGTCCACCTGGCGATTATCCCGTCCAATTCGTCCTGGTTCTCCCGGCGTCCCTCGGGGGAGGCGAACCGGGCGTCATCGGCCAGTTCCGGAGCGCCGATCGCCCGGGTGAAGCTTCGCCATTGGTCTTGGTTGGTCACGGCGATGGTCACCCAGCGGTCCTCTCCGGCGCAGGGATAGCTGTTGGCGGGGGCGTACCAGTTGGACCGGTTGCCCTGGCGCTCGGGCTCCCGTCCGGTCATCTGGTAGGCCAGCACTTCGGGTCCCATCAGGGCCACCGAGGACTCCTGCTGGGAGACATCGATGAACATGCCCTCGCCGGTGCGGCGGCGGTGGCGCAGGGCGGCCATCAGCACCCCGGCGGCGTGGGAGCCGGTGATGGGGTCGCCGTGGTTGATGCCCGATTTCATGGGCCCTTCGTTGCGGTAGCCGGTCATGTGAGCCATGCCCGAGAGCTGCTCCTGCCCAATGCCGTAGCCCAGGTAGCCCTTCCAAGGTCCGGTGTTGCCGAAGGCCGGCATGGAGACGTAGATCAGGTCGGGCCGGTGTTTGCGGAGCTCCTGGTAGTTGTAGCCCAGCCTTTCCAGGCTGCCCTGCCGGAAGTTCTCGATGACCACGTCGCTGATTGACACCAGCCGCTCGAAGACCCTCCGGCCTTCCTCAGTGGTCAGTTCCAGGGTGACGCCGTACTTGGACATGTGGAGGCAGTTGAACCAGCCGTTGCGGTTCCAGGGCTCCTCGCCCGGTTCGGCGTCGGGATAGGCGGCGATACCCCTGGCCGGGGTTACCGGTCCACGGTGGGAATCGTAGACGCTGAGCGACTCCATCTTGATGATCTCCGCGCCCATGTCGGCGAACAACTTGGTGCAGTACGGCCCCGCCCAGATGCGGGATAGGTCCAGCACACGGTAGTTCTTGAGGGGCATTTTTTCCGCCGGACCCTGCATTGCGCTAGACATTTTGTGCCCCCGCGATGACCGACTGCCCGGCCAAGTCGTCTATCTGGTGTTGCGAATAGTTCAGCCATGACTTCAGGGCATCGGAGGTGTGCTCGCCCAGCAGCGGCGCCCGGCGGAACACCCAGGCATCGACGCTATCTTCGGGCATGATGGGCGCGCCGGGATAGCTGAGGGTCCCAGCCACCGGATGGTCTAGGGAAACGAAATAGCCTCGGTCCAGTAGCTGTTCCATCTCCAAGATGTCCTGCATGGTGGCGACGAAGCTGAAGCCCAGTCCGCTTTCCTGTCCGGCCTTGAAGATGTCCACCTTGTCATTGGTCACCAGCCAGGGCAGCATGTAGGCGTCCACTTCGTCGGCATGTTCCAGGCGTCCGGCGCGGGAGGTGAACCGAGGGTCGGACAGTTCCTCCCGTTCCATGATCGTGGCCACCTCAGGCCAGCGGTGGTCCGGCCCGGCGATGATGCCCACGAAGCCGTCCTGGCAGGGGTAGATTCCCCAGGCGGCCCGGCCGTAGCCCCGGTTGCCCACCCGGCTGTATTCCTGCCCCGAGTAGCTGTATTGCATCAGGGCGTTCTCCAGTATGTTGGTGGCGTATTCGGCGATGGACAGGTCGATCTGTTGGCCCTCGCCGGTCTCCTCGGCGTACATCAAGGCGGCCATGGTGGCGGCGAAGGCGTTCTGTCCCGCGCCCAATTGGGCCAGGGGCATGCCCTCCTTCAGTGGTTCCTGCTCCGGCTCGCCGGTGATGTTCATCAGTCCGCCCAAGGCGTAGAGGTTCAACTCAGCGGCCTTCCAGTCGCGGTAGGGCCCGGTCTGTCCGAAGTTGGAGATGGACGTCAACACCAGCGCCGGGTTGGCCTGCTTTAAAACGTCGTACCCCAGTCCCAATGAGTCCAGGGTTCCGGGGGCGAAATTCTCGACCAGTATGTCGGCCTGGGCCGCCAGCTCCAGAAGCACCCGCCGGCCCTCTTCCGACTTGATGTCCAAGGCCAAACTCTGCTTGGCCGTATTCAGATAAAGGAACCAGGCCCCATCCTCCGGCGCACGTCCTCCCCTTTCGAAAGAGGAGATTTCCGTTCCCGACGACCATGGCCCCAGCCACCGCATTCCGTCGCCGACTTGGGGCCGCTCAATCTTGATCACGTCCGCGCCCAGACCGGCCAGTAGCTTGGTGCAATAGGGTCCGGCGATATAATGGGTCAGGTCCAGCACCTTGACCCCTTCCAACAGTCCTGGCATCAATCAGTCTCCAATGGAAGCGCGATTGCCCTATCGATCTAGCTTCCCCGATAGCCGCTCAGATTGTTGCACCGGGCGTGGGGAAATGCAACCTGAACGTGATTTTATGAGGCCGGACCGGAGCCTGTACCGAAGCCGCAGATATGATATTCTTCTGCCCACTTAACTCCCCGATGGAGACTGCCTAGATGGAACGACCGATCTTTCAACCGGTGGGCACCCAGGTGGCAGCGCTGGACACGCCGGCATTGGTGCTGGACCTGGACGTCATGGACCGCAACATCCGGACCTTCCAGGGTTACTTCAAGGACTCGGCGGCCAAGGCCCGGCCGGTGGTGACCAGTCACCTGTGCCCCCAGATCGCCCGGCGGCAGCTTGACGCCGGCGGCACCGTGGGCGGCATCGCGGTAACCACCTTGGGTGAGGCGGAGGTCTTCGCCAACTCGGGGTTCGCCGACATCCTCCTGGCCAACCAGGTGGTGACCGCCTCCAAGATCAGGCGCCTTTGCGCCCTGGCGGACCAGACCAGCATCAGCGTGGCCGTGGACAACCCCGACAACGCCCAACAGCTGTCCGACGGCGCGGTTGCGGCCGGTGTGGAGTTGAGAGTGTTGGTCGAGGTCGAAGCCGGCATGGGCCGGTGCGGCATCGCCCCCGGTCCGGACGCGGTGGCGCTGGCGCAGAAAGTGCGGGACCTGCCGGGGCTCAGGTTCGAGGGCGTCATGGGTTCGGTTCCCGGCCCCAAGGGCGATGACGACCCAGCGCAACATGAAGCCAAAACCAAGGCCAATCTACAAGTCGTCCTGGACGCCTGTGGGGACATGAAGAAGGCTGGCCTTTCGGTGCGGGTGGTCAGCGTCGGCGGCGCGCACTGCTACGCCCAAGCCATCCAGATGCTCGGCGTTACCGAAGTGCGGGCCGGACGGTATCCACTGATGGACCACCGCCTCAAGTCGTTCCTGCCCGAGCTGGACCCGGCGGCCAAAGTGCTGGCTTCGGTGATCAGCCACCCCGTCGGCGGAATGGCGGTATTGGACGCCGGACACAAGGCCATGGCCCCCGACCAAGGCCGGCCCGTTTTGGAAGGGGTGGATGGCGGCATGGCCACGCGCTTCAGCGCCGAGCACGGCATAGTGGAGCTTGAAGGCGACGCCCAAGCCAAGCTGAACGCGGGTGACAAAGCGTGGTTGGTGCCCTACGAAGTGGGCGCCTGCGTGAACCAGTTCGACTACTTCCGCGCTATCAAGAATGGAAAACTGGAAGGGTTCTGGCCCATCTCAGCCCGCGGCCGTTTGGCGTAGGCGAGCCGACAGCAAGAAACGGAGTATTTATGAACGAGCATTACCGGCCCACACCAGGGACCCCCATGGCAGACCTGGACACTCCGTGTCTGGTCATCGACATGGACGCCTTGGACCACAATATGGGTGTCATCGCCAACACGTATGAGGGGCGCGCCGCCAAGCTAAGGGGCCACTCCAAGAACCACAAAACCCCGGCCATCGCTCACCGCCAGATACGGCGTGGCGGAACCGTCGGCGGGGTCTGCGCGGCCAAGGTGTCCGAGGCCGAGGTCATGGTCCACGGCGGCATCCCCAGCGTTTTTATCACCTCAGAGATCGTCGATCCGATGAAGATCGAGCGGCTCTGCGCCCTGGCCGGCCAGGCCGAGATTCTGGTGGCCTGCGACCAAACGGCCAACGCCCGCGACCTGTCCGACGCCGCCCAGGCCAGAGGCGTGGAGTTGGGCGTGGTCATCGAACTGGAGACCGGACTGCTCCGTTGCGGCGTGCGCGAGATCGACGCCGGAGTGGCCTTGGCCAGGGAGATCGACTCCCTGCCGGGACTGCGCTGCCGGGGCGTCATGAGCCACCAGACCATTCCCGACATGCCCGACCGCGAGGACCGGGCCGTGGAGGCCAACCGGACCATGAAGGGCGTGATTGACCTGAAGGACGCCATCGAGGCGGCGGGCATACCCCTGGATATCGTCTCCACCGGGGAGACTTGGAGCTACGATGTGGCCGCCGAGATACCCGGCGTGACCGAGGTCCAAGGCGGCAGCTACCTGATGATGGAGACCCACTACGGCTACATGACCGAGTTCCACTACGCGGCGAAGATACTAACCACCATCATCAG
Organism: SAR202 cluster bacterium Casp-Chloro-G2; assembly: GCA_002816575.1. Classification (GTDB taxonomy): domain Bacteria; phylum Chloroflexota; class Dehalococcoidia; order Lucifugimonadales; family UBA3495; genus UBA9611. Next base: position 11,474 of record MUCI01000019.1, on the reverse strand, counting down.
CACCCCCAGGCCCGGCGTGGCCATCGGTGACGCCGGGGTCCGCGCCGTCAGCAGCATCTCGGGCATGCCCACCGTGTTCGACCGCCCCGGGGTGACGGTGGAGACCATGGACAGCGACCATTCGGTCTTCAAGGTCGGCCCAAACGCCAACCTGAAGATCGGCGACCAGGTGCTCCTGATTCCGGCCCAGCAGGACGCCATGGTCAGCCGTTGGGACCGGTTCATCGGCCTGCGCGACGGCAAGGTGGAAGTGGTTTGGGACATCCAGGCCCGCGGTTGTCATAACTGAGCCATCGGCTCTCCGGTAACCGCCGCCCGCGTCCAGTATCTTGACCGGCAAAACCGGTCATCCCAGAGTCTTCTGGGTGGATGCCGCCCTGTTTGTCATTCCGGCCGCCTCGGTCATTCCGAGCGAAGAGAGGAATCTCGTTGCTGATGGGAGACCAATTGCGGGTCCCGCGGAACGATAGCAAACTTGAAGTCAAGCAAAGAGAAAAATGACGGGTAGCGAGTGTGGTTGCCCGGCGCGACCGTCATTTCGACTTTCGCCGAAATGACGGCATCTTCCGGTAGCGTGCTGCCCGCGATGAAACTCTGGGATGACTCATGTCGAGGGACTTGCACAGCCTAGGTCCGATGGCTGATTGCTGACGCCTTGTCCTCTATTTCGGAACCGGCCCGAACTCCGACGTGTTCATCAGATAGGTGTTCTGGGCGACCAGCAGGCCGCTGACCCGGGGCACGTAGGACCCGGTCCACTCGGGGTCGGAGGCCACCGCGTCCTTGGCCTCTTTCAGGTGCTTCAGGTCGTTGTAGGCCCAGATGTGGGCCACCTGGTTCAGGTCGCCGAGTTCGCTGTAGTACCAGCCGGCCAGCTTAACCCCGTGGCGCTTCCGGACGGGCACGCCCACTTCCTCCACCGCCGCCATGTAGGTGGGTATAGAGCCGGGCTTGAAGGTGTACTGGCGGTAATCAAAGACCATCTTGTTCTTGCGTATGAACTCGGGAGTGCCTTCATCCGGGACGTCCCCCACCACCGGATAGACCGGCGCGAAGCCGGGGGAGTTCATCAGCCAGGTCTTCTGGGACGCCACCAACGGCTGGGCCCTGGGGATGTACTTCTGCGTCCACTCGGGGTCGGAATGGAAAGCGTGTTTGGCTTCCTGAAAGTGCTTGGCGTCGTTGTAGCCCCAGATGTGGACCACCTGGTTCAACGCGCCGACCTCGCTCCAATACCAACCGGCCAGGGTAACGCCGTGGCGCTGGCGGATGGGCAGGCTGACCTCTTTGGTGCCCGCCCGGTACTCGGCGGTCTTCCCCGGCTTCAACGTATACATCCGAAAATCGTAAATCATGGTTTTCTCCTGGTATTTCTTGATTAGGCGAGATGCCGTGGTTGTGACCGACCCCCCAAACCCCCTTACTAGAGGGGGCCTTGGTCTCCTTGATTCACCGAGGAGCGGAACACCATCTTCCCCCTTTCGTAAAGGGGGACCGAGGGGGATCTTCGCGGCTACCCGGTATGCTCCAGCATGAACTCCCCGACACGACCGATGGCCTGGCGCGCCTCGGGCAATGGGTCTCGATGTCGCCGTTCAATGGCAGCGAGGGCATGGTTAGTTCGTCATAGAAGCGGTCATCGGCGGCGGTCTTCATGACCTCGGCCGACCGCAGGCGAATCATCTCGAGTGCGGTGTTCGATTCTTGGCTGGGGGCCTGGCCCATCGTCTTGCCAGACCGGAGTTTGGGCCATGATAGTGGCGAAGTACGCGGCCCGCAAGTGGGGCGTTTGGCCGGCTGGCCTGCGCCAGTGTGCTAGTGCGGTCCTTCGACCGACTCAGGATGAGCGGTGAGGTGGGGAGGGCCCCGGCGGTCACTAGCTCAACAAGCGTTTCAGGGTGCGGGCGCTGCTGTGGGGCGCGGAGAGCACCGGCACCGGAGAGATTTTCTCCAGATGGGAGAGCGCCGCGGCGAAGGAGAACTGACTGAGCAGCACCACATCAACGTCGGGCGCAAGCTTCATGACCTCTTCTTCCAAGCGGCGTTCCAGGCCGGCCTGGCCCTCGTTCCGCATGACATCGATCAGGTCCTCGGCCAAACAAAGATGCGGCTCCACCGGCTTCCCCGCTTGTTCGGCGGCCAACCTCAGGTAATGCTCAGAGTCGCGCATGGTTGCCGGAACGGACGCGATGATTCCGACCCTGGGTCCGGCGGCCACGGCGTCGGCCATGACTGGACCGTAGGACGAGACCAGGGGGATGTTCACCAGGTGCCTGGCGGAATCGACCACTGGGGCGTAGACCGAGCATGCCAGCCCGATGGCATCGGCTTTGTTGTCCTGGCAATAGCCGATCAGACTGCTCATGCGGCGGCGCAGGTCAGGGGTGATGTGGTCGTCGAAATCGATCAACAGCCCCTCGTCCATCACATTTATGACTTCGGCTTCCGGGAATTCCTCGGCGAAGGCCAGCCGGACCGACGGTATGGACTCGGCGAGGGCGTGGATCATGGTGACGCGCATATATATTCCTTGACTAGATATCTTATCCAGTATAACGCCGTTGACGCGTCATCTCCCAACGAGGCGGCGGAGATCGAAGTCGGCCAGAATCTCAGATAATTCGGCGCCTCTTTCTCGAAATTCATATTCAACCGCGGCCATGGGCTTGTTAACGGAGACGAGCCGCGCCAGGTCAACCGGTGTTGCAAACAGAACCAGGTCGGCTTCGGCGGCGTTCAGCGTGGCTTCCAGGTCGGCCAGTTGCGCCGGACTGTAGCCCAGGGCCGGGACTTCGGACTCCATGTGGGGGTAGGCCTGATAGGCGGCCTCGATACTGCCCACGGCGAACCGCCGCCCCGGCACGATCTCAGCAGCGCCCATTTTCTGGGCCGCGATCGTCCCGGCGCCGAAGGCCATGCCGCCGTGGGTCAGCGTTGGCCCGTCGCCCACGACAAGCACCTTCTTTCCCCTGATCTGCTCCGGATCGGCAACCGATATCACAGAGTCAGCCAGGAGCACGGGAACGCTTTCACTGACCACGGCGGCCACCGAGGACCGGACCTGCTCCAGTTGGCTGGCAGTGGCGCTGTCGGCCTTGTTGATCAGTACCACGTCGGCCATCCGCAGGTTGGCCTCTCCGGGATGATAATTGGTCTCGTCGCCGGGCCGGTGCGGGTCCACCAGCACCAGGTGTAGGTCTGATTTGAGGAACGGCAGGTCGTTGTTGCCACCGTCCCAGATGACCAGGTCGGCTTCTTCTTCGGCCCGGTGCAGCACCGGGAGGTAGTCCACGCCGGCGAAGACGGCCATCCCCATCCGCAACAGCGGTTCGTACTCCTCGCGTTCTTCCACGGTGGCTTCATGGCGTATGAGATCGTCCATGTCGCCGAACCGCTGCACCCTCTGGGCTTCCAGGTTGCCGTAGGGCATGGGGTGGCGTATGACGCTGACCTTCCGGTCTCGTTCCAAGAAGAACCGGGCGATACGCCTGGTGGCCGAACTCTTCCCCACCCCGGTCCTGACGGCGCAGACGCTGATGACCGGCTTTCGAGACCGGATGGCGGTGCGTTCCGGACCCAGGAACCCGAAACTTGCGCCGGCGGCGAGCACGGTGGACGCCTTGTGCATCACGTCCTGATGGGAGATGTCGCTGTAGGAGAAATAGACCCAGTCGATCCTTTCGCGCCTGATCATGGGGACCAGCTCCGACTCATCGACGATGGGAATCCCACTGGGATATAGCGGCCCGCTCAGCACCGGTGGGTAGGTGCGGCCTGCTATGTCGGGGATCTGGGCCGCGGTGAAGGCCACCACCCGCACGAGCGGGTCTTGCCGAAATACCACGTTGAAGTTGTGGAAGTCGCGTCCGGCGGCGCCCATGATGATGACCCTGGTCCTGGCGTCGTTCTGCATATCGGTTACCTGCAGCGTGGGGATAGCGTCTCAAGGTTTAGGTTTTCTGGAACTTAAATGCGAAAAATGTCCTTCGGCGGACTCAGCCGAAGGGCTCTGCATGAGCGAGCTAAGGCGGGTCGCTATCCGCTGTCCGATCCCTAACTCAGCCCCAGCACTTCGCCTTCGGGGGTGACGTCCATGTCCAGCGCTCTGGGGTGGGTGGGCAGGCCGGGCAGGGTTTCGATGCGGCCGGCCAGGGCGTATAGGAAGCCGGCGCCCACCGATGCCCGGATGTCGGTTATGGGGAAGGTGTAGCCCTGGGGGCGTCCCTTCAGGCTCTGGTCGTGGGAGATCGACAGGTGGGTCTTGGCCATGCAGATGGGCAGGCCGCCCCAACCCTTGGACTCGAAATACTGCAGCCTTCGCCGGGCTTCGGGCGACCAGGTGACGTCCGCCGCGCCGTAGATCTTCTGGGCTAGAGCCAGCACCTTGTCCTGGGCCGAGGCGTCGCTGGCGTAGGCGTAGGTGATCTCAGGGGAGCCGCCCTCAGTGGCGTCCACCACGGCCTGGGCCAGTTCTTCCCCGCCGGGCCCACCCTGGGCGAACCCGTCGCACTCCACTGCTGAAGTCGCTCCAGCGTCCATGGCAATCTTCTTAACCGCCGCCAACTCCTCCGCGCTGTCGTCGCCGAAGCGGTTGATGGCGACGACGCAGGGCAGCCCGAAGCCCTTGACGATGCCGATGTGATGTATCAGGTTGTCTCCGCCGGTCACCACTGCCTGCGGGTCGGGGTTGGCCAAGTCACGGCGCCGAGTCCCGCCGTGCCACTTCAGGGCGCGGGCCGAAGCCACCAGCACTGCGGCGGCGGGGAGCAGGCCGCTCTGCCGGGTCTTGATGTGCATGAATTTCTCGAAGCCCAGGTCCGAGGCGAACCCGGCTTCGGTGATCACGTAGTCGGCGTAGCCCATCGCCATGCGGTCGGCGAGTATCGAGCTGCAACCGTGGGCGATGTTGCCGAATGGGCCGGCGTGGATGATTGACGGTTGGCCCTCCATGGTCTGCACCAGATTGGGCATCACGGTTTGGTGGAGCAGGGTCATCAGTGAACCGGCCACGCCGAGTTGTTCGACCGTCACGGGTTCGCCTTCGGAGGTCTCCCCGACAACTATGCGGGAAAGGCGGTCCCGCAGATCGCCGGGGCCGTCGGCCAGCGCCAGGATCGCCATGATCTCAGAGGCTGACACGATGTCGAATCGTGCCTCCCGCAGCGGTCCATAGCCCGGGCCGCCCACCCCGGTCACCACCTGGCGCAGCCCCCGGTCCGAGGCGTCGGTGACCCGGTTCCACATGATGCCGCCGGCGTTGAGGCCCGGAACCGAGTTCCGGAACACGGCGTTCTCCACCAACGCGGCCAGCAGGTTGTGTGCGGACCCCACGGCATGGGCGTCGCCGGTGAAGTGGATGTTGATCTCGTCTTCCGGCACCACCCGGGCCATGCCGCCGCCGGTGCCGCCGCCCTTGATCCCGAAGATGGGCCCCAGGGTGGGTTCCCGCAGGTTGACCGAGACCTTGTGACCCAGCCGCCCCATGCCCTGCGTGAGGCCGATGGCGGTGGTGGTCTTGCCTTCGCCGGCGGGGGTGGGGGTGATGCCGGTCACCACCACCAGCCGGCCCTTCTGGCCGCTGGGGTTCTTCAGGGCGTCCAGGGATATCTTAGCCTTGTAGCGGCCATAGGGAATGAGGTGGTCCGGGTCGATTCCCAAGCTGTCTGCTATCTTCGTGATTGGTTCCACGTCGCCTCCGGGCGTCAGATTATCGAGCGCAGACCGGCTGTCCCAGCCGGAGCATATGAATTATATGCCGCCGGCGCGAATCCCAAAAGTGGAGAGAAGAAACGATGCCAGGCCCAAACGAACCGATTCGCAGCCGAAATCGTGGGCTGGCGCAACCCGAGGCGAAGCCGCCAATCCCGGCTGGGCCGTAGATGGCTAGGCCGACGGGGCGAGTTCTTGTTCCAGCCGTTCTATGTCCCGTTCGCTCAGGTTGAAGTACTTGGCGTCGGGGTGGTGGAACACCAAGGCCGACACCGAAGACTCGGGGTCCATCATGAAGCCCTCGGTCAATTCGATATCCAGGTTGGCCGAAACGTCCAACAGACGGAACAACTGCTCCTGGTCTTCCAGCCGTGGGCATGCAGGATACCCGAACGAGAACCGCTTGCCGTGATACTGGGTACGGAATAGGTCCACCGGCGTCGTACCAGCCGGGTCTCCCAGACCCCACATCTGGCGCATCTGCTGGTGGAGCAATTCAGCGAAAGCCTCGGCGCTCTCAAGGGCCAGGGCCTGCAGGATGTGGGCATTCAGAAACTGCCCCTCGGCCATCCAGGTCTCGGCCAAGCCACGAACGCCGTTGCCGATGGACGTGACGAACATGCCCACGTAATCGACTTTTCCGGTATCCTGAGATTCGGCCGATCTGGGCAGCACATAGTCCGCCAAGCACAATCCGTCCCGCTGGGACTGGCGCCCGAAGTAGAACTCCTCGGCGACATTATGGCCCTCGGCGCCGTAGACCAGCAGCCGCTGGCCGTCGGAGTTGCAGGGGAAGAACTTGAAGATGGCGCTGGCCTTGATGTCATCTCGGGCCAGGACCAGGTCCTCCACCTTTCTCACCGAGTCCCGCAGTTCAACGGCCGACTGCTTACCGGCTTCGAGGTCGTCGGTGAACCGGCCCTTGTAACCCAGGTGCCTAACGTACAGCATCTGCGGGTTTACGTAGGGGAAGATCTCCTCCAACGGGTGGTCTTTCAGCACGTGCACACGCAGGTCCGGCGGGTTGGGTATGGCGAAGTCGTGGCGGACCTGAGCCGGAGGAACGTCGGTACCGCCGTTGGACCCGCTCTCCTGGGCGGCCTGGTCGGCGGCAATCATCGACTCGGATTCGTCATCGAAGCTGGCCAAGAGCTTGGCCCTTTCGTCGGCGTCCTGGATGGTGTTGGCCAGCGCCAGCCCGGACATGGCGTCGGGCGCGTAGGCCACTAGGCCATCGTATTCGGGGGCGATGCGCAGCCGGGTGAACCGGTTGGACAGGGCCGCGCCGCCCACCAGCACCGGACAGTTTATTCCTGCCTGGCGGAAGTCCTGGGCGGTCTCGACCATCATCTTGGCTGATTTCACCAGCAGACCCGAGAGTCCGATCATGTCGGGGTTGTGCTCCTTGAATCCCGCGATCAATTCTTGGGGTGCGACCTTAATGCCCAGGTTCACGACCTCGTAGCCGTTGTTGGACAGGATGATCTCCACCAGGTTCTTGCCGATGTCGTGCACGTCGCCCTTCACGGTGGCCAGGAGGACCTTGCCCTTGATCGAGGTTTCCGTCTGCTCCATGAAGGGCTCCAGATGGCTGACCGAGAACTTCATGGCCTCGGCCGACTGCAATACCTCGGCGACGATCAACTGATTGGCGTTGAACTGGCGTCCCACCTCGGCCATGCCCGTCATCAGGGGGCCGTTGATGATCTCCAGCGGCGTTCGCCCGGTCAGGGCTTCGTCCAGGTCCTCGGCCAGTCCCTCCTTGGAACCTTCGATGATCGCCAGGGCCAGCCTTTCGTCTAAGGGCAGCTTCATGCGTTCTTCGGAAGTGGCCTTGGGGGCCTTCTCTCGGAAGTGGCTGGCGAAAGCTGCAACCGGGTCATCGCCCCGTGGCCAGATCAGGTCCTCGGCCAGCTTGCGTTCCTCTTCGGGTATGGACGAATAGCGCTCCATGCCTTCTGAGTTGACGATGGCCATGTCCAAGCCAGCCTGGACGCAGTGGTAAAGGAATACCGAATTGAGCACTTCGCGTCCGGCGGCGGGCAATCCGAATGACACGTTGGAGATGCCGAGCACCGTCTTAACGCCGGGCAGGGCTTCCTTGATCAGGCGGACGCCTTCCACGGTCTCCGCCCCGGAGCCGACGTAGTTCTTGTCGCCGGTGCCCACGGGGAACACCAGGGGGTCGAAGATGATGTCTTCCATGGGTATGCCGTATTTCTCGGTCAGCAATCTGGCCGACCGCACGGCCACCTCAAGTTTTCGCTCTTTGGTGATGGCCTGGGCTTGCAATTTGTCGTCGTCGATGCAGCCGACCACCAGCGAAGCGCCGTACCGCTTGGCCAGCGGGACCACGGCCTCGAACCGGGCCTCACCGTCCTCCAAGTTGATGCTGTTGATGATGGATTTGCCCTGAAGCATGGTTAGGGCAAGCTCGATCACCGAGGAGTCGGTGGAGTCGATCATGATGGGGGCTTTAACTTTCTTGGTCACCAGGTTTAAGAACGTGGCGACGTCGCTGGCTTCGTCCCGGTCGGGGTCCTGCAGGCAGACGTCCAGGATGTGGGCGCCGTTCCGAACCTGACGCCGGCCGATCTCGGCGGCCTCTTCGAAAGAACCCTCGGCGATGAGCCGCCGGAACCGCCTGCTGCCCAGCACGTTGGTGCGCTCCCCGATGATGGCCGGGCGCATCTCGTCGTTCACCACCAGGGCTTCGATGCCGGAAACCCGGGATTCGGTTGATTCGACAACGGGCCGCGCCGGCTTCCCCGATGCCATTTCCGCCAGCAGCCGCACGTGCTCGTTGACCGTGCCGCAGCAACCGCCGACCAGGTTGACCCAGCCGGACTCGGCGAACCGTCCCACCGTCTCGGCCATACCCTCAGGGGTCTCGTTATAGTTGCCGTCTTCGTCGGGCATACCGGCGTTGGGCACGCAGGACACTGGGAACCTGGACAGGCCGGACAGCGTCCGGATGTGGTCGGTCATGAAATTGGGACCGGTGGCGCAGTTGAGTCCGATCCACAGCAGGTCTCGGTGGGCCAGCGAAGTATAGAAGGCCTCGACGTCCTGACCGGCCAACAACGTGCCCATGGGCTCGACGGTGCCCTGCACCGCCACCGGAATCTCACGGCCCAATTCGGCGAAGGCACGGTCGATGCCCTCCAGGCCTGCCTTGACGTTGAGAGTGTCCTGGCTGGTCTCAAGCAGCAGGACGTCAACGCCTCCTTCCATGAGACCGGCGGCCTGGATGTGATAGTCGTGGGCCAGGTCCTCAAAGGTGATGCCGCCGGTGACCGAGATGGTCTTGGTGGTCGGTCCCATGGAACCGGCCACGAAACGGGGCTTTTCGGGGGTGGACACCGCGTTAGCCGCGCGCCGGGCGATGATGGCGGCGTCGTGGTTGATGCGGCGGGCCTCGTGGGCCAAGTCGTATTCAGCCAGCACCACCGGCGTTGCGCCGAAGGTGTTGGTCTCGATAATGTCGGCGCCTGCTTCCAGATGGCCGCGGTGGATGTCTTCGATAACATCGGGCCGGGTTACGATCAGGTACTCGTTGCACCCTTCGTATTGGGGGCCGCCAAAGTCATCGGGACCCAGGTCGCGGTTCTGGATGGCGGTGCCCATGGCGCCGTCGATAACCAGAATACGTTGGCTCAACGCCGATTTCAGTTCATCAATATGGGAAATTGTAGACATAAATATTCAAAAAACACTGGTGGTTGGAATTCCGGGGACTGGAGAAACTAGATAGCCTAAACTAGATAGCTTAAATCTGATTGTAGCATCGGCCAACGCCGGTGGGAAACGGCGCGGCAGGGCCTTAGGACGAAGACTCTAGCCAAAAAAGGCGCAATCAGGCAGGAAACGCCGATCGATGGGGCAGATGCGTGAGAACTGGGCGATCTCCAGGCCCGGTTCTCTCAACCGGTCAGGAAATTCGAGTTTGCGGGGTCAGCTCGCTCTAACCCGGTGGCGGCGGCGTTTAATCTTTTCTCGGAATGCTGCTTCCCCGCAGGCGTTGGAGCCTACGGGGAAGCGTACCGGTTTAAGGGTCTTATTTGACTAGGCGAACCAATCGGTCAGCTCCTGCCGGTTCAGCTCCAGCCACTTGATGTTGAGCCGTACCCGCTCCATGGCCTGGCGTATGGTCCGTTCCGCCGCCGGGGCCGGGTGCTCGGCGAAGAAGCTGTCCACGTCGTCGGACTTCTCCTGGGAGTTGAAGTAGCCGCAGATCGACACCAGCCGCATCAGACCGAACCCGCCGCCGCCGTAACGCCGGTCGAATTCTGCCCAGTTGGCCTTCACGAACTCCCAGGCCAGGTCGCGGCCTATGGGGTTGGCGGCTACCCCGGCCACCAGCGTGATGGTGTCCTGGGAACGGACCTTGGACGATAGAGAGTCTTCCAGAGCCGATGTCAGCAGGTCAGGCTCTTGGAACCTGGTCAGCGACATCAGCAGACGAATCTTCTCTTCGGCCAGGTCGGTCTCGCCTTCCAGTTCCCAGATATTGTCGTAGATGTCCCGCCCGCCGGCCTGGGCCGCCAGCCCAAAGACAACGCCGCGCAGGTCGGGGGCCACCGCATCGCGGTCGTTCAGATACCGCTTGAAATGCTCCGTCGCCTGGCTCATCAGGTCGGCGTCGTGGTAGCTGCCCGCCTGGCTGAGTACGGTGGAGCGCAGCAGTGCGTCCAGGTGTCCTTCGCCGGGCTTGGGCTCCCAGCCGGCCTTCTTGGCCGCCGGACCGAAGATGCCGCGGGCGAATCTCTGGTAGGCCGGGTGGACCGGATCGTCGGCAATCAGTTGTTCGATGTCGCGGAGGTTGCTGGCCAGGTCGCCCCAAACGGAGGCGTCGCTCTCGTTCTGGTAAGCCTGGGCCAACGACAGGAACTGGGTCACCGGCAGCAGCCCGGCCCGGGACAGGGCGTAGGCATCGTTCTGGATACCCAAGCGGTCGGTTGCGTGCAGTTCCAAAGACCGTATCGGCGGGACCAGACGTTCCCAGTCGTCGGCGCTGTAGTTCACCCGGTAGAAGCCGGTCTGGGCTGGATTGAGCTTGACCCAGGCGCCGCCGCTGCCCGGCACATCCAACTCAATCTGGCTGCCCTCCATCACCGTGACCGCCGATTCCTGGCCGCCCTGACTGGCGCTGATGGGTACCTTCCAGATCTCGGGGTCGGGTTCGCTCCCGCCCAGCAGTTTGTCGTACACGAACCGCTCTTGGGTTATCGAGAGCTTGGTCTTTCCGTCCGTCCGGTCGGTCTCCACCTGGAGCACCGGGTATCCCATCTGCTTCACCCAGGAGTCCATTATGGCGGTCACCGGTTTGCCCGATTCCTTCTCCAACGCCGACCACAGGTCCTCGGTCCTAGCGTTGGCGTACATATGTCCCGAAAGATAGCGGTTCAGCCCCTTTCTGAAGGTCTCCGCTCCCAGCAGGTTCTCCAGCATGCGGATCACCGAGGCGCCCTTGCTGTAGCTGATGGCGTCGAAGAGCTGGCTGACTTCCGCCGGGTTCTTCACCGCTTGCTCGATCGGATGGGAGTTCTTGAGACCGTCCAGGCTTAATGCCCGGTTGGTGTCCATGTTCACGAACTGGGTCCACATCTCCCACTCGGGGAAGAGCCAGTCCACGGCCTTGTTGCCCATCCACGAGGCGAAGCTCTCGTTCAGCCACAGGTCATCCCACCATTCCATGGTCACCAGGTCGCCGAACCACATGTGGGCCATCTCGTGGGCGATAACTTCGGCCACCCGCTGGCGGG